>JAKASS010000024.1 GCA_021818905.1 Nanobdellota archaeon
GCTATCCTTCGCGTTCGGACTGTTCGGTCTCAAGAAGATGGACGCCGCCATAGACTCCACCGGATACGAAGAGCGAAACGCTTCCTATCACTACCTGCGAAGGATAGGCGAAGAACGGCGTAGAAGGGGGTCTGCCAAGCATTCCATCGTCGTAGACCCGAAGACGAAGGCTATAGCGGCTTCTTCTTCCAATCGGAGGTATGAAAGCGACAATAAGACCTTCATACCGCTCATGAAGAAAGCCACCGAGATAGTGAAGATCGCTCAGATACTGGCCGATAAAGGATACGATTCTGAGAGAAACCACAGATTTTCGAGGGAGAGACTCCACGCAGAATCGATCATTCCTGCAAGGAACGAAGACGTCCCAGTATGGAAAACGAAAGGCAGATGGAGGAAGCTGATGAAGACGGACTTTCCATTATCGGAATACCATAAACGAAGCATCGTGGAGACTGTCAACTCCGTGGAGAAGAGGAAGTCCAGCCCCACCTTGGGCAGCAGGCTGCATCTGAACAAGCTGAAGGAAGTGAAGGTGATCGACGTGGTCTACGACATCCGGCGATGCATACAGCTTGCTTATATTATTATCATAGGATTTCTACAGAGCCGGTGACCACATCATATTTAAATACAGAGTACAAACATTATCTATAGATGGCAAATCCGAGTGTGGCTTTATTGATGCCTAACCTTAATGCCTTAAACAAGGTTAAGAGGGGGGCTTTTCTTCTAGAGGTAGATAAATCTATGCCGGCAGGCACTATCGTGCTATTGGACGGTAAGAGCATGCCACAAATCGACGGTTTAGTCAACCTTAGACTTATCCTCTTTTCCCATGGAAATGAGGTAGGTGATACCCTTAGAAGAGGGCTTGCGGCGGCGATGGAACTAAGCGCCGACAAAATGGTAACCTTCGAGGATTACTCTTTGTCTAATGCGAACTGGTTTAAACCCTATCTGGACATAGGTAACGTAATAGAATCAAAGAAAAGAGGGTTTGTAGAAGCTCTTGTTACAGAGATAACCAACATATTATCATTCTGTAACGCATACAATGGGTTTTCGATGAATAGGATATTCACGAAAGAGGCTGCGGCGGTAATAAAGGAAACAAAGCTGAAAGGAAAGGCGTTTTTCGTCGAATCTAACGGGGCTTTGAATGCCAAGGGCATAAAAACCATCGAAGTCATAAAAAATGAGCGTAAACAGACCAAGAGTGGCGTAGGCGTAAATGACGCCGTTAGTTCTATAATCAAGAGTTTAAACAGGTCTTCTATCCTTTTCGCCCTTTTCAATTCCCTTGCTTACATAGCCAACCTTTCTGCCGTGTATCTAAGCCTTAGCTTAGGCTGGTTCTATCCCCTTGCGGTGGTTATAGGTGGAGAGGTAAATACTCTTTCAAACTTCATAATGAACGAAAAGATAAACTTCAAGAACAGGGGTTTCTTAAGCTCCGTCTATAGGCTAGGGAAGTTCAACGCATTGACTCTTATACCGATAATGTTCGACATCTTCTTGATAGGATACCTTTCAAGATACACCAATCTGCTTGGCAAGGATCTTTTCACCGACATTTCGATAGTGTCTATAATGGTAGTTTCACTGGTATCGTTCTTTATAGTAACCAAGATAATGTGGGTAAAGGAAAATCACGTTAGAGTACAGGTATGAAACGGGACCGCCGGCACCTTTTATCGGTTCTTTTTGAGGCTTTATGGTTGTACTTTCTCCTGATTTGGGTTTATATAGCGGTAGAAAACCTGATATTCCCGAACCAAGTAGCTACAACCAACCTGGCAGTTTACTTTCCAGTGCCGCAGAACCTGCTGGTGATAGTAGCATTCGCGGCGTCTTTTGTGTCCTTCCTACTGTGGAGATACATAAAGGAAGCTAGGCAGTACTAAAAACCGGGGACCAAGCTATTTCAAGAGTATCTTTCGACAGAGCCGGCTAAAAGGTATGCACAATGCAGTTCTGGATACGGCACCATGGCATTTTGTATCGCTTTTCTCGCCATTGCATCGTCGCTTTTCATTATGACGTAGATACCCCGTTCTTTGCCTCTGACTAGTACGCCTACAGAAACGAAGCCGTCAAGCTTAGAAAATACTGGCTTGAAGAAACCGTCTTTTAATTCAATCAAATCACTGAGCTGCATCTAGACTTTAACATTTGTAAATTTATAAAACTTAGCATTTACCGTCAAATCAGCAAAAATTCTGGACCGGCCGAGATTCGAACTCGGAGCCTTCACCATGCGAGGGTGACGTCATGCCATTAGACCACCGGCCCATAAGAATTCTTATTAGCTTTATAAGTTAAAAACTGTTCTATAGAAGAATAATATGCTAAGAAAGTGGAGAGACGAGGTCTTGAGCAACCCGTTGGCTTATATAATAGTCGGCGCAGTATTTGCGATAACCATCGCCAGGATATACGTTTTCTTAGGGGGAAATACAGGTTTTATATTTGACGGCATTACCATACATCATTTTTTCATTGGTGCCTTCCTGCTTGTCATAATAGGGATACTGTCGTTTACGTTGAGTGACCACAAGTCAAAGAGCAATTTGCTTAGAAATCCGCTCGCGCTCTTTTTTGGCTTCGGCTTTGGTCTGGTGCTAGATGAGGCCAACATCGTGCTTATAGGTGGACAGGCGTATACCTTAGCGCAATACTACAGTGCGTATGCCGTCTCGTTCGAATTTGGAGTAATAGCTTTGCTGGTAGCTTGGCTGTTTTTAGGCGCATATCTCAGGAATAGAAACAAAGTAAATAGAAGAAAAAGAAATAGATAAGCTTAAATTATTACGGCGGTCTAATTAATAGAATAAAATAATATGATAATCGATGGCAAAGGTTCAGTTCTTGGCAGAGTAGCGACTTATGCCGCTAAGGCAGCTTTAGAAGGAGATACGGTCGTAGTCGTTAATGCAAACGATTTAGTAATAATAGGAGAGAAAAACAACATCCTGCAGAAATACAGGAATCGTATGGAGATAGGCACTGCATCAAAAGGCCCTTTCTTCCCGAGAGACGTAAACGGCATCGTAAGGCGAGCTATAAGGGGCATGCTCAAAAGAAAAAGCCCACATGGCAGAGAAGCCTTGAGAAGGATAAAGGTTTTCGCGGACGTTCCAGATGAGTATAAGGATCAGGAAAAACTGATCGTCGCTAGGATGAAGACCGGCATGCCGGTTCACAACGTTAAAATATCCGAACTTTCAAACATATTGAAGTATAGGAAAGTATGAAGAAGAACGCAATCATAGTCGCAAAGAGGAAAACGGTCGTAGCTAGAGCTGTAATAACCGACGGCACAGGCAAGATTTTGGTGAACCATAAATCGCTTTCTGCATATTCGGATACGCTTTTGAGGCTTATAGTGAACGAGCCGGTTTTGATAGCCGGAGACCTAGCTAAAAAGTACGATATAACAGTAGAGTTAAACGGCGGCGGAAGCATGGCTAGGGCACAGGCGATGCGTGCAGTTATCGCAAAAAGCCTTTCAAGAAAGGAGAAAAGCTTGAAGAAGAGATTTCTAGAGTATGATAGGTCCCTTTTGGTAGACGACAAGAGACAGACGGAAGCGCAGAAGCCTTATAGAAGCTCGGCGAGGTCGCTTAAGCAGACATCTTACAGATAGTTTGCTAGGGATTCGATTTTTTAGTTTTGTAAGGACGCACGGAATACACTTTATCTAAGATCTTACGTAGTTCCCCGTCTTTGACTTTGCTAAAGCTAGTCTGATAGAAATCTTCTAAATCGGTGCCGTGCTTATTTTCGTATTTGTAAGCTTGGATCGCCATCTGCAGTTTATCCATCTGTTTTACGAACTTCGCTTCGGGAGTCTCGTTCTTTTCGAATTCTTTGAAAAGTTCTAAGTATTCGTCATTATGGGTCAAAGAAAAGACCTTACCGACAGCTTCATTCTCAGCTGTCGCCTTCTCTTTTTGGAGGTGTTCGTTAACTTTTCTGTCGTGTTCCGTTACAATGTCCCCTATTATGGCTTCGCCGATGTCGTGAATGAGTGCCATCTTGATGACTTTGAGTTGGTCAAGATTTGAGTCCGCTGCGAGGACCATCACCAGGATAGCTAATTCGAACGAATGGTCAGCAACGCTTTCTGGGTTTGGTATCCCGGCCCTAGTCCAACCGGTCCGGTCTAGATCCTTTAATTTTTCGATGTATCCGCTGAATTTGATTATGTCCATCTTATGTCCTGGCAGTCTATCTTAGTTATATGACAATCTCGTTTTTTGCTGCCCACGCAAGAAGCGTTATCAGTTCTTCCAAAGAATACTTCCTAGCTTCATCGGGTATCGTTTCTAGCATTACTTCGAGGCTAGGTACGCATTGCTTCAGCTGTGAAGGTATTACAGAATAGGCTTTAACGAGCGAAGTAAGTATGACTTCTGCATCCTCTTTAGTTATGCTGGTCCCTACAAAGCCCATATGACTAATAGAAGTTGAAGTATTTGCCCATCTCAGAATGGAGTCCGCCAAGTACCATCACTAAAGCTCCAACTACTATGAAGATTATAGACGAGTACGTGTTGCTTATCTGGAAATAATTAAAAAAGCCATTTAACCTCCAAGTTACATGAGGTATATTTAATCCAGACAAGACTATGGCACCAACTACTATCAGTACGATTCCAACCAGCACCAATGACTTGTACATACTAAACTATAGAGAGTAGCGTAATTAAATGCTTTCTTAAGGGGAGATTTACACTTTCTTTAGCACTAGTACCAAATTTCCGTTTGTGAACTGTTCGGAGATTATGCCTTCGCCTTTATCCCTTTTTATTATCTTTAGATATAGTCTCTTACCGGACACCGCCCTAACCTCTATCGAGTTTTCCATTTTCATTACGTTTATATCGGATTTGTTCTTTACGCCGGGTAAGCTTATGGCGTGTACTGTGGTGTCCCCGTGATCAGACACGAGATCCTCAGGCTCAATGACCTCATTCACATTGCTCATAGTCTTGTTTAGTTTCTCCTGCACATTTGTTTTCTGCTTAGGCTGTTGCTGGTTCTGAAAAAACCCGCCGCCGATTACGCTGTTCATAAGGGGGCCCATCATTTGTTGCATCACCTTGTTAAGGTCTATATTGAGATTACCCAAAGAAACGTTCTGTCCATTCATCGGTTGGCCGCAATTAGGACAAAAATTCCACCGTTTGTCGAGCACATAGCTGCAACCACCACATTTTTTCTTGAACATATTATTTTTGATTATATTCTAATAATAACCCTAGATATATACTTGATTTTAAATAAGAAAAAGCTAAATTTCTAGCTTAAAAATTAAGCTTTTTACTCGGTTTCGTCGTCTTCGGCTTCCTCTTCATCTTCTTCTTCGAGTCCTTCGTCGTACATGTCTCCAAGGTCATCGTTCTCTTCGACTATGTCTTCCTCAGGTTCTTCTTTTTCTTTTTTTACAGATTTCTTTGCCATTCAAAACCTCCCCGTTAAGATGTCCACTAGCAGGAATTTCATCTTATTCTGTAAGAGAAAAGACTTCTTTATAAAG
>JAKASS010000010.1 GCA_021818905.1 Nanobdellota archaeon
TGCAGAACGAGCTCAAGCTGAAGGCGATGCTTTACAATAAGCTTCTCAAAACGTAAGCCGATACGAGAAAGATGAAAGACCGCTAGCCTCAGCTATCGTCTTTTATGCTAGTTATGCACAGGCGTACCTAGCCATTAACACTATGTATTTTGCTGAATATTTGTGTCTTTACTAGCTCGCCGATGTATCTTATTCTATCAGCAATGATGTGCTTCCTATGGGTATATCATCTGTGTCGTCTAATTTATAATAGATTACAATTTTGAGCACTCGATGGTTCCGTGATTATGTAAATCGTAGACGCCTCCGTTATGTTTAAATACCCTTTTTGAAGTAAAACCGTAATCTTTCAAGCTGTTTAGTAGTAAGTCTCTGCCATTAACAACTATACCTAAATAGGATGTAGTATACTCGATCCTGACTTTATAAAATTTCGCAAGAGAATTATCATTAATAATTTCAAACTCTTTTCCTTTCACGTCTAGATCTAAAAGGTATGGGCTATCAATATGAAATTCTTCCAAAATTTGTGCTATGCTAACGCTCTTTACTTTTACCGTTTTATTTTTTCCTATATTGAACGCTGAGCTCCCTCCAGAACCCGCTTCATTTACTGGAAAATCTATAAGTTCATCTTTGCCAAGGGCGTAGTTTCTCATCACTATATTATCAGAAAATTGTGGGTTTAATTTGATATTTTCTAATGCAAGTTTATAACTATTTGGGTCAGGCTCAAATGAGAATACCTTAGCGCCCTTCTCTGCATAATATAAAGCAGTATCTCCAATAAATCCACCAGCTTGAATAACTATTTTATCTCTCAAATTTTCAGAATAGTGGATATCATAAAGAAAGGTTTCTGAAAAAATAGTAACGTCAAAACCTTGGAGTTTAAATTTTATGCCGTTTGGGGTAATAACCAAATTGTTAGCAGAATCAAAATTCCACGACCCTTCTTTCTCTGAGAATTCCACCCCGTGCCAAGCGGAAAGCATATAGAGCTGAATCACGTCTTTTTTGGTTTCCTTAGAATATTTTAATTCAAAACCATTATTGAGAATTAAAGCCCCTTTATCTTTTAAAAAAAGAAATCAAATTCCTAATCTTGTGTTTCCCCCGTAAAATATCGGATACCAGTCTTATTTTCAAATTTTGTCCCGCCCCGTTGTATACTTTTGCTTCTTGTATACTTTTATAGCTTTCCCTTTTTTTCAACATCTTTTTTGATACCACAACGTTGATTTATTTATATTTTTTGCCTTCCTTTCGTTTATCGTTTCTTTTTAGGACCAAGCGGATATAAATAATAAACTGCAACAGTATCTGTATATGATAACCCAAAAAGAAAATAAAATAACCCTGCACGGTTGGGTTGAGAACGTCAGGAACCTTGGCAGCCTTATATTCCTTAATGTGCGCGACATAAACGGAACTTATCAAGTAACTTTATCTAAAGAGCGGGATAAAGAACTTTTCGATTTAGCGAGAGAAATTAGAAATGAATCTGTCATAGAAGTATACGGAGAAAGAAAAGAAAACCCTAAAGCTGTTAACGGATACGAAATAGTCCCGGAAGTTTTGAACATGCTTGCAGAGGCCGAACAACCCGTACCTCTGAACCTCAACAAAAACGTTGAATCGTCTCTGGACAAAGACTTAAACTACCGTTTTTTGAGCCTTAGAAAAGAAAAGAACGCGGCGATATTCAAGATACAAAGCACAGTCAGCAACAGCATTGTTAGATTCCTTGAGAATTCCGGTTTCTATCAAATACATTCTTCAAAAATCGTTTCACAAGCGACGGAGGGCGGAGCGAATGTTTTCCCGGTCGTATATTTTGACAGGACCGCTTACCTTGCGCAGTCGCCACAATTCTATAAGCAGATGATGATGGCGGGCGGATTCGAAAAAGTTTTTGAAATCGGCCCGGTGTTTAGAGCCGAACCGCACCACGACTCGAGACATCTTTGTGAGTATACGAGCATAGATATAGAGATGAGTTTCATAAAATCGTACGAAGACGTGATGGAAACGATGGAAAACATGATGACGGCGATATTCGGGGACGCAGAAAAAACTAATCAGAGGGATCTTAAAACATTCGGTGTAAAGTTAGAAACCCCAAAAATCCCTTTTCCAAGGATCACGATGAAGGAAGCCGCCGAGATACTCAAAGGCTATGGAAAGACCGTAATCGATGATGTAGATCCTGAAGGAGAACGTGTGCTTGGCAAATACGTCAAAGAAAAATACGGGAGCGATTTCTTTTTCTTGACGGAATTCCCTTGGAGTGTCGCGCAGTTCTATCACATGAGAAAGCCCGGGGACAAAGAAGTCACGTTCCGAGCTGATCTGATATACAAGGGACTAGAGATAACCACGTTAGCCCAAAGAGAACACAGATACAAAGTCCTTATGGAACAAACCAAGGAAAAAGGTCTGGATCCAGAACGGTTTGGTTTCTATCTTGATTTCTTTAGATATGGCGTCCCACCGCACGGCGGTTCCGGCACCGGCTTGGAGAGAATAGTAAAGCAGATGCTTAATCTCGAAAATGTCGCAGAAGCGACTCTTTTACCTAGAACACCTGATAGAGTTACGCCTTAATCAGCGCATCGATGGCGCATTAAAAGGGTACATCGGCCTTGGCGGAGACATTGGATAAGGTCCCTGCGAACTTGGTATACCATGGTACTTATGGATGGTTACCGCCTTGATTGGGAAGCCTGCCGCTTCGAGATAAGCCGCGCTGTAATATCCGTCCATCTTGCCGTAATTCATTCCTTCCGGCAGAGTCTGCGAATAATCCTCCAGTATTTTATTTAAAGAGTTTGTCATATTGATCAAGCATAGCCTGTAAAGTCCTGCCTTTTTGAAAAGGTCCTGTTGGCTACAGTGTAAAGAAGCGCGCATTTTCTTTCTGCATCTGGCTCGAAGTCTATACCTTTTTCATGGATCCTATAAAGAGATCTGCTGTCCAAATCCACGACATAAAGACTCTGACCTAATTGCTTTGCCAACTCAGAAGCGTATTCTGGTGACATCTCTCTAGGGGATTTCTGCACCCCCGTGGCCTTTAATTTATCCACAGTCGTCAGGTATCCTACTTCCCCCTCGATCTGCGAACTTGACTTTATGTTTTTTATCAATTGATCCAGTGCGGATTTAGGTCGTTCGCCATTCCCCCCACTCAATCCCGTACTTTGTATTTGTGCTGCCATAATTAAAGAATATAGAAAGAATCTAATATTTATACCTTTCTTATTAGAATTTTTACAATTTTAAGCGCGAAACGACCCGATGAAAAAATAAAAGTAAATTAAAATTTACGACGGGATCACGCTAAAATCAGCGAGCTTAAGCCTTAGCCTTCTTTAAATCGTCTATAAGGTCCCTGAGTTCTTTTATGCTGTCGCTTATTGTAGGAATAAGTCTGTCTATTACTTTTTCGAAGGCTTGAAGTTCGACGTTCACATCAGATAACGTCTTGTTGTATTCTTCTGTCTTGCCCAGCATAACGTTTTGTAGCCCATCGATTCGCTGGCCTAACTTGTTCATCTGGTCTTTCAACATGTCAAGGCTTCCGGATGTATTTTTAAGACTATTTTTGACCGAATTTAGGTCCGCAGAAGAGGCCTCCCATTTTTCTTCTATTATCTGCTCCAAGACTTGCTGTATCGTATCCAATGCCTGGTCGCTAAGTCCGGATTGCTTCGAAGCGTCCTGCCTGTTTAATTGCACTGGTTGCATCTGCTGCATGCTTAATTGCGCTGGCGCCGGAGAATCCTCTCTTTGGGGAATGCTGAAATTAGTCATAGCCGGCTGCGACCTTGATTGAGGCTGGGCTGCAGGCTGTGCTTGTTGATTGTTGCCGGCACTCGCGTTTAATAATGCGTTCTTTATCGCGGTGCTGTCGTATCCCTGTTGTCTGAGGTTATCGATTATGTCCTGTTCGCTCATCCCGCTCTTGACCATCGAAGAAACGTCGGGAACGTCACTCGCATCTTTTTTCTTGAACGCATCTAAAAGACTCATATTTTAACTCCATTTCTTGCTAGCTATATATTCATCTACGATTTTAATAACATCTTCTTTGCTTAAAAACCTTGAGGGGTCGATGAATTCCATATATTTTTCTATAACCTTTATGTCTTGCAGCTTAGCGAATTTCTCCAGCTGTTTTTCCATCCGCTCTATCGCGTCTTCTAATTCCAATATTTTTGTCTTGTTCGTCGAAGCGGTTGACATTATGCCCTGGATGGCTTCTTTTATCTCTTTGTACTTATCGATATTGTTCTGATCGACCATCCTAATAGTGTCTTTCAATTGCGAAAGCCGCTGGTCAAATATTTTTAGTGATTCTCTCAACTCGACTATGTTCTTAACGGTATCGCTGTTAGGCTCCATTTAATAATTATTCTCCTTTATCCTTTTATGCCTTTGCTTCTTATCAAGGCCGCTCGAATACATTTTGCATTTAAGCTGATTTTTTGGGGATGTCTAATTTTGCAGCGCCGTTCACTAAGGAATTATATAGCTATGACCGAAACCGTGTTGCTCCCCCATTCTCATCTGGAAAAGAAGCATCCTCCAGTCACCGATGGCGCCGTACTATTCAACGAACGTGAAGTGATGCGTTACTACCAGCAGAGATGGAAGGATAAGGTAGGATACGGGAGAAGGACTTCCGTGGAGAGGTCCTATTCTACCTTCAAGGCATTGTTCGGAGGATATGCCTCTTCTAGAAAATGGAAGAGCCTAAGAAAGGAGATGCTTATCAAGTGCCCGACGTACAATAAGCTTCTCGAGATAAGGTAAAGGACCGGATCGGCCACGGCAAAAAGCATAGGGCGATGGCATGATCTGTAAACGGATCGGGTAATTATGCAACAGCCTCCTGCACTCGAGATATTTAGAGTGTTTAGCAGGCCTCTGTATAAACAATCAATAGACACATAAACAGACAAACGTTTATAACGAACAGACATTTATAATCGATTATGTTAAAAGAACAGCCCGCTAAAAAGACCGCCCTGATTTCCGTTTCAGATAAAAAAGGGCTTGCTAGATTTGCAAAAGGACTCAAGAAGCTAGGTTTTTCATTTGTCGCTTCTGGGAGAAACGCAGACTACTTAGAAAAACATGGTGTCCCTGCAACAAAAACATCCAAACTTACCGGCTGGCCGCCGATAATGAACCCGCAGGGAGTAAAGACGATACATCCAATGATATTCGGCGGCATACTCGCAGACGTAAACAACCCAGACCACATAAAGGACATTAAAAAATACGGCATCAGGCCTTTTCAGATAGTTATATGTAATTTCTACCCATTCGAAAAGACAATCGCAAGAAAGAAGTTCTCACATGAAAACGCAATAAAAAACATAGACATAGGCGGACCGGCGATGGTGAGATGCGCAGCAAAAAACTACAAAAATGTGACTGTTATTGTTGACCCGAATGACTATAAATCGATTCTAAAAGAACTGCGCTCTAACGGCACAACCAGTCTAAAAACTAGAGAAACGATGGCACTCAAGGCATTCAATTATACAAAAAAACATGATGGGGCAATAATAGATTACCTATCTAAAAAATTTAATGGGAAATAATGTTTTAGGGTGCAAAAGATGCGTAAACACGACTAAAAATCCCAATGTAAGAATAAATCATGAAGGATATTGTAATGTCTGCGAAGTCTTCATGAACAATTTCAATAAATCGGTTCTTGAAACGGAACTCTCTTTTTTAAGATCGCGGCGCGGAAAGGGGAAAACTAAATACGACGCTTTTTTAGGATTATCTGGCGGAAAAGACAGCACTGCTACGCTATATACCGTAAAGCAGATGGGATTTAGACCGTTGGCCTTTACTTTTGACCTTGGATATTATCCAAAACACATATTTCAAAGAGCTAAACATATTTCCAGCTTGATGGACACAGACCATCAAATAATAGATATAAGACGATATATCAGGGCAAGCGACGTCTCTTGCTACCAAAAGACGGCCGCCTTATACGATGAAACCGAATCAGATGAACTTAAGGAGAGGTTCATAAATATATACAAAGACGGTAAAAAACATTATTCAATAAAATGCAGACATTTTGTTCCTGTTGTAAGGACTTGCCAACTTTGCCGTAGGCCTGTAATCCGTGCTTATTATTCCGAAGCTATAAAACGGGGAATAAATCTTATTATTTTAGGCATGAATGGGTGGGCAAATCTAAGCGGAACGCACGGCTTATCCAAAAAAGTTAAAATATCCGCAATAAAGATATTAAAGCCGTATAAAAACAGCATGCCTGTTTATGTAGTGCATCTGCCATTCCTACTGCAAAGATCTATAAAGGAGACGCAGAAGATTCTGGATAAAGCCGGCTGGAAAGAGCCTAAAGGAGAAAATTTGATAGAGACTAATGCAAACTCATGTCTTTTCGCAAGAGCAGCTGAAAGCAAGGCAAAACGGATGCTCGGATTCCATCCAGATACACCGAGATTGGCCAGAGAAGTTACTGTCGGATTTATAACTAAAGTCCAAGCCAAAATCGCATTAGAAAAAATACATCGACCGGTGTGCTCCGTTAGACACGTCCTAGAAAGGGCCAATATAATATAAAGATAAAGTTACTGGATTATAAACGACGCTTATTGAACTAAGACTTTACGCAGCAAAGCGGTTATATCCATAGGCACTCCTGCTACTTTTACGCCGGCTAGAGTGAGTGCGTTTATTTTACTTTCTGCGGTGCCTCTTCCACGAGATATGATTGCGCCGGCGTGTCCCATCCTTTTACCCGGCGGTGCAGATGTGCCAGCTATGTATGCTACTACTGGCTTGGAAAAATTATTTTTTATATATGCCGCCGCCTCTTCTTCGGAACAAAGCTGAGATATCTGGGAAACTGAGAGTACACTGTGGTATAATTGAACGTTAGCAATCTTCCCACTGAAGTATCTTACCCAGTTTCCGGTTCGCCCCCGATAGTTATTACATTTGGCTTATAGACTGGACACTATCAGATTTGCGCCAAAAACGTCCTTTCTAATAAACGGCTTAAAAGCATTAAATCACTGCGCCGAAAGACACTGAAGGCATGACTCCATTTGGCGGATAAGCACGGACGTGTATCCATTGCCACAAATATGGCAATCCACTATAATATCTTGGTCCGATATAGCCTGTGGTGTAAGAAGTCGGAAAATTGGTTTTATCCATAAAATTCGTATAATCCCACTGTGTGATTATCGGGTTGTTATTTGCTCCGGTCGCAGACGTGGTTGAATGATTCACGCTATCATAATCCACCCACCAAGATGTGCCTGGCGGCAAGCCAGATTCTACGAAAGTTGTCAGTGAGTTGTCAGTGGTGCGATGCCACGACCCCAGCAAATGTCCCATTAGAAAAAAATGGGCCCGGGTTGAGAGAATTGCCGGTGATGTATGTTATTATGACTGATAGGGAATATGTTTTTTGGGACGAACCTACCATTGTCGGGCAGGAATCTAACAGAGAGAAAAGCTGCGACTGATCCGGTTGCATGACCGCTGATTGAGAAGGATTTGGCGCTCCCGGATAACTAGAATTTATGCGGGTAACTTCTATCGCAAAACTCTGTTCATTCGTCAATGTGGTATTGAGCGTTCCATTTATACAGCTTTGCGAAACTCCAAACCCTGAGAAACCCGTCACGGTATCCTGTGTTATGGAAGCTGAAGAGAAAAACCCCAAATAGAAGAGCAAGGTAACGACGATGACCACCACCGTTATTGCCAGACCGTATACTGTGAGGTATTCGATCGCCGATTGTGCATTGCGCATACAGTAATGAAAATGCGTCAAAATTTAAGTGTTAAATCCCGGGGAAACCGTCAGAAAATATTCGGTTGCATAACTCATTAAGCGAATAAATCAAACGATTAGAATTATTTCTTTTACAATCCGAGATTTAGTGTCCCGTTCTTTTGCCGTCTTTGATAATCAAGCGTTTCGCCAAGCAGATGCTGGAATTAAAACTTAATCCAGGATGATGCGATTACATGTTTAAATACCATTGAAGCCTTACTATTTTAATGTCCAATGGTCTCAATGTACTCGTAAGCGGAACTCCTACAAAAGAAGAGCAGAAGATTATAGAGACTTTTAAAAAAGAAGATGAGGTCGGGTATCGGCACGAAATTGCAAACTTAGACGAACTCCTGCTCCAGCTAGATTACGTTCACAAGAAGCTAAGACACTATCTTCACACTTCTGCTACCAAATATAAAAACGAATTTTTTATGACGGCGCCGGTATTTACAAGATATCAAGACACGATAATGCAATTCCTCCAGCGCATGGAACTTGTAGAACGGCTGTCTTATAAGGTATTACAAAGACGATGATTGGTTAGGACGGTGGGAGCGATGGGCCGAGAGAGCTTCGCTCTCTTTTTATTTGGCTTATATATCAACCGTATTTGGGAACAGTGTCGAAGTTTCCTCTGTACTAAGTCTTTAAATCCTGTCGATGCTTGTTTATCCATAAATGCCTCCTTTTTTTGTTTCTTCAATAAAAAACAGGAGGCATTTGTCTGATTTATCGCTTATCCTGAGCTTTCTGCAATCGAATTATGCAACAGCCTCATCAGAAAATAAACCTATAAATAATCATTAAGGAGTAAATTAGTGGATGGGAAAGAACATAAGACGCGGAAAGACCAGCAGCGTAAGGTGCGCATCGTGTGGCCAACTTACAAGAAGGGACCGCTCGGTATATCTTTTCAGAGATGGGATAAAATCTTATTATTGTCCTGATTGCGCAAAGAAAATCCATGGTCCTAGACTTTACAAAGGGATGCCAAAATTCGTAAGAAGGGCATCGGCCCCGAAAATGAAGAGGAAATTCGCAATGTATTCGACGCAGGGCGCAGCGGTGGCGGAGGCTCCCGCAGTGCAGGAAGAAACGATAACTGACGAGCACGCGACCGGGTCTGCAGAAGAGATAGAGACCGAGGAAACCGCGCCACAGGAAGAGACTAAGGAAAATCAGAATTGATCGTAGACATTTCTATGATAATAAAAATCAACATAAAGCTTTTGTCTTTGGCGGCTTTCGTCATTCTGGTCGCTGCGGTAGCGGGGTACTTCCTTTTCTTTTACGTATCGGCGAGCGGCACGCAGCCACAATTGCCAAGCGACGTTGCGTACGCTCTCGAATATTTCAATGCGGTCAATTCCAATAAGACTATAATAGTGCCGTCCATATATTACTCGCTCGCCCAGAGCTACATGATAAAAAACAACCGGGTGATCTCCAACGATTCCGAATATGCGCAGATATTATTCAACGGCAAACGATACAACAACACCGATTTTGTGCTTATGGATATGAATCAGCTAAACTTTCTGAAATCGCTTTATTCGGATGCCGGCTTGCCACTTCATTACAACATAACTGTCTTTCCCTCTTCGTATGCGTTTGGAAACATATCCGGCAATGAGCGAAACTGCGATGCTTATTCCAACAGTACCGAGTTGTTCGCAGAATGCCAGCTTTATGTAAGTTATTCTGTGACTAGCCCCGGCAACTCCAGCCAGATAATAGCAAATAAGACTACGGATGTCGGATATATAGCGGTGGCGTACTTCCCAAATGATCCTACTTTGCATGCGATAAATGCGTCGGTATTTTACAATGGCACGGGCATGATGTATGTCCCCTCTGCTGTAAATCCTGCCAGTAAAGACATTTTAGCCGGCATCGCTTTCGTATACGAAAACGTGACGACATTATATCTGCCCCCGAAGATAATGGAAACGTTTTACGGTAGCCACATGTTCCTGCCGAATTCCACGACGAATCAGATATTCGACAGCTTCGGTGAAGCAAGGGTAGTAGAGATGCCTTAGTTGGTTTAATATAAACTAATTTTCCTTGTTTTCTGAACTCGGATCACTCTTTATTACGGTGCGTTTTCTGGATATTTTGAACGGGGCGAACATCGCGCCGTTGCCTGTATAAAACTTAGAAAAGAACTCCACGTAGATAAGCCTTGCCCCCTGTATCCCAGACTCGAATATAGCTATCATCAGATTGAACAGCTGGCCCATCACAAGTATGACGCATCCAAATACGATCAGGCCTACGCCGCCGCTAAGCGTGCCTAAAAAGACGGTGTTTATCACTTCGGCGAGTATGACAGAAGAAAGCAGTATCCCCACGATACGAGTATAAGAAAGTATGTGGCTGATTATGGAAGGCAATTCCAGGAGGGCCTCAAAGCCCTCGGAAACCAGCACGGCTGCCAATCCGCCTATTATACCCGCCAATGATGCCGCCGTCGTGAAATCGTATAAAGAAATGGGCTGTTGCTCCAATACCCCCAACCCGACGAAAGTTATGCCCAACGCTATCGCAAGCCACCCTATCCTGCCTACCGCACGCTTCCTGTCGTTTACCATCCACCTATTTATCGCCCCGAGAACGAAGCCGGAAGATACCATGAATACCCCGATCCACCCGGCTATCAGTAAGAGAGTCCCAAGACTCAACTCCGGGTTGAATAGCGCAGTATAAGGCAAATGAAAGCCGAAATAGTTATTGAAAATAACGCCGAATACTATCCCTAACATTGCACCGGGAATCACGGCTTTTGACAGCTTCAAAAGTGCGCTGTTGCTCATGATCGTATGTACGAACTTGGATATCTTCCTTGGTACGTTAAAGGTGGGTCCCTTTGACGTAAGCTTCCACATTATCAATCCAAAGATCACTATCATCGCGGCCCCATACCCTACGTCCCCGGTCATTAGCCCGAAGAAGATAGGAAAGGCGATAGCGAACATCATGGTAGGATCAAATTCGTTGCTCCTCGGGATAGAATAGAATTTTATGAAGAATTCAAAAAGCTTTACCGGAAATTTATTCTCAAACTTGGTAGGTGCTATGTCTTTGCTCTTTAGGTCGTATATCAGGAACCTGCCTTTGGTCACGGAGTCTACTGCTCTACTGACATCTTCTAAGCTCTTTATGGGGACCCAGCCTTCAAGTACGGCTACGGAATCCGTATAGCCTAGCCTGCCTGCGAGCTCGTTCTTTTTCTCCTCTATCTCCAATCCCTCGGCCATAGCCGATATAAGAGCACGGTTTTTTATTGATAATTTAAGCAGGGTCTTTTCCAGCTCTTTCTTCCTTCTCGCCAACGCCTTCTTATTCAAAGCGACCATCTTTGCCATATCCTTTGGAGTCCCGTTAAATGCCGGTATGGCTTCCATTTTTAGCTTTAATGGTTGGGCCCTGCTCACGAGTTCTTCTATCTTTGATTTTTCTATGGTGACTAGTAAATTTGGGTTTAACTTAAACACGGCGATGCCATCCGAGCTTTTTAGCGACTCGTCGAGAGCGGACAGTTGCTTTTCGAGCCCCGAAACAAGGAAAGAAACAAGGTGTTCCCCATTCAAAATGGACAAGTCATATCTAAATGGGGCCAAGCATTCCGATAGATAAGATTCGTACGAAAGCCCGCTTAAATCCAAGTTTAGCTGTTCTATCTGCTTGTTCGCTTTTACTATCTTGCCCACGGCTTTGATCGACTTTGCCTTTCGCAAAAGCGCGTTTACGTCCCTAAACTCGAAAACATAATCGGATCCTGCCTTCGGCAGCATCTGCTCTACAGATCTGAACGTCTGTGCATAACCACCTATCTCCCCCCTTTCGACCTTCGCCGCGGACATGAATCCTTGCAACTCGGAGTTTATGCGTTCTAATTGGATCGACTCTAATCTGCCAAGCACCTCGGTAGTGTCGTTTACGTTTGCCTTTGGCAAGAAAAGCATTATTTTCCGCATCTTCGCAGGAAACATCATAGCTTGAATTCCTCTGATACCGTCTCTTCAAATATGCCCACCACTCTCTGCTTCGACGGCCTTTTCAGTCTTGATATCCTGGTTTTTTCTTCGTTTAACATTTTTTCTCCGGTCTTTATGGCAAGGCCCTTTATCGTGGCCATCGCCTTTTCCCTGTCTTTTGCGGCTTCCTCGGTGGCTTCTGCGATCGCTCGATCAGAGTTTTTCCTTGCTTCGGCTATCATATCTGCGGCCTTTTTCTGCGCCTTTTCTATGAGCTTCGCCGATGATCTCTCGGCTTCGTTTATGTCCTTCAGTAAGGTTATCTCTTCGCGCTCCTTGTTTTCTGCCATCAGCTGGTCGTGGCCTCCAGTTTCCTCTTTATGAACTTGAGCGATACTATCGTGTCCCTTTCGTTGTCTCCCAACCTCTGCTCTATGAAGCCGGCCTGTGCCCCCCATTGCGGTATCCTGAGATTTTCCAGTGCGTTGATGCGCCGGTTTACCTTGCTTATCTCATGAAGAAGTTTTCGCATGGCATTTTCTTTCTCGGCTACCTCTATAAGCAGGGTAAAGAGTTTAGAATAAACCTTTTTCATGTCATCTATAGGCGCTGGAGACGAGATTGCATCGAAAAACTCGTGCGTTAATGCTGACTTGTCTGCCGTTATATCCGAGACCCTTACCCCCATTACGTTATTCGCTTTTACGTTTACTTCCAGCCTGGGGCGTTCGGCTGCCGCCCGCTCTAGTTCTACGCTTCCGCTCTCTATCTCGGCTATCTTTGTGGTCTCTACCGCAAGGCTTACGGCGGAAAGCATGTTCTCCGGCATCAATGCCAATTTCCTGGCCATCTCAAGAAAGGCCATTACAAGGCTAGAACGCTTTACCTTGAGCAGTTTTATCCCGCGTTGTGCTATGGAAATCCTACGTTTGGTCTTCATTAGCTCTAATCTTGTAGTCCTGACCGATGACAAGTCAACTGCCTGCTTTCCATTTTCCATATTTCTTTACGAACTCTTCCCTTACGCGTTTTATCTCCCTTATGTCTACTCCGCTGAGAATGTCCCACCCTGAGCTTAAAGTATCTACTATCTTCCTGTCTTCATCATAGCCTTGCCCTATAAAGCCGGATTCAAATCTATCGGCTAGGTCTAAGAATTCCTTATCAGTCTTTGACAACGCCTCTTCCCCGACTATTGCTACAAGACTTCTTAGGTCTTTTCCTCTTGCATATGCGGCATATAGCTCATCTGCTAATCCTCTGTGGTCTTCCCTTGTGCTATCTTTGCCTATTCCATTATTCATCAATCTCGAAAGGGACAGAAGTACGTCTATGTTCGGATATACCCCTCTTCTTTGCAGGTCACGGCTAAGCACGATCTGGCCCTCATTTATGTAGCCCGTAAGGTCCGCTATGGGATGAGTTATATCGTCTGCTGGCATCGTCAATATGGGTATCTGGGTTATCGACCCTGGCTTTCCTATTATCTTGCCCGCCCTTTCGTAGATGGTGGCGAGGTCGGTGTACATGTAACCTGGGTATCCTCGTCTCCCCGGTACTTCTTCCCTTGCAGATGATACCTCTCTTAGCGCTTCGCAGTAGTTTGTCATGTCTGTCATTATGACAAGGATGTGCATGCCTTCTTCGAAAGCCAGGTATTCGGCAGTCGTGAGCGCAAGTCTGGGCAGAAGCAGCCTTTCCATGGTCGGCTCGGACGAAAGGTTAAGGAACATGACCGTACGGTCAAGAGCCCCGCTCTCTTCGAACTCGTGCTTGAAGAAGTTGGCTTCCTCGCTGTCTATGCCCATGCCACAGAAAACTATCGCAAACTTCTCATTTTTATTGAGTAATTTTGCCTGTCTTGCTATCTGTACCGCTATCTTATTGTGCTGCATGCCTGATCCTGAGAATATCGGGAGCTTCTGGCCCCTGACAAGTGAATTCATCCCGTCTATCGCTGATATGCCGGTCTGTATGAATTCAGAAGGCTCTTCCCTGGCGCACGGGTTCATGGCATTCCCGTTTACATCTTTTACCTTTTCACTCACTATGCGCGGGCCCCCGTCGCGCGGGTTTCCAGTGCCATCAAATACCCTGCCTAGCATATCTGTGCTGACTGCTATTTTAGCTGGCTGGCCGGTAAACCTTACCTTTGTAGTCTCTGCACTTGCACCCGCAGTGGTACCAAATACCTGTACTACAGCTAATCCTTCCCTGCTGTCAAGGACCTGTCCTTTCAGGGATTCTCCCGTTTCTAACTTTATCTCGACCATCTCACCATAAGCGGCATTTTTTACGCCTTCTACGAACATCAGTATGCTGGTTATGCTCTTTACTGTTTTATAATAAACCTCATTCATTGTTACCACGCTCCTTTATTTTGGAAATCTCTGTTATGGCAGCTTTTACGCTCTTAGCATAAGCTTCTATCTTTTCGTCTTCGACGAACTTGAACTTGGCTATCAGCTGCTTTGCTTCTACACTTTGCAGTTTCTCTACTGTAACGCCACTTTCTACTGCAACGCTTTCTGCATCGTAAAGGTCCATGACGCATGAAAGCAATAATGCCTGTTTCTTCACTGATGAATAAGTGTCTACATCGTCAAAGGCGCTTTGTCTTAGTATGTCTTCCCTTACGGATTTAGCTATATCCAACACCATCTTATCCGCTTCCGGCAATGCATCATAGCCTACCAACTGGGCGACTTCGTTTATTTCCGCTTCTCTCTGCAAAAGCTTTATTGTCTTAGTGCGGTTCTTGCTCCAGTCCTTGTCGACCTTATCGTCAAACCATTTCATTAATGCATCCGCATAGAGGGTATAGCTGTTAAGCCAATTTATCGCGGGAAAATGCCTCCTATTTGCGAGAGAGCTGTCCAGCGCCCAAAAGACCTTTGTGGCTCTAAGCGTGCTCTGAGAAACTGGTTCGGATATATCGCCGCCGGCCGGAGATACTGCGCCTATAAGAGTAAGCGAGCCTGTCTTGCCGCTCAAAAGCTTGGCTCTACCTGCTCGTTCATAAAATTCAGATATTTTCCTTGAAAGATATGCTGGATAGCCCTCTTCACCCGGCATCTCCTCCAATCTGCCTGATATTTCCCTTAAGGCCTCGGCCCATCTAGATGTGCTGTCTGCCATAAGGGCTACATCGTAGCCCATGTCTCTATAATATTCTGCGATTGCCGCACCGGTGTAGATACTCGCTTCTCTTGCTGCTACCGGCATATTAGAAGTATTTGCTATCAGAATGGTCCTTTCCATTAATGGCTTACCAGTCTTTGGATCTTTCAATTCTGGGAACGTCGTCAATAATTCTGTGGCTTCGTTTCCGCGTTCGCCGCAAGCCACGAAGACTATCACATCGGCATCTGACCATTTTGCAAGCTGGTGCTGAATTATTGTGTTATGAAGGATAATCCCCCCATTTCCACCAACGAAGTTACTACCACATTCGGGAACTACGACATCGTAAACGTCAAATTCGCCTAGTTCTTCTTCTTTCGTCTTTATCTCATCACAATAGATATAATCCAATGCTTTAGCGAGCGCCTGCATTTTTGTATTCGCTAATAAAAGCTGGTTGCCGTTTCTTGTGCTTAGCGTATTGACAAACCTCTTAAAAACTGGGGCGGACATCTTTTCTTTTGCAGTAGTGTAGTTGTAAATATCTATTCCAGCATGCTTCAATTCCGTGTAATTTGAAAAATCGTGGAAAGCCGATTCTATTACTGTACCAGAAATCGGAACTACGTCTATCGTAGTAGAACCTTGTTTAGTGTCATTTACATATCTTTCAAGCTTTTTGGTCTTTTCGCTTTTATTGCCTATCACTGCTGAAAGCGATTTTAAGTTGTTTAAGCTGCTAATAAAAACTCTATAATAAGTGACTCCATTTACTTTTTTACTGCTTAAAGTATGTATTATCCCGAACCTAGTCAGTATGTAGGATAGCTGGGTCTTAAGAACGCTACTGGCGGTGCAAAATTCAGCAGTCGAGTTAGAGAAAGTCCCGTCTCCTTCGTAATAGGCACTTAAAAACGCGGCAAGTGCTTTATTGCTTGAACGGAGAATAATATTAGGTACTGCCTTTTCGTGGGATGCCTTGCCTGCGCCAATCGCTTTAATGAAACTTGCTATTATTTTAGAGAATAGTAACACGTTGGGTGTTCTGTTGTGAGGATATTCTTTTTTCCCGTTTATAGAAAACAATGTCTTTGACAACTGCAGGAATCTGTCTAAAAGTCTTTCATCGAGGTTTGTGAACACTATGGTGTTCGCACCTCTTGTATATCCTTCAGAAACGTAATAGCCTAGAAATTCCGCAAGTTCCGTAGAGACTTTGGGAGGCATTGTTATTTCGTTGCTTCTACGATTTCCTATAAATGTAGCCGGAATGGGCGGGTTAACGCCTATGGCATCATAAATCGTCTTTATCCAGTCCAATTTCAAAGAAGCGTTGTTAGTACGCGAAATAGTATCGACGATTAATTTTTTAAGGGCGATTTTTATCTTCTTAGCTCTGATGGTCTTAATCGCATTTTTGCATCCCTGAACTACATCCGCGTCTTTGGTTCTTGCATCCTTTGATAAATACATGTAAGAATCTATTAGAGCATCGTCATTATCTATATCAAGTTTTCTTGCAGAACATATAAAATCTCCTTGCTTCAGGTCTTTTGCTTGAGTCTCTACTATCTCCCCCGTTTCAGATATTTTAAAAAGTTTATGAACTGGAGTTACCTTCACTTCTCTGCCGGTTCGTGTCTTTATCCTTATAAGACCGTTGCTTTTTCCTTTGTAAATTAGTTTTGCGCTGCTTTTTTTAATGCCCTCGTTATAAAATGAATACAGATCTACTCCTTTTGTAAGCACGATAAATTCGTCGTTGCCTTTCTTATAAATTGCGCCATTCTTGGCCGCTGAGTCATATATTTCTTTTATCTGAACAAGCTCACCGTTGTGGCTAAGGACCATTGTATCTGGGGCCACACATTTGCCGCTGCCAAATGGTCCTGGGATCGCAGCCGTGCCACCTTTAGCTATGGGAAAAAGCGTATCGATTATTCTCTGGCCCGTTATCAATGGGATCTGGGGGGGCATCTTATCTGATACCGGCCTAGATTTACGTACGGGCCATGTTTGTGCAAGCTTTATGTCGACCGTTTTACCGTCCGCCTGCTTTACTTTAGCCACTATATCGTTTATTGTAAACTTGCCTTCTTCTATCTTTGTGAGTTTTCCCGAAACGCCAGGCGGTATCATTATCTTGTGATCGACTAGACTGGTCTCTTTTACGCTCCCTATTATCTGGCTCTCTTTTACGTCCACGCCGACTTCGACCATGGGCTTGAACGTCCACTCCTTCTTTGCATCAAGAGACGGGACGTTTATCCCTCTGGCGATGAAATCACCGGTCTGCGCTTTGATCTTATCCAAAGGCCTTTGAGTACCGTCGAATATCGAACCTATCACTCCCGGCCCTAGAACGACGCTAAGGGGCATGTTTGTGTTTTCTGCGCCTTCGCCTACCCTTACTCCAGTCGTGTCTTCATATACTTGGACTATCGAATCGCCCCCGTTTATCTTTATGATCTCTCCAAGGAGCTGGGCATCGCCTACACGAACGATGTCGTTCATCTTTGGATCCTTCAGTCCTTTGACTGTCATGACTGGTCCGGAAACCCTCGTTATTGTGCCTTCCATTTCCCCTTTTCAAGTATATCAAAACCCAAAACGCGCTTTGCTAGGCCCCTTACTGATTCTTCCCTATTTGACATTGTCTGTGTAGGTATGAATATGACTATCGGCTGGGTAGTCGTCTCTAGCATTCTAAGTTGGGAAGAAGATAAAGACTGCTTAATCGTATCTTCTACCATTACTAAATCATGCTCGTGCTTATTTATAACGTTTATCAATGTCTCTGACGCGGTCTTTTGGTTTACTATAAACACATCTTTTATCCCTAACACCTTAAATCCTAACGCGAGTGGGCGGTCGCTGATGACCGCTATCTTATTGAAGGGCATACACGACCTCCTTGACAGCATTAAGAAACGGGACTTTTGCTGCGTCAAGTCCATAGTATTTTGTGAACCAAATCGTCCTTAGAAGATCTTTCTCCAACTCCAGTCGCAATATAAAATACATAATGAAACCAAGCGAAATGCCAAGGTCCTTGAAAAGCCTAAGGTATTTCTTATGAAGTTCTCTGTTCAAAACTATTTCAAAATATGACACCAAGCCTTTTTCTTTGTATGCGCTTATCGCATCGTCCATTTTTAAACCTGTGATTTCCGGTATGGATCCTGGACCATTCGTAGCTATCTCGGCTATCTTTGTTATAGGTATCTTGCCGCCCTTTATCAGGTTCTCTTCCAGGTTGCCGCTCAAGCCTGCGCTTTTAAGCGCTGTTATTATATTGCGTATGTCTATGCTGTCAATAAGAAATTCACGCACCGGCCATTCACTTCCCTCATAAAATCTGAATTTATCAAGCAACGAATTATGATAGTTTATCTCCAGCACGACGACCATTTTCGATATGTCCTGGCTTTTTTTGACCTCTTCTACGTACTTAGACAAGATAGCGCCATAACCATATTTGAACAGCGCATTGACTACCCCTTCTACCGAGTTTTCTTTCTCTATATTAAGGTAATCTTCTTTTGACATCACCCCGCTGAAAGTCCCTGCGGCCGATACGTGGTTTATAAGGAGCAGAAAATCGTTTTGGGAAACGGCATAGCCCAGCGTCTTAGAGGAAAGTATAAGCTTTATATTTTCTATGTCCCATTTGCTGATATAAGCCCGGATAAACGAACCGGTTGCTGTAGGCAATGAACCAGTTGCAGTGCGTGTTAGCCTGGCGAGGTGAGCATTCAGAACGACATCTATAAGGTCTGGTGTTTTATAAAGCGCTGAAAGATTATTTATCTCGACCCCGTAACTGGTGTCCTTAAGTACTTCAAGCATGTCCTTCCCGCCCAAGATGTCGTCTATCTGTGACCGGCTTAGAAAATTGGACGACTCGGCCTTTAGCTTCCCATAAACGCCGGCATACGTAGAATCCATTATTCGACCTCTTTTAGCAGTCTATAGACCAGCTTATCCTGCAAAGACCTGCTTATCGACTCTAATGAAAGGTCCATGCTAAGCTTTCCGTCACGTGACACCGCTTTGATGCCACCAGAGATGTTCTCCCTTGATTGTTCGGCTTTTAGCGATTCTGGAAGCATCTTCTTTACCTTTTCAAGATCCTCTTTCCTGACGTATACCATTGCATCTTGGCCCAATTCGGTTTTAGCCCTGACTAGCATCTTTGCAAGAAGTTTCTGGTATTTCGGGGACGAAGTGAACTCCTTGAGGTTTTCATTTAGCTGTTTCAATGCGCTATTAATCATATCGTTCACCGCCTCGCGGCGCAGCTTTTTTGCTTCGACCCTATGGAAATATGCTTGCTGCCCCATTTCGCGTATCGTCTCTTCCTTAGATGTATTACGCGAATCTGACTTTATCTCCTTTTCCCTATTTGCTGTTTCTTCATTTATTGCTGCTACCTGTGCCCTTGCAGCGGATAGGATAGACTTAATATTTTTATCTCTTTGTTCTTCGATTTGCTGAAGAATCTCTTTAAATCCCATGGCCTAAAGAATCTGTAACAAAAGTATAAGACCTAGAACAAAACCTATTATCCAGAGCGTTTCTGGTATAACAAAGAAGAATAAAACCTGCCCAAATTTCTCTGGCTTTTCTGCGATTATGCCCATGCCGGCCGCACCTATACCCTGCTGAGCAAGGCCGGTACCTATCAGTCCGCCCGCGATAGCAATCGCCGCTGCGATGACTGTGTACGGGTCTGCAGTTGCCATTCAAAATAGAGGTTTTATGTATATATAAACTTTTTTGTGGGCCGGGCGTTTACAGTAAACCTAAATTTTCCCGTGTGACTTAAAAAATCTCCTAAAAATAAAACCCTAGCTACACTTCAGAAAAGACGCATGTCAATTTAAAATGGTTCAAATTCGGATTTAAAACTAAAATTTGTACAAATTTAATGACCTGTCTGCTGTGCCTCCAAAATGTGCCAAAACTCCCAAAGGCCCAGGAGTCAGCGCATACGTTGTATCTTACTTATCCGCCTAAAAATTGAAATTATTCTGAATTAAAAGTATTTAAGCTATAAAAATTACAATATTTGATTAGAATCGTATGAGAATAAAGGATAAAGACTCTAAGATCTTGGATGCGCTTAGACGCGGGGACGATGTCAATAAGGTCGCCCAGGATTTTAAGATACCGAAATCTACCATTTATTACCATCTAAATAAGCTGAAAAAGGCAGGTTTCATAAAAGGTATCCGCATAGCGATGAACTATGAACAGACAAAGAATCACGGTTCCGCTATAATGCTAGTATCACTAACAAAAACGAATGTCAAGGATGTAAAATTATTTGAGGACGAGATGCAAAAATCTGCGCTTATCTCTGACATTTATGCCGTAACGGGGGATTGGGATTTCGTCCTCATACTGCGTGGTAATAAAGAAGAGTTGACAACGTTCATAATGGATTCGGTTCAGTCGATGCCTAATGTAAACCGGACGCATTCCCTATTTGTAATGAGACATACCGAACTATAGGCAAAATGCTGCGAATAAAAGCCGCATAAAGACTTCTGCGATAGTTTTTATTTATATAATTTATATATATTATACTCACCATATGGGCTTAGCTGACAAGTATAAAGAAACGCTGAAGGAACGGGGGATAAAAGCTGATTTCCAGACATACAAGCCTAAGAAAGACCATATCCGTTTGATAATAATCGTTGTGGCCATCGCCTTAGCGATCGTATCATATCTTTCGGTTTACGAAAACTATAACTCTTGTTCGATGTCCGCAGGCGCTCTGTCTGCCAGCAGCACAAGTTCTACGAATTCGACTTTGGTGGCGAATTCGTTCTCATTAAATTGTGCGACTAACTCGATAATGTATTCTGCTGCGATTGCACTGATGATAACGATAATCGTCCTGCTCATTTTTAAAGCGCTGCGTCTTAGAAAACCAAAAAACTGAGTAACGCGTCAAGCGTATTCAGTACATCCAGATAATAAGCAAAGTTATCAGAAGCGGAGACAAAGCTATAATCGATAACCGTTATTATGGCCCCGTTTATCAGAGCGTCTTTACGTTAATAGTCTTTTTAGCTGTTTATGCTTGCTACTTCTATCTTGAATACTAGCGTATCCCCCGCCAATGTCGGATATGCATAAAGTATGGCGGCGGTAGAATTCAGGGCAGTGATGTTGTAGGTGTCTCTGCCATAATTAAACTCCTCCCCTATACTAAGATTTGAAACATTCAGAAGTTTTTCTATTTCTGATGGCCGCGCCAAAAGATGCTGCGTTAGCGTAGCGGTCGTAGAATTTAGAGCGGTAACGGTATATAAATAACCGCCCCCCGGACTAACTTGTTCGCCTACGCGGAGGTTTGAAACATTCGCGGTTTCTTCTATTTTTATTATAGGCACCAAAATCGCTTCGCTTTGGTTTGCATAACCATATGCTTCGCTAGGCGGCAACGTTACCGTCTTTGTCTCGCCGACCGACATGCCTATCACAGCATTATTAAATCCTTTGATTGTCGAGTTCCCACCAACCACAAAACTGAACGGCCGTCCTCCGAAGTTTGACTGTAGAACTGTCCCGTTCGTTAAAGTGAGCGTATAGAACACGCTTACGTTATCTCCGGAAGCTACAATGGAAAGTGCTTGTCCAGCTTGACCTACCGTAAGGAAATACATCACTCCCGTCAAGACGCCGATAATTGCGATTACCGTGACGACATATTTTAGTTTTAATTTTATAACCCTCTTGTTTGACTTTGCTGCCGACCCTTTTACGACATTTTCATTCGCATCCAATTTATCTTGGTCCATGTCTATTTTAAGTTGCAGTCATATTTATTTGTGCTCTTGCTTCATTTATTGGAGGCATCAAATTAAACGGCGGTGCGGGACTTTCAAACAATGCCACCACACTTGCGCTCGTAGGCAACACCATAGCTTTCTCTATATCGCGATAAGGCACGAGTAAAATTAAGTCCCAAAAAATTACCTTCAGAACTACTGCAATACAGTTGTGCCGAATGTAAAAATTTGACAATGGATGCTATTGAACCCTAAACTGATAAATACGCAGAAAATAACTTTTTATGGTTTTTTTTGGGATTTTTTGCGTAAGCTTTTAATAAGCCAATAAGACCACTTATTCCTATAATACGGATTATTTTCTTTGTAGTTAAATATGCGCTTCTATAAAACTCAAGGATATCGACATCTCTCTTGACATGGCGATTCATGTAATTAACCGACAAATAAAGATGGTCTAGTTTAGGTGCGCCCTTCCAATGATAGCTTTTTTCGCTATCATCCACCATACAAGCCACCCCTTCTACAAGCCACAACGGGGCGTGGGCAACGAAATTCTTGCAGAAGACATGATTGACTTCATGCATAATCACCTGCCTGAAGGACATCTGGTTGTCAGTAAGCTTTTTGAAAACCGATGGCGCGAAAATTGTTATACTCCTCTTATTGGACCGCCCAACCTCCCAAACTTTCGTTTTCCATCCCTTTGTTTCGTCGTAGCTTTTTCGGGAATAACAAAGTATTAACTTAAACTTTGGGCTTACCCCGAGAAACATCTCTCCACAGGTTTTGCACGCATCAGCGAGGCACATTTTTGTGATTTTCTTGTCTTTAAGTACGTCTTCGTACTCACCAGGTCCAATTATTTTTATGTCGATATTTTCCATAATAATCTGGATGATGGGCCCAGAGAGATTTGAACTCCCGATCTTCACAATGTGAATGTGATGTCATGACCGCTAGACCATGGGCCCTTTAAATGCCTCCGGCACCGCCAAACGACGACGTAGCGAAGAAGGTAGATACTCCAAATCTCACGGCAAAGAATATCCCCAGCCCAATAAGAACAAATATGGGTATAGATCTTAGACCATCCCTAGCATTGCCAGTATTCAGTATGCCCTGAAGCAATGCGCTTGCCGTTGTCGTTATAAGAACATTAATAGTTGCAACCACAAGAATTAGTGTACCGGGAATGTTAGGCAAGCTAAAAGAAGATAGAACGCCCAACCCAGCGGATGGGACCACGGTCGAAGAAGACGAAAGGCTGCCGATGCTGTCCAATATTGTTATAAGAAACGAAGATACGCCATAAAGAAGCGGGGCAGCTATAGTAGATGCCATAAAAATGAAAAGCGCGTAGCTTCTTACCTGCGCCTTCATGTCATTTCGTATACTTTCGTTTTGCAATATGTTTGTCGCGAGGTTTTCAAGTACCACATGGAGCTCTGCGCCAGACCTTAAAGCTTCTCCTATTATCCTCATAGTATCCTTAAAGAATTTAGATGTCGTTCTATTTGCCATCTCGGAAAGGGCGTCTTTAAAATCTTTCCCGCCCTGTACTTCTATAGCCGCATGAGTGAGCAATAGGTTTAGCTTGCCGAACTCTGGTTTTATCGAAGCTAGGAAGGAACTTTCAGGTATCATGCCCGCCCTCAAATTAGCTGCCGTGAGCATAAGCATATCCGGTAAAACCTTTTCTATTTGCACGGCTGCTGCATCGGCCAAAAAGAGATAGATCGATTTTATAAGAAAATACGCCGCAAAAAATCCTGCCGGCACTGCGACTACGGCGAAAATTGCGCTGTGAGAAAACAGGAAAGTTAAAATGCCGGCAATGGCCGCTACTATGAAAAGCATCAGGACAATGCTTCCTATCAAGCCTAAAAAATCTGTCGTCTGGACTTGTGCGTATATCATACTTTCTTCCAAGGAAAGCCGCAGTTTGCGCGGCAAAAACATCGATAATTTTTCTATTCCGTTTGCTGGTGCGTCTGCCATATTGAATCAGACTCCGACGGCAGGACGTCTGCTGCCCACCATGCCCATAAAGAACACTTCGAATATTATCAAGAAAGGAGGTATTATGTAAATTATATATATGACATCGAAATGGGCTATCGAGCCGAGTATTATAAAAACCGACATCCCGAGGCTCGGCAAGACTACAGAAACCAGCATGTACATCATCAAAAGCGGGGTAAGCTCGGCCGCATACGCCCTCATGTCGGATTGCTGTTTTTTTATCAGCATGTCATTTATCAGAGTAAGCGTGCCATGTATGTCGGTACCGGACCTTATTGAATTAACCAGTATGTCTATCGCACGTTTCAGCGACTGCGAGGGTACCCTTCTTGAAAGTCTTGTCAGCGCTTCGTCTTGCGGTACTCCGGATTGTATCTCCTCTACTGTCACTTTGAATTCGGCGGATACTATGCCATAATCCCCATTTGAGACATCGAGCAAGGCGTTAAATATCGGCACTCCCGCCCCTACTTTTATCATCAGTTCCCTTACTGCGAAGACTACCTTCTCGTCTATCCGGGCCCTTCTCCTTGAGGCCTGAAGCTTTGGGTAATTAACGAAATATACAAAATATATAGCTGGTACGAAGATCACCAAAAGGACAAGTATACCGGTAAGCTGCGAAGTCAAAAGGCCCCTATGTATCGCAACGATTGCGAGCAGGACCGAAACCGCAAAAAGAATCCCGACCAGCATAATTGATAGGAATATGCCGGCCGCTATGTAATCAACACCGGGAATGTTTATACCTCCCTCCAAAAGCGAATTGTCTATGCCCGGCGAAATGTTTCTCAGATAGAATGCGATGCGCCTGAACCTTCTGCCGAAAAATAGCGCCTTCTCTTGACTTACCATTATAGATGGCATTACCCTTTTTTCCATTTTAGAATATTTCCAGCTGTGCTGGGTCGCCATCAGCTTCGACTATTTTCATAAGTTCGTCTTTTCTCGTATAATATGTACTGGCCATCAAGCCTATTTTGTTAACTACATTAACGTCATGCGCGACCATCCAGTTCAGCACAGTTTCTTTTTCTGCCAAGTCAGATATTATTTCTTCGTGAGTCAAACCTGAATAAAGCTCTAGTTTACTTTCAATCTTCTGCGATGCATTTACCGTCCTTTCTATCACATCTGACCTAGGACGCCATTCAAAAAGATTGTTAGTCTTCAACTCTAGCTTGCCCGAGACGTAATGCTCTGTCAGCTCTGCCAATTCCAGCACTCTTCTGAAGCCCTCTCGTCTATGCCTGAATGCGGTGACTATGAGATCCAGCGCAGAAACTTCTATGTCCGGGAGGTCTATCGGTTCAGAAAGCAGCCGCTTTATTACCTGCTGCGCGGTTTCAGCGTGCAATGTAGCATAAACGGAGTGGCCAGTCATCAACGCTTCGAAAAGAGTCTGTGCATCGTCTTTCTTTCTTATCTCACCTACGACCAGTCTGTCTGGCCTCATCCTAAGGGAGTTTATCAGTAAATCTAACATGGTGATTTGGCCTTTGCCTTCAGAATTGGCCTGCCTGGTGAGCAGAGGGACCCAGTGTAAAAAGCTTGGTAGTGTAAGCTCGCTCGTGTCCTCTATTGTTATTATCCTCTGGTTTGGAGGAATAAAAGGCATAAAGACGTTTAGAAGGCTTGTTTTACCAGATGCTGTTCCGCCGGTCACTATCATAGAAAGCTCATACTGTATAGCCTGCCATACGAATGCGACCAATTGTGGCGTAAGTGTCTTTAGCTTTAGAAAGTCGGTTATGGTCCAGGGATCTGCCCTAAACTTTCTTATGTCCAAAGTATTCCCGTGTGTAGATATCGGGAAAAGAGTAGCGTTGATACGGTCGCCGTTGATAAGCTGGGCATCAAGCAGAGGAGACAATGTAGTTATCTGCCTGCCTACTTTTCTTGCAATCTGTTCGGCGTAGTTTTCTATCCTGTTTTCGGTGTCTATCCTTATGTTCGTCTCGAGCCAGCCATATTTCCTGTGGTAAACCATGACCATGGTTTTTGAATCATTAACGACTACCTCTTCCAGGTTCTGGTCCGAGTCTAGTATCTCTAAAACTCCAAGACCAAACATCTCGTGCAGAAGCGTAGCTGAGAGCTCTACATAGCCTACATCCGTCAAGCCCGGTATGATCTCCTTCAATTTTTTATCTACTAAGTCAAGAAATTCTACTCTAAGGTTTGCATTGCTGCTTTCTGAAAGCACCTGTATCTTCTGTGGAAATTCCCTTATCAGCTGCGTCCTTACTTCTGTAAGTATCGCGCGTGTACCGGCATCGACTATCGGCACATCCGCGGAATAGACCATTGTAAACTTGCTGCTTACCCGTAATATCCTTACCTTTGAGACGATACCGTCAGAAATTACATTGTAGGTGTCTATCTGCTCCTCTTGGGCTTCCATAGAGATAATGTATAATTTTGTTATTATATACTTTTAAGCGACAGAGCACTTCGGCCGCCTTTTTCGAGGCGGGATTTTTGCAGTGGCCCATAGAAACTCAAAATACGGCCTGGAGTCTCTGCTTATCCCCTTGTTATCAAGAATCGTGGCTATGGGAGCTAAACTTTATCAAAAATCTACGATTGACTTCCGTTGACAAAAATTGTGCCTGGTGGGAAGGAGTTTACATCCCCTAGGGTGACGTCTTTGTCCGTAGAACTTACGCCGAAATTTATATTAAGATTAATACTAGCGCCATTACTGCCGACGGCAAGTGTTATGTCAATGAACGAAGGCAGGCCATTTGAGTCCGATATGCACGCTCTGCCAGTTAAATTTAACAAAGAGGAAGTCGCATTTACATAAAAAAGACTGCAATCATTTCCGTTATAGTTTACATTGTTTACGAAAGTAAAGGTTGGAAACGATTCAGATTGCGGGGAATTAGAGTTGGAACCAGAATTGAAAATGCTTGTCAATAACCTTGGAAGATTAAAAAGCTGACCAAGTATCGAGCGATTCGCATTTGAACTGTTTATATTCAATAGTTCTTGTGTGATGTTCTGTGTAGTCGGCTGGTAATCACATTGAAAAGCGAAGTTCTGTGAAGAATTAAGGTTGTCACATATAGTAGTTCCCGAGCTGTTGTAAAGGATCGTAAATTTTAGGTTGCTTGGCAGATTAAGACTGCTAGAATTTGAGTTATTTGACTTGCCCCTAAGAGAACTTAAAATGCTACTGATTTGCGATAGATCTATGTTGAAATCTATTCTTATTGGATCTCCTAGTTTAGTTACGGAGAGCGACAGCGGCAAAGAAAATTGTAATGGGATATTCGACAACGATAGGCCTACGCCCCCGTTAAAGGTAGTATTCTCATTTGGGCCCGTCAAGAAGTAATAGTCCGATAGGTTTTCTAGACCGGCGGAACTGGTTTGATTTTGATAAGACAAGGAAACCGGGTTGGCCGCCACCGTAGTAGTAGAATACGTCGGCACTGAAGAAAGTAGACTTGTATTGAATACCGTAAAGAACGCAAGTAAAATTATCATAACCGCAATTCCTATAGGCAGGCCAACGGTCCTGTACCAAAACGATGGTGCATGGTTTACGTTTTTCTTCGGTCTGTTGGAAAGAGTTTTTACTGCGCTTGGTAATATGAACCTTAGAGCTATAAACGCGGATCCCAATACTATAAAAATTATGTCCATCGATACGATTACCGATGTCATCGGTGACGCTATAGTAGACACCAGGCCGCTTATGGAAGAAGCTGATAAACCACCGATCTTAGACGTAACAAAAGGCAGGACGTAATCCAATATTACGTAAATCATCGCAATAGAAACAGCGGACAAAGCGACTATTTCGGTGCCGACTTTTGACAGACCGGAATATTCTTTGCTGCCAAAAAATATCAATGCCGCACCAGCTATGGCAATCAAACCCGCCATGAAAATTCCGGCAGTTGAAATCCAAAGACCTACCAAACCGGCAAGAAGCGCATTGTGAGTAGCCGAACTAACAAGATTTGAAAAACTTCCAGATGAAAGCAGGTGCGAAGCGAACAGCGCGTATAGAGTTACAAAAAGAGGCAGGCTGAAGATTATAAACAGGTAACCAAATACTCTTTCGGCCCCATGCAGTATATCCATATGTCCTCTTATAAATTGAAACTACAGCTTTCTATTTAAACATGTATTTTTGTTGTTTTGCCGGACTGCTATAAAAGAAGCCCGGCAAATAAAACTATACTTTTATATTGGAAGCCGTATAAAACCAAAATCTGGCATAGTTTCCCTATTCTCGAGACTGAATAAATCCGAAGAATATACTCACTTTATTAAATCTAAGGTGGATTCATTAGAAAACATGTCAGTTGGATGTAATACTCATAGCCTATGCCACGGCTTGGCTGGAATTGGCGATGTTATTCTGGAAGTTGACAGAACAAATAATATGACAGCAAAATACTTATTAAAAGTTACAACTTTTAGAAGAGAAAGTATCGTCAGCGCTGACGGAAATGACAAATGCCATTGTTAATAAAGGCTTAGGTAGATTTCCTTAACGTCATAAAATTTTATATATATTTATAGAACGTTTTGATCGAATCTTCTGTATCTGCGGTATTCATTTGTATCTGCGGAAGCAGGTATACGAAAACCCCAGCTGGCGAACTATCTGTGGCATTCTATGAAGTCCATTGCCAATTTTTTACATTCGGAACTACTACTGAATCTGGGACCGACGGGATTTGAACCCGCAACCTACCGGTTAAAAGCCGGGAGCTCTACCGTGTTGAGCTACGATCCCATCAAACTTGGATATCATTATTTAACATCAAACATTTAAATT
>JAKASS010000011.1 GCA_021818905.1 Nanobdellota archaeon
ATGAAAGCGACAATAAGACCTTCAGACCGCTCATGAAGAAAGCCGCCGAAATGGTAAAGATCGATAAGATACTGGCTGATAAAGGATACGATCCGTAGAGAGACCACAGGTTTTCGAGGGAGAGACTTCACGCAGGATCGATCATTCCTGCAAGGAATGAAGACGTTCCCATATGGAAAACGAAAGGCAGATGGAGGAAGCTGATGAAGACGGACTTTCCATTGTCGGAATACCATAAACGAAGCCTTGTGGAGACTGTCAACTCCGTGGAGAAGCGGCTGCAGGGGAGCTATGTGTCCAGCAGGAAGGGGCGGATGCAGAAGAAGGAGCTTTGTCTGGTCGACATCGTGTACGATATCCATAGATACGTCGTCCTTAAAGGCGCCATTTTTTATTTATGGCTTAGGATTTCTACAGAGCCGGGTGGGCCCCAACCGATTTAAAAGGAAATGATCATTATAGCTCTCCACATAAGTGATCCGACACCAAAATAGGGGACTGGAAAGTATTTCGGGAGGTAACGTCCTTAATAATAGCATAAGAGAGTGGGGGAAAGCCGAAGTCGAAGGGGAAAAGGGGCTTTCCATATGTTAGAAGAAGACGAAGGACTAGATAGTGCCGTACATGGACAACTTCCGCGTGCATAGTTCAAAGAAGGTAAAGCGCTTTCTCAAACGGTATCCTAACATCAAAGTAAGGTTCTTTCCCCCTTATTCTCCATGGCTTAATCCCCAGGAATATTGGTGGAACCATATCCGCAGGAAGCTGCTTAACAACCGCTTTTTCAGATCCGCAAGGCAGATGGCCTTTGCTATGGCGAGGTTCGTCAAGTCCGTATATTCGGAAGAAGTGATGAGCGTGTGCTCGCTCAATCCTCTTAGAAAGACATTAAAGAGGGGGGTGTAGGATTACTTTCGAGGATTGCTATAATTTCAACAAATGGAAAGAACATAGAGACATAATAACAGATAGTTTATGGTATCTGCCTAAACGAGATTCATCAGGTTTCCTGTCGGTTATCTTTTGCTCTGACTTTGTTAATCCCATTTACATTTATGTATGTTAGTTATTATATGAATAACTTTCTAACATAATATTAAAAACTATTTTATACTGAATCCTGCAAAAAATGTTCGACGAGAATTTTAATCCACCGAAAAGACAGAAACCTTGTTTCTTGAAGGGCCGCTATTTGAATAATTACTCCTAACAAAAACGGCATGGTAAATTTAAAGCGTACAAAAGTTCTTTTTTATTCATAGTGTAACGCTACAATTTAAACGTGTGTAAAGTATAATAGTCACTCTAATTAGGGCTGACAAGTTCAACTGTTTTTGCTTACGGTGCGGTTTTGAGTGCTGATTATGGAATGCTTATTCTATATATTTTATACATAAATTTTTTATACATAAATTTATATATGAGCCATGCATCAATTAATCATGAACAAATGGAAGCAGACGATGCTAAGGGTAGAAGCATACGATGTCCTGAAAGCGGCAAAGGAAGCCCTGAACAAGTCAGAGAACAAACACCTGAGCATGAGCGATGTCATAATACTGCTTATAGGCAAAAAATTATTATTTTTGATATCGAATCCTGATGTCAGGGATTATATAGAAAAATATGTCGCAGAGCTGTCAAAGGATAAAAGGATCCTCGGGATAATTTTGTTTGGATCTGTCGCAAATGGTACATGGAACAAATACAGTGACATAGATTTATTCGTGATTGTAAAAGGAAAGCCGCTCGATATCTTACATGAAACCAACGAAATAGACAAAAAATTAAAAACACAACAAGAAAGGCTGCTGGATCTTGGTTTTGGCTTATATATAAGTCCCTTGATAGTCGGAGTGCACCAACTTAAGGAGTTTAGACCGATTTATCTGGAAATAATAGATAAAGGAATAATCTTATATGAAAAAGAGGCGACAATCGGCGATTTTATTAAAGACCTGCATTCTAAGATATCCTATAAACGGACGAGCATTACTGGCGGAGAAGTTTTGAGATGGAAAGAAAAGCAGCGTTAGACGCATTAGATGACGCACTTAGGTGGCTAAATTCTGCAAAGCGCAGCGGGGACAGCGGAGATTACAATTTAGGCATTTATGGATTAGAGATGTCCACAGAAATAGCTTTAAAGGGGGTATTAATTGCGCTTAAAATAGATTATCCAAAAGTACATGATATCCTCCCAGTGATACGACTAGCGATTAGAGAGCATAGTTCTAGATTACCGGGGGCATTTGTAAATAATGAATATTTTATATTGGACACGTTAAGGGAACTACTTAAGCTTAGGGGGCCCGCCGGCTACACATTTAGTTCGAATATAAAAGTGGCAGATTTGAAAGAAGATTATAAAAGATACCTCCGGGACGTTACGCAGATACTAGAGTTATGTAAAACTTCTATAGCGCTATTAAACAGATGATGGCAAAAAGAGGATGCGATTTTAGACCGATTTATGTGACCTCCTCCCGCCTCTAAAGAGTGTGGGCTTCCGCAGCGAGCCGCTGCCGGAATGGTTCCTGATTCATAGTTTCATAGCTCATAGACCTGACTAAGATCTTCATCTTCGCAAGTTCCACCGCCAGAGGATGATCACACTGTTGTGGATAATCTTCTATTCAAAAGAGCATACAAAATCAGCATTGCTACGCCCACAAATAAAACTGCTATCGAAAGTGACAAGATCGGGGTGTAGATCAAAGGACTTTGAGACACCTGTGGCAATCCGCCAGCCGAGACGGCACCTGCTACGACGGGGCCGATTTGCTGGACCATGACATTGTACGCTAAGATTATAGCTGCAAGCGACATCAAAACGACCGCCAACGGCAGTATTATTGTTATCTTTTTTGACGAGTCGGCCAGCGCCTTTCCTTTATCGGAGAGGGTATAAAAAACGTATTTTCTGTCGTTTACGGACAATTTTACAACAAATCCGTTCAGCATCAGAAGATTCAGATGCTCGATAACGGTGGGTGTGCTCTTCTTGAGCTCAGCGGCTATGTCTGAAGGCGTTTTCGGCTTGCTGGCTATGGATCTTATTATTTTAAGACGCTGGGAGCTGGACAGGGCTTTCAAATCTTTTTCACCGAGCTCGATGTGGTCTTCCATAATTCGTATAGCGCATTGTACTATTTGCTCATTAAGAAAATTGTGTTATGCTAAGACTTCCGTTATAAGGGGCATCACCGATAGTCAAGAGCGCATAATATTGATAAGAGCACGGAAACTGTCCTGAAACTTCTGGATATATCCAATAGGTTCCTGGGATTGCGCTTGAAGCCACATTGAAAGTCGTATCAAATGTTCCGGACTGATCTGCTGACAGCGACCTCCATCTCGGATTAACTGATGTGGTTATTCCTGGATGTAAAATATAAACAGGTAGTCCCATTGAAAATGTCGCGTTAATAACGCCTGAGTGGTTTGAAACGCGGAGCGCGGATATGTTAAGAAAGCCGTTTTCGTAGCTTAAAAACTCTGATATATTGCTAGGTATATCTCCGCTGAAATTCACCGATATCGGCATCTGTCTAAAAGAAGAAAGGGCGGGAATAGTCAATTCCGATTCGAAACCGTTCTTTGGAATGGACGCCTGGCTTCTACCCTTTACTTCGCCGGATGCGATATTATACGTAGTATTCCGTCCAGCCAAACTGTAATTTATCGCTGCATAAAATGAATAGTTTCCAACATTGCTGGCGCACGCATTACCCGCAAAGGAAAATAGCTTTGATTCGCCGATCAATAGTGTACCATTCTGAACGGGAAGCAGAGAGAGATTCGAACGTATTATTGACCCGTTATTTTCAGTTAGATAAAGGTAGGCACTGGCATTGTTTATATTAACGTTCTCCCCTAGAACATTTTCAATAGATATATTAAATTTATTCTTGCCACAACTTGCCTGAATAGGTGCCTGAGTAGGGATTAATCCCGCAAATCCAGTAATTATGGGGGCGTTTGCAATACAGGCACCGGCGAATCCGTTGACGCAATATCTTCCAGTAACATTAGTTATGTTCGTATATGGCAACAGAGTGTCATAGCCGTTCTTGGCTATCGTCTGATTAGTAGCAGAATAAAATCCGAAACCGTTTGTGTCTGTTATATTCATATGTGATAGATTTGTGTATCGTGTAGAGTTTCCGCCCACTATTTTCCTAGTGACATTTAGCGTTATCGAACCCGAATCACTGGGAGATACGACATAGTCTTTATATCCAGAAACGTTGTAAATGCCGAATCCGGTGCTCGAGAGCGTGCTTATAACAGAATACACCTCTCCGTAAACCAATGCTGGGCATCCGGAAACGCTAAAGGACAGGTTTCCTGGTCGTACGGCTGTAATTGCTAGAACGGTAACTTTTTGGGATTGGTGCACATAAAAATAAGACACGAGTACGGCTGCGACTATGACGATCACGGTTATAAGCACCAAATTGTTCATGTATCATATATGCTCTAAAAAGCTTTAAAGACTATGTTTTTGTTAGGGAATTTCCTAATGTGGCGCCCCCCGCCTCTAAAGAGTGTGGGTTTTCCAGCTCACGTTTGATAAGCTTGCTCTACACGGCAGTCAAGACTTGTCATATCCTACTTGTAAAATGAGCGTGCTATTATCTTCATGTATCTAGGATCAATGCCATGTATCAAATTTACTTGTGCTTCTTTCTCTGTTCGGGATTCGTGAACCTGTTCCAAAACAGCTTATGCAGTTTAAGCTTATCGGGCAGCTTCCTAAGACCAGGTATGAACGGCAAGAACATGAGTGTCAAAAACATTAAAAATGTGACCGTGCCGTTCTCGATGTCATTCCACCACGGTATGTTGGATGTGGCTATCTCCATATAATCATAAGGCGCAAGCCAGTATTGCAGTGCCCAAGGTGGTGCGCCCACTTCTAGCATGCCCCATTCCGACGGGTCAAGCCCATAGTCGTAAGATGTGGAATTTAGGACTCCCGTATCGAAAAGAAAACGTATAACGTACGTGTTATCGAGCCCGCTGCTCTCTTCGCTCTGCAATATCGGTTGATACACCCCTTTCTGTGCCATCGCTGTAAGCTGTGAGGCCATCGATATCATGGGGTTTGTGGAATTAAGTCCTCCGGATATCGACCCGTTGTTCCCAAAGTAGGAATATGCCTGCACTAGCGTATTGTCCCGCGCGGATGCGTTTTCCGCAAAGAAAAGCGCCGCTTCGTTGGTAGAATCCGTGAGGTTCAAATAGGTGTAATAAGGAGTAAGAACGTACACGTTCCTTGTACTAAACGTGTAAGGATTTATAGTATCGAGATATGTAGCGGTATCCGAGGAGAAGTTAAACTCGTTTAGAAAGGTCGTCGCCGTTGCCTGAGGCTTTGTAGTCGCAGCCTGGCTTATAGTCAGAGGGGGTATGTATGGAGAACTAAATAAAATGGAAAAAGCAAGCACTATTATAAAAATATACAGCATCCTCCTGTACATGCTCGAGTGGTCCGCTGCGACCATTTTGTAAGGTATGTCTTTTCTGTAAGGCTTGCTTATACCTTGCCGCTTTACCATGAAGAAGTGCAAAGCCATTAAAAGAACTAGTATCATCGGTATTATCGCAACGTGCCAGCCGAAGACGGCGCCCTGGTTCAATGGGTTGATCCAGAATCCCAGCCCCATGCCGTTCCAGAGATCTGCGCCGGCCTTCGCGTTCCATTGTGAGACTAACCCCCCGCCGAACCCCACTCCAAAGGCGAACTGCAGCAAAACTAGAAGCAGCATCGCGCTACCGACCATCCATATGAGTCTCTTTTTCTTAAAAGCCGACGTTGAAAAGTTCACGAACAAATGTACAAACATCAAAGTTATGAAAGCCTCGGCTGCCCACAGGTGAATGCTTCTAATAAAAGTACCGACTGGGTTTAAGTTCCACCAATACGGACCGAAAATCACCATTATTATACCGGTTATCGCCAATATCACGAACAACTCGAGTAAGTATACTCCTATCGTAAAGAAGAAACTGTTACCGTATGAAGGTACTTTGCTTATGTAAACCTGATCGTGTACCACGTCTTTTAGCGGCTTGAAAAGCTCCTTAAGCTTCTTGAACAATGAATTTTTCATGTTAAAATTAAAAACTGCCCACAATATTATTATTGTATTTTGTGTTTTTATCTATAAATAATGCCGTTATGTGAAATAGCGGGGGCTAAAATCTCGGAAAAAATGTGATTTTAGAGAGCACCATAAAATAAACTGATTAATTTAGCGTGTAATTCCAGTTAGGATTAGTACGATGGGGTGTGATTTTTACCGTCTCAAATTCGTCATCATCGATTTTTCGGACTGTTTCATACACTTTCTTGCCCAATTTTGCGGATATCCTCAATCCTTTTTTAGTGGTCGTACCTTCGATTAGATTTAATATTATTTCATAAGTTCTGAGTGAGGTACAGGAAGCATAAACTTTTATCCCTAATCTACACTATTGTACTTATGGGAGAAAAAACTGCAATAGTCACTGGAGGAAGTAAAGGGATAGGCAGAGCTATAGCCGAAGAACTGGCAGGGATGGGCTATAATTTGGTGCTTGTAGCTAAAGATAAAAAGGGACTTAAGAAGACAGCTGAAGAAATTCGGAAGAAGTGTAAAAGAAATATGGAAATCTTCCCATGCGATCTGTCAAGTACAAAAGAAATTGATTCTTTTATAAAATTCTGTGCAACGTTGGAAATAATACCGGATGTATTGGTGAACAATGCCGGCACATTTATCGGAGGCACTACAGAGGATGCAAGTCTTGAATCATACGACAAACTGCAATCAATAAATATAAGAGGTATGTTTTATTTGACTCAAAAGCTGATCCCCTTGATTAAGAAGAGCCAAGTAAAGAGAATAGTGTTAATTTCCTCAGTGCGAGCTTTGGATCAATACCCCGACGGCGAAGGAGGCGCCCTTTATGCAATCTCTAAGTGGGCTTTACGCGGATGGGCAAGATCGATGAGAGAAGAACTAAGGAAATATAAAATAGGGGTTACAGTAATCTATCCCGGCGCAGTTTTTACTGATATTTGGAAAGGAACCAAAACAGCAAAGGGGGAGTTCATAGATCCGAAGGACGTAGCTAAAGCAGTTGGAGCCACTCTAAGCATTGGTTCACAGACGGTAATAGAGGAACTTGTGATAATGCCCCTGGCTGGTAACATCATTGAGTGAGCTCGCGGAGGATCCAAAAACGTTCGGCTGGAAGAAATATATCACAGAGTGCCTTAATTCAACCGGCTTCTGCACCGTTGCTACAAGAGAAGAAAACGGAGTTTAGGTTAATCCCGTATATTTTACTTACGATGACAAGTTTAACATTTATTATATATCACAGCCAAATTCTAGGCACATGATTAATACAAGGAAAGACAGCAGATGTTCGCTAGCAATCTACAGCACTCACTTCACTCCAGACGGGGGTGTATGGGGTGTGTACGTTGAAGGCAACGCAGTAATCATTCCTGATGAAGAGGTGAAAAACGCATACAATGTCTATTTCAAAAGAAGATTCCCGGAGACAGGAAAAAGTGAGAGTCCACCAGCAATTCACAAGGGCGAAGGAGCAGCGTGGAAATTTGTTAAAATAATCCCATCTCACATCTACTATTTTGATACCAGATTCTTTGATGAAGTAAGACAAGAAGTACCCATGAGTGAGCTGAAATGATAAAGGTAATTATGACCGCCGATGACCTCGGAATGAGTAGAGTATTCAATGGAAAGATACTTGACTTAGTAAGAAGAGAAGTAGTACTTTCTACGGTATCCCGGGGCTGTCCAAAGCAGTGAATCTTGTAGCCTCGCTTAGCTTTAGGTTCTCATCTATGTATTGGGTCGATACGCCCGTGCATAACTGTCTTGTAGCACGACTAGATACTCACCAAAATTACCCCGTTCCCGCCCATAAAGTAGAAAATGAGGAGTTATGCACGAGCGTATTGGGTCGACATAAGACTCGTCTCCTTTGGAACTAAAGACTTCTTGCTCTCGCACGCCCTATGTCTGGCATGGATATGAGCGAGATCAGTTCTTCTTTTATCCCGTTCCTGACTCTTATATCTAGTTTAGAGGGACGGGAATAGTCAACGCTTAACGCCTTGAATATCTCCTTAAGACTGTAAAGCAGCCATCTTACATTCTGCAGATAAGAGTATGAGTATAACTCACCCGGCCGCACTTTGTAAGTCTCTTCAAGATATCGTTCCAGCTTTTCGTTTATCCATTCTTTCACGAGCTTGGCCATTTTTATCGCGGCCCCTTCCGTGTCGTATTTTGGCCTGCCAGCACTCCGGGGATCTGGTCAACCTCCATTTTTGGCAGAGGTGCCACCCCATTGTCGCCATGTCTGTAGATAGAGGAAAGTATAACTGTGTTGGCGGGTAAGTTAACTCCCAAGGCGAGAGTCGGAGTTGCGGTTATAAAAGAGATTGATCCTTCTTTAAAACCGTCTTCTATCAGTTCTCTTTGGTGGTTTAATAATCCGGCATGATAGAAACAAACGCCGAGCTTTATCAATGACGCAAGCTCTTCGCATTGTGATATAGGTTTATCAAGCACGTTCAGAACGTCATTCGCAAGCTTGTTAAGTTTTTCAACTCGGTCTTTTTCGATGTGCCCTACAAGAGCTGTGGAAATCAATTTAGCGGCGGAAACGGCGCGTTCTTAAAGAAAAGGCACCGCTTTTATGGTACGCTATTTTTAGATCCGCAAAGCCTAATCTAAATACCATATGCATAAATCAATGGTGCCCGTCTCGATATTTAGAGCAAAGAAAAAACCTATCCCGTCTTACGACAGTCTAGTCAGCGTATGAAGTTATTTAAAGTCGGGTAAGATACTATTTCTCTATGAACAATTCCGGTACGTATAATGAGTTTCTCGCATTTAATCTTGTAGGCGGAGCACTGATTTTACTCGACGGTGCTTTAAATCTGCCTATAAACATGCCGATGCAGGTATACGCGATGGCGTTCCAATTCATATCCACAAACGCAATTCACCTATTTTTAAGCATTCTTAGTATAACGATAGGATTAGTCATAATCACCGTGACGCTCCTTTTTGTGTCTCTAAATCGCAAGGAAAGTGCGACTATGTATTTAATGTTTCTTAGTCTTGGCGCTATAAGTTTTCTCGGCGGCGGCGGATTCGTAATCGGCGGCATCTTAGTAGTTATCGCCAATATATGGCTAGTTACAGACCGCATAACTAGAAGACCCGCCCACTCTGGACCCGGTCGCATAAGAGCTCTCGCATCCGTTGCCTCGAGATCGACGTACTTGACCCTACCTGCCAATGAGAGAACAGTATGGAATTTAATAAACAAAGAGAAAGGCAGCATCTTACAGAGCCGGTTGATCGTGAGGAGTGGCTTCTCAAAAGTCAATATTACCCGGATATTAAACAGACTTGAATCCAAAGGCCTCATCGAGAGAAGACGCATAGGGATGTCCAATGTAGTCCTTAGGAAATAATCTCTCTTAGTGAAACTAGTTACAAAGCACGTTTAAATACCGTTTCTATGCATAAGGTCACTATTCAAACGACGCTATTTCGATTTGGAGGAGGTAAAGATGGAAAAAAGAAAGGATAAAACACAAATGTGGGTTATTATCGCTGCAATAGTAGTGTTCGGAGCCGTGACAATTGCTGCGCTCGCATTTTTTAGCAACGGGGTTAACGCCGTAAAGTATGGCTCTCTCGGTGATTATGGAATGATGGGCGCCTATGGCGGGATGATGAGTCACTACGCTAATTATTCTGGGGCCGGTATAAATGGTGTAACGATGCAGGGGTGTTGACGGCCATAAAAAGAAAATTATAAGTGATCATAAGAGATATGTTCAGGAATTCAATGAAAACTGCTGGTGTAAGGGTATCGGTATTAGTTACCCTGATGATACTGTTATTTTTATCGTCTATAAAAACCAGTTATGGGATGTGCCCCCTATGCACTGCCGGCGCTGCAATCGGTCTATCTCTTGCTAGATATTATGGACTAAGCGATCTTATCGTTGGGCTGTGGCTTGGCGCCCTAGCGGTTTCTACTGGATTATGGATAGCTAAGATAACGAAGAAGAGGCTCGGACGAAAAATGCCATTACAGACGCCCATAATATTCTCGTTGGCAGTGGCAGCAACGGTAATACCGTTCTATTACGCTGGCTTTTTCAACGGAATGCCAGGGATGAGCGACACCTTGTTTGGCATAAACAAGCTGTTTTTAGGCATAATAGTGGGAGGGATAATCACATACGCAGGGGCGCCGATGAGCAATCTGGTCAAAAAAATTAGGGGGGCGGCCTTCCCGTTCCAAGGCATATTTATAACGCTGGGTCTAATGATGTTAGCGTCTATCTTGATATGGTATGCTGGCATATGATCAAAATGGAATCAAAAAAAGATAAAAACATTGCAGAAACCGTGAATGACGCGTTTAGAAAGATAAAAGATTTGGAGCATTCGAATAAACTGGACCTATCCTCTAAAGAGGATCTGAGCATTGCTCTTATGAACCTAATCTCGATAGAAGAACACCTGTACTTTAGCGGCGCCAAAACCGGAAAAGACGAGTATTTTGCCCTTCTGGATTCTGTACGAGAGATAAGGAAAAATCTGATGGCGGGGCTTGTGAAGAAAGGAGAAGGCGAGGAATGGTGCGTATCAAAACATCTTCTAGCGGCGACGATGCGCCTTATAGAAGTCGGCATGAAGGAATTCAAGGCCGACAGGAAATCTGCAGAAACGAAGTTCACTATAGCATTTAAGCTCTATTCGTTGTTTTGGGAAATAAACCTCTTGTCCAGTTCCAGCGGAAAGTACTTGAAACACATGCCAGAAAAGTTTAAAATAAGAAACGGTTGGGCGGCTTTCATAAAAAAGGCCCTCGACTGTTGTAAGGAGTGATTTCATATGAAGGTAAAACATCTGCTCATGGCAATAATTGCATTGTCCGTCGTAATCGGAGTAGTATATTATCTTATCAGTATTTCAGCGGCTTCCGGCGTCCCGCAGAACAATGGGCAGACGGTGTTCGAAGGAAAACTACTATACAGCAAATTCAGCGCGCAGACGCTAAACGACAGCCATGTCCTGTCGGATAACGGTTGCAAAACCGATCCAAGGAATGGATTGTCTAATTGTACGGCCGGAATAGAGACGCAGTATGGTACGCTATACTTCGATTATGAGCACGACATGATGATTAATCCGTGCCTTTCCAGCGGAGATATCGTGAATATCGATATTGCAGCCAACGACACGGCCGAAGTTACCAGAACATATTGGGGCGGGGGAGGGACTTAAGTTTATAAATCGGCATGGAAGACTGTTGCGGCGGAGATAAACGTGATGATAAACATGAGGAGAGGCGCGATTCGCACGTGGAAAAAGGCGATGAAATGCACGGCGGTGATAAGGACAAAGGCAGAGAGGCCAATGATCTGCTTAAGAATGCCGTGAATCCACAAAACAACGCGCAAAATCGCCCAAAAAAGAAAACGTTAGTACTGATCACTGCTGTCGCCGGCGCAGTTTTTATAGTAGCTTTAATCGTCTTTCTGCTGTTTATCAACGTAAGTAGCAAAAATGCCGCGGGTGTAAATTCACTCTTGCAGAATACGCCGATTCATGGTCCCAGCGATATAAACTTTAATTCGCTTGCGCAAACCGTTTATCCGTACGGCGGTTTTATACTGCCTGTCGTATGGGGAGATTCCATAAAGATCCTTTTAGAAAGCGGCGCACTGAACAAAACCGCGCTCGTCGCCGCAATCGAGTCGAGCAACCAGACGCTGACTCCTTATGAGACAGCGATAATGAACGGAACATTTGATGGTTATATTTATGTAAACCACAGTGATAGCTCCTTTTTGCTGTATGCCCTGTGGAGTTTAGGCGTTAATAACAATAATTCTATAATAGACAAAGGGCCGCTTATGCAACTGGGAGACCCCGACAACTACGCCAGTACCGGTGGCTATCTTCCACTCGGAGAATTGCGGTTAGGTGCGCTGAGCATAATAAATTTGACGCCACTCCAGGAGTCCGAGGCTATCAATATATCAGAAGCGACCTTTAGACCCTGCTGCAATAATCCTGCGGCATTTCCGGATTGCAATCACGGTGCTGCCGAATTAGCCTTGATAGAGATGATGACTTCACAAGGCTATAATCAAAGCACTACCTTTAAGGTGCTTCGTAACTTTTTGTCGGAATACTATCCACAAAACATGTTTGATGAGGCAGTCGTGTTTGCTTCGCAGGGGGTGAACTTTTCTTCGGTGTCTGCCAATACCACCGTAAGTTACTCTCTTTTCAGTGCCACTGGAGCACAGAATGTCGGTGCTTATATCCAGAAATATGGCCTGCTCCAATCCAGTTCGACCTCAAGTGGGGGGGGCTCTTGCTCGGCGTGAGACGATATTAATTTCAACAAATGGAAAGAACATAGAGACATAATAACAGATAGTTTATGGTATCTGCCTAAACGAGATTCATCAGGTTTCCTGTCGGTTATCTTTTGCTCTGACTTTGTTAATCCCATTTACATTTATGTATGTTAGTTATTATATGAATAACTTTCTAACATAATATTAAAAACTATTTTATACTGAATCCTGCAAAAAATGTTCGACGAGAATTTTAATCCACCGAAAAGACAGAAACCTTGTTTCTTGAAGGGCCGCTATTTGAATAATTACTCCTAACAAAAACGGCATGGTAAATTTAAAGCGTACAAAAGTTCTTTTTTATTCATAGTGTAACGCTACAATTTAAACGTGTGTAAAGTATTCTTGTAGCCTCGCTTAGCTTTAGGTTCTCACCTATACCGATAGCAGGGGGCTGCGTTTTCCTGAAGCGCGAAGTAATTGATAGCGTTAGAACCCTCAATGAGAAAGTGCTTTTTGCTGAGGACATCGACTTATACGCACGCATACGCAAGCGATACGCGTGGAAGGAATATGCGTTTAAGATACTGGACTCTCGGGTTACTGTGTCTTATGGGAGATTTGTGAACAAAGGGATCTACAGGACACCGTCATTTTATTTCAAGGAGCTGGTAAAGACGTTAGTGAAAAGGGATCCAATACGTATCTAGGACTAGCCAGGGATCGATTCACTCGGATGTTCAGCTTCTAAGCTCGGCGAGCGCTTTCCACCACCTGACCTTTTTCTCTATCTTCGAATCCAAAGTATAAGGGTTGGTACCATGTGTCGCGTTAAGCATTAGAAGGAACAGGAAAACCATCGCATAAACTATGCCGGTGCCTATGTCCGTGGATCCCGGTCCTATAGCCCCTCCGAAGCCTTCCGGCACTGCCCATATAAAGAAACTAAGCAAGAACCCGCCAGTGTACGCGGTTTTTCTCAAAAACCCAGTTATCAATGAGAATGCAAGGGCGAGTTCCAATACTCCAATAAAATACACCCACAATTGTGCGTTAGACGCTACCTGAGACGACCAAAATGAGAACCACGGCTGCAACCATGAAGGCTGGCCTATTGCCGCCGAATTTATCATGCTTCCTAGGGAACCGGCTAGGCCGGGTAAAAACTTCAAATAACCGTCAATTCCCCAGATAATACCAAAGACTATCGCAAATGCCCTACTTAATTTATAAGAATTCCTGACAAACCAATTATCGACTATCTTATGTATCAGCTTATGCATGTCCTTTATTGTGTTTTTATGCTTATATCCCTATTTTCCCGCTTAAGATATCAATCCTGGTCGTATAATAAATCGATATGGCGGATGAAGAACTTATAGGACCGCTCTCCTAACACGAGCACGATAAGTGGATGCGCTATGTAACCGAGAGGATAACGAAGATGGCCCGTGAGATTTTCAAGCAGGCTTTTAAATTGTCGGTGCCCCAATATCTCTATAGTACAGGGGGCAATATGGAAAGTGTGAATAAATTATTGGACTTGACTGGAAAAACTGCGATAGTCACGGGTGGTGGAATAGGCATAGGCTATGGAATTTCTTATCGACTTGCAGAGGCGGGTGCGAACGTTGTAATCGCAGACAGAAGTGATGACGGTGCAGTGGCAGAAAAAGAATTGTCATCCAAAGGCTTTAAAGTCATTTCTATAAAAACTGATATCGCTATAGAACAAGATGTAAAAAATTTAATTGACCAAACTATAAAGAAATACGGGGCGATAGATATTCTAGTCAACAATGCTGGGATATATCCAGATATTCCCGTAATGGATATGTCTTTAGAAGATTTTGATAAAGTATTGAATGTAAACCTTAAAGGCGCATTTCTATGTACAAAATATGCAAGCGAGAAAATGATTGCTAGAAAAGCGGGTGGTAAAATAATAAACATAACGTCTATAGATGCGTTACACCCTTCTTCAGTAGGCCTTGCACATTACGATGCCTCAAAGCACGGGCTATGGGGTTTTACAAAAAATGTTGCCCTGGAACTTGCACCGTATAAAATTTGGGTAAATGCGATAGCGCCGGGCGGGATACTTACGCCAGGTATACAAAAATTACAGCAGAGCATGCCTGTTCCAGAGGGCGTCGACTTGCAGAAGATGATGGCGTCATTCCTTAGTAAAATACCAATGGGAAGACTTGGTGATCCAGATGAGATAGGTAAAGCAGCGTTATTCCTCGCTTCTGATATGTCGTCTTATATGACTGGAAGTCAGATAGTTATCGACGGCGGCGTGCTCTTAACCTGAGTTATAGCCAAGTTTACAGAGCCGTATTCCCAGAAACGCGCATAACTATTGTTATAAGTAGCGTCCCACCCCAGTGTATTGATTCCAGTTTACAGCGGCTACTATTGACGCAAAGGCGCTAGCGAAATTTGCATAAAAATGATTAAAATTTTACTAAGTATAAATAAAATGTAAGTCAAACTACAAAAATGATACAAAGATGAATCTGTTTTTAGATTTTATTTGGCTTTTTATACAGCGTCGTATAGAATTTTTTGGTCCTGTATTTTCTATAGCCCTAAGAAAGCCCATGATCGTCCGTGCCCCTTTTCTTTATCAATGGGCGTGTAAATAAGTAGCGGTTTCTGTAGAACTGCTTTGCTGCCCCATCACTTTTCCCAAAATCTTCTGAAGCAAAGCTTCACAGTACCTCCGAAAGTGAAACTAATAACTTTTAATATGCAGTGCCATAAATAAATAGATGACCGAAATTGACAAATCCGCACAGAAAGAATACTTAGACGCTTGGTCAAAAGCTCAGGAAAAACGCTTTGAATTGATGCGGGCCGTAAAGAAAGGCGGGCGGAAAAAAATTATGACCATACAAAAAGAGTTAGAACCTTTGGAAAGAGAGTACGATGCATCCCTAAAGAAGCTGCTTGAGAACGGGAATGCTAGCCTCCAGGATTAGCCAAAGTAATTAGTTTTATCGAGAACATTTTAGCGGTTATCTGCGTCTTTGTCGTATTCAAATCGAAGTAAGCTAACAATAGCAAGTCTATCAATATCCAGTAATTGTAAAGAATGACCGAAAGCATAAAGTAAAAGTATCTTATTGTATAGTTTAGAGATGTTGTTTTACCCCTAAACACGTACTTTTTGGATCTGTAACCAGTTTCGATTTGCCATCTTCGCCTGTACATTTCTCCAACTCTCTTCATCATCAGCGTATCATTCTGCGTCACATCCATATTTGTAGCGAATCCGTGTCTTTTTCTGGCTTCATCTCTTTTTGTTTCGCGTTCTATGACTATTAGATTAAACCTACAAGTTCCTAATGGCATGTTTCTTCTTATAAACGGTGCCTTGAGAGTATTGGTAGAAGTGATTGCCTTTGAGTTTTCTTTGGTCGGCATTATGTACTTTATGTCCATCTTATTTAGTAGGTTTATTACTGGCGTACCATAGAAGCCCCTGTCCAGATAAGCCGTGCCGATATGTACTCTTTCCTTCGCAAACAACAGAAGCTTCTCAACTAAGTCAGTCTGATCATCTTGAGGTAAGACTGGCAAAGCAAACAAAGTAAATCGCTGGCCGTGGTTTACTACATCAATTGTTATGAATTTGAAACACCAGCTTGTGCCTCTTTCAGGCTTTGTGCCGACTATCATTGGATGATTCGTGTCACCATAGAAGAACCAAGAAGTTGCGTCTATTGCGACATCAAAAGGTCTATCAGATATTAGCTTGCTTCTTTTTGCTATCTTTACTAAGATGTCAAAGGTATCTTCAAACATTTTCTGTAGATCTCTGAATGAGTTCTTTTTTAAGTGATAGAATAAGGAATCTGCTAAAGGAGTTCGCTTTTCAATTATAGTAGAAAGAACCTTTGCGCCATTCTCAGCGAAGTCCTGGCTAAGTGCAATGTGTATCAGAAGATTTAGATAATCTTCCTTTTCGAAGATAGAGTTATAATTGATGTCAAATTTTATTCTCTTTGATAATTCACCTTTAACAAAGTGGATGAGTTCCTTCTCTTTGTTAGTTCTTTCTTTTATATCTGTTAGTGGAGAAAGCGATTCCCGCTTCTTAAAAACCGTTCTATCTAAGACTATGTTGTACTTATCTGCTAATTCGTTTATGGTCTTTACTACGAAGTCAACCAACCGTTTTTGGTCGATGGTTAAGGTCTTTATGAAATGTGATAGCGCCTGTTGGGTTGGTAAGATCGACGCGGTTTCGCCTCTGTCAAAGCCGAGATTTAATGCGTCTCCAGGATTCTTAGTAAGTTCTTTAATCAATGCTCGTTGAGATTTTAGACCCTTCAAAATGCCAAATATGTGGGCTTTAAGCATCGCATCTTGAGAGAACGTTCTACGTATACTTAAAGAAGGGGCGAGATTAAGTTCTTTTAGAATATAAGAAACTGTAATTTTATCGTTTGATTTTAGTAGATTAGCTAGAACTTCTTTTAGCTTTAGATTCAAATATTTAGGTTTCGTTATCATATTACTTTTAGATATATTACTTAAAAGGAAGTTATCCTATATAAGCATTTCCTTTTAAGTATATCCTTTAAAAGTAAGTTATAAATAGTCGTATTGCGTAAATTATCTATGTCACAATTCAGCGTCTTTGCTTACAAGTGTGAAAGATGTGGTCATAGCTGGGTACCAAATAACTTGTTCGGAAAACCGAGAGTATGCCCCCATTGTAAAAGTCCTTATTGGGATGTGCCTAAAAAGAGAAAATAAATTCCTTTATCTATAATTTTAAAAGATTTTCTATTTCATTAATTAATTTGTTAATATGATCTTTAATAACCATAGTTAATTTATTTGGGTCCATTAGGGCGTCTGGATTTAAATTATAACCGATTGTATTAATATTGCTATAACACCAAATAAAATCATCAGGCTTTATAGTAATGGTTCCAAAATAACTTGATTGTTTAGTGTCAGGTATAGTACTAATTAATTGAGAGTCTTCTTTTTCTTTAAACGGAGCAAATAAAATAGTTTTCACAATTGCATCCCCGAAAAGTTTCTTTAGATTTAAATGCTGGTTTTCTAATTGTCTATTCTCTCGGTGTTTGCCAAATTTAAGTTCAGCATTAATAACTATTTGTTTGCCATCGTTTTTATCTAATAAAAGTATGATATCATGTGCCGGGAAATCGAATTCCTGCATTTTTGCAGCGCCAACAACTTCTTTTTTATATTCTGGATTGGGTAATCCACCAACATATCTTAAAAAGTTTTTGGGTTTAAAATGCTTAAATAATTTATCAAATAAAATCGCTTGGAAAAACTCATGTGGGTTTTCAATTGTAAAATCTCTTTGAACGTCTACAGTTCCAATAAAATTTAATATTTTTGGATTATTTATAATTAAATTTTTAATTAGTTCTTTACAACTATTAACATTTTCAGATTGTTTAAAACCAGTTTCGTCTAGATAATCTTTACATAATCTAGCGCACGTTTTCTTTAGTTCCAAATCGCAAGACAGAATTGCGCCAGCTCGTAATATATAAATTATATTTGATAAGCTTTCCTTTTCGTCCTTAGCTTTAGTTTTTTGGATGAATCCATCTAGTATACTATCAGAAGATTTGGCTGCGCCTTCCAATGTTTGTAAGGGATTTTTGCCCCATACAAACCAAGTTTTTTTAGCACTTTTAATTAGACCGGTGTCAATCTGATATTTTTTAAAGCTCTTTTCATTATATATTTTTATTAAATATTGTAAATACCCTGCAGTTAGAATTTCATCGGAAGGTTCAACTATGTTAATGTTGTCCCTGACGCCATTGAAATTATCTAAAAATATGGCCCTTATTTCTGACATAACGGGCTTCAAAATGCAATTGGCCCGTGTAATTTTGCACTTTTTACTTCTGGTAAGCTATGTACGTAGTTTAATAGATGATTAAGAGATGTAGCCAATTCAAATATTGGATGGGTGTCAATATTATTTTCTATTAAGACTCGAACAGTTTCGATATTGATATTTTCTTTTTGTGGTATAGAATTTAGTTTAAAATCATAAAAACTGGTCACATTTGAAATAACGTTCTCTGATTTCAACTGTTCTAAATCATCTAAAATTTCCCAAGAAAGTGGTCCAAGTCGCTCTAGTATATAATTATAAGGTGAGAGGTGACTTTTAGTATCCTCTTTAAATTTTTTGTCCAGCAAATATAATATTTTAACTATTCTTAATTTATCTATCTCGGTGTGACCATATTCTCCAAGCGCCTTTTTTATAACATACAGAACAAGAGCTCGTCTAATTTCTATTGGTGAAAGTGCGCTTTCCATTCTGGGTTTTAGTTTATGGTGTTTTATAGAGTCCTTTCTATATTTAAGCTTAATAACTGTAGGTTTATAACTTCTTCTCTTCGTCAGCTTTTTAACTTTTTCTTTCATATCACACTTTTGGTTTTATATAATTTTTCTCAACTAACCACGAGATTACGATTTTATTTATCGCATCAGGTCTGTCTTTTGCTAAACCACCTTTAATTAAACTGTCCACAACGATCAATTGCTCTTTTGTAAAAGGCGTGCGCACATACTCGCTTTTGACCTTCCTTTTCTTTAATTTAGTAGGGCCCTTATCTACAATTGTCATATAATATAATGAAATAAGATCTATATAAATATTATATAATAATTATATGAGTATTAAATAATCTTAATATTATAATAAATTTAATAAAAATTCTTAAAGAAATTTATGAACATACCGCCTAAAGATTAAATGAAGATATCTCATGACTTAGGTTTAACCGAGACCCAATTTTGTAGGATGGCCATAACTGTTAAAATGTTATTCTCTAATATTCTTGGGCATGCTGCAGAAAGACAATACGAGAAGGCTCTAAAAAATAAAGATATACGTTTTACGAAAGCGCCTACCGATACACATTATGATTATTTAGTTGGTAAAGAAAGACAACAAGTAAAGCGATTTGAATCCGCGTCTACAGATTCTAATTTTATTGGAGTAAATTTAACTAAAACTCATGGCGATCGTTCTGGGGCAGATGCTTTTTATAAGATAATAGATTTTGATAAGCTTATTTTATTTGATGTTGGTTTATCAAATTATATCAAAGTTAATGTAAAAGATATACCTAAAAATCCTAAGTACCAAAAAAGACTGATTGGGAGTTATAAAATCAAAAGAAAAAGGATTTTAAAAGGCTTTAATCTAGATTTTTTATCCGCTATGAAAATTCATAATAAATTGTTTCCTGAAGCCATTGAATCTCTAAAAAAGAAATATAATTTAGGTTATAAAGAGCTATTAGAACGTAGCTGCAATTTATCACTAACAGAGATAGATGCGCTATTTTCTAAGGAAAACTTTAGATTAATTACTGGCGCAAAAGGATTTGCAGCAGAGGAGAGATTAAAATTTTTATTAGAAAAGAATGGATTAGAGTTTAAACAAAATACTGATATGTACAGTAAAATTGATATCTGGGTCAAAGACAAAAGAGTTCAGGTAAAGACACCAAATGAAAGAGCTAACACAGAAACGCATTGGGGTGTAAAATTACACAAGTCCCATGGTCATGGACTCGGCGAACTTTGTCCAGTGGACGCATTTGATATCTTAGCTCTTTTCGTTGGCGGCAAAAATCAGAACAGTTTCGTTTTTGTACCGATATTCGATTTAGACAAGTACCCCGGCCATCCCGAATATTTAAAACGAATAGGAAAAATTCAAAAGAAAAAGTATAGAATAAATGATTTTAGCATCTTTGATTAATCGTGATAGTGCAACAAATTGGCTTTAAAATTAGTTATTACTACTTCATTTGTTTTTTTGCGCCGCCCCTCACTCATAAAATATGTAAAATTAATCTGAGAGATATTCGCCCAATCATATAATTTTCTAACGCCGGGGCAATCATCATAAGACAAAACAAATTTAAATCTGGTCTCCCTCAAAAGATTTGCAAGTCTTATGTGGTCGCCCCCTTTAAAATCATTTGTATAAAGGGATTTGGCGGCGTTATAATAAGGTGGATCTAAATACATCAATACACCCGAATTTTCTGACTTGGCTAATATTACATCTGAAAAATCAAGATTTGTTATTTTCACGTCCTTTAATTTTTGGGCGACGGGTTCGATTGTTTTTGTCCATTTATATGGTGGGATACTACTACCTAAGGCAAAACCCCACCTAGGATTCTTCATTATTCCGCTGAACGATGTTCTATTTAAATAGAAGAACCTGAATGCCTCTTCTATCTTTGTCTTAGGCACCCTCTCTTTTACTTCCTTGTGTCTATCCCTATTCGCAACTTCTTTATCTAGAAGTTGATATAACTGTTTTCTTGCATCCTGATTCTGGATAATCTTATAAAAGTTTATTAAATCTTTGTCGATATCATTAATCCAATTCAGTTTTGGAGCCAATTCTTTAGCTAAGAAAACAGATAATCCTCCAGCAAATACTTCTCGGTATTCATCATGTTTAATCTCAAGAAATTTCTTGATTTTATTGGATGCATAAAATTTACCACCGGGGTACCTTAAACATGTCTTTACTTTCATAGTACTATACAAAGGACAACAGGCTTTTATTATCTTTTAATTTGAAATTAGATATAAATAATTCATTTCCATGTTCTCTTGGATTGAAATGGACTCTAGCATTGGCTACGCTATACGTCCAAGTACGCTCATAGAAATTGGCCCAATTATATAAATCTCTAATAAACTTGCAATCGTCATATGTAAGTAAAAATTTAACCTTAGTTTCTTTTAGAAGCTTTGCAAGTCTTATGTGGTCATCTTTCTTAAAAGAATGCGCATATGCAACAATCTGACGACTTTCTGCATAGGGAGGATCTAAAAATAGAAAGACCTCTTTTTCTCCTTCCGGTCTAGCTTTTATAACGTCTTCAAAGTCTAGATTAGTAATTTTAACATCAGACAACTTTAGTCCAGTTTCTTCTATAGTCTTTTTGGCAGATTTGATGTTAAATCTGGCGTCTCCGATAAAAGATTTCCACATAGTTATACCTGAAAAAGAGCATCGGTTAAGTATATAATACCGACTAGCCTTCTCGTAAAAATTCTTAGGTTTTGCATTAAAAAGGTCTTCGTACATTTTTTTGTTTATCTTTGTATTCTCTAAATCAAAAATTAAATCCTTGCGCATTTTTGCATCGGCTATAACCTTATAAAATGCTATTAAATCGCTATCAATATCATTAATCCAGTTAAACTCAGAAAGCGGTTTGTTTATGAAAACTGAACCGCCACCCAAAAACGGTTCTCTATACTCGTCGTGTTTTACTTGTTCCCAAAATGGTCTGATAAATTTTATTGCCTTCAGCTTACCACCAGGATACCTAAATATAGATTTTAATTTTTCCATTTTGTTTCTTTCAACCACTTCTTCTTTTCTAAGAATGTTTGTTTTATAATATTTAGTCGTCGCTTACTTAAATCTTTTGAATTAGATATGAGTGCCTTCTCAGCAACGGCTTCTCTACCGTGAATAAAGAATAAAAAACAGTTGCCGAAGACTACACTTCTTACATCCGCGTCTCTTTTCAATACCCTGTATATTTTGATGTCTTTTCGGTTCATCAGGATAAAGCCATTGTTTATTAGTCTACATAATAGTTTGAAATATCTACCACTAACTCTGCTCTTTTCGCTTTTTATGTCGGATGTCCAGCGAACAACACTAGGGTAGCTTACTTTTAGGATGTTCGGAATTGCGGTCTTTTCAACACCAATTCTAGCTAATTGTCTAGCTTTCTGCTTTACTGCGACAGGATATATTTTGAATTCTCTACCATCTCTGCCTTTACCTAACCAGCGATTCAATGACCTGAAACCAACGCCTAGTTTTATCGAGATCTTGAGTCTCGATAACCCAGACTTATAGAGTCTTTTTGCTTCTTGTTTTGTCTCTTTTGAATAGGTCTTGTTTTTGTAAGTGCTAGGAATATTCCAGCGCCATATTGTGGCGGAGGAAATCCCTAATATCTGAGCGGCCTTATTCTTGCTTAAGCCATATTGGACCATCGCCCTTACTTTGGCTTTTTCTTGTTCCGTATAATGTCTTCCCGTCATATCTATTTTAGAAGGAACTGCTATAAACCAGCTTGTATCGTTTGTCAAAATAACCTATTTTTGGGATAGCACTTTCACAGGGGGCGTCTTCACAGAATGCCACTCATAGCTTACAGCAAGGGTTTTACGAAGCAGATTTGTCAAAAAACACTTTCGGAACTACTGCTTCAGGCGAGGGAGGGAATCGGACCCCCTTACTTCGTTGACAGCTATGTTTTGATTACGCATCGGCGCAATTGCCATTTGCAGACGAATACATAGCCGTTCTGTCACCTCGCCAGTGCAGCACATATAAATATAATTCTCCCCCAGTACCTCCGAAAGCGCCATACAAAAGCACGTTCAGGTCCTGGATACCGCCCCTATCCCAACAAAGTATTCCATGATGTTTAATCTCGTTGATAAATTTAAAACCTTTAATCTAAAGAAATCGGCTTACCAGAGAACGTAGATCGTAGCCATTGCTAAGGCAAAAATAAACTTCTTAATAAAATTGTTAGCCACCAAAGTCTTCTTTTATGGACATTAAGATCGTACCGAACTGTTTAGCGCTTACTAAAGTCTTACCAGCACGAAGGCCGAGAAATGCAATGACTAACATATCGACGAAAAGCCATAAATTATACAGAACTACGGACAGCATAAAATAGAAATACCGTATCAGATAATTTCTTGACGTAGTCTTGCCTCTGAACGCGAGAGCCTTGACACGATAGCCAGTCTCTATTTGCCAGCGTTTTCTATAAAGATTAGCTATCTCTTTAGCGAACATTACGTCATTTGCATTTAGGTCCATATTAGTGACAAAACCATGCCGTTTATGCTCTTCTTCTACCATAATCAGATTGTAACTGCAATCTGACATCTTGCAGTCCTTTACAATAAATGGCGGTTTTAGTCCTCTGGCATTTGAAACAGCCTTGGTATTGTCTTTCGTAGGAATTATGAAGGTTACGCCAAGCTTCTTGAGTCTGTTTATGCATTCAGCAGAAAGAAAACCCCTATCAAGATAGGCTCTGTTTATGCGTACCCTCTCTTTTGCATAGTTTATCAGTTCCTCGACTTGATTTGTTTGATTATCCAGCGAAGAGACCGGCAAAGCAAGGAGCGTAAACCTTTCTCCACGCTCGACTATGTCTAGAGTAATGAATTTAAAGCACCAAGTGGTCCCGCGTTCGGGCTTTTTGCCGACCACTATAGGGTCACTATGATCACCATAATAGAACCATTCTGTCGAGTCTATGGCTACGTCGACTTTCCTGTCGATGATTAGCCCAGAACGCTTGGCTAGCTTGAATACGGTATCGAATATCTTCATAAAAACTCCTCTCAATTCGTCAAAATCTCCGGTCTTTTTCAAATGATAAAAAAGTGTATCCGAGTTTGGGACTCTATGGTTTCTCAGCAGATTAAGTGTCTTTGAGCCGTTTTCCGCGAAATCCTGTGTAAGCGCTATGTGGATAAGCAAGTCAAGCAGGTCCGAATCCTTAAAAAAAGCATTTTTATGCATGTCAAATCTAAGCCTTTTTAACAATAGCCGCTTTACTTCAGCACAGAGCTCTTCCGTACGTTTAGTCTTCCTATCTAGGATAGTCTTATCGCAGACGGTTTCGTTTTTGGCAGTCGTCTTCCTTTGCATTATTTCTCTATCTAAGACGATGCCAGTTTTATCTGCGATGTCTTCTATAGTTTTAACTACGAACTCGACCAGTTCTTTATCTTCTTGTGTAAGCTTCTTGTTTACAAAGTATTCTATACTCCTTCTGTCAGGGGCTCTTAGTTTGTCGTCAGAATCTCTACAGAACCCGAGCGCAACCGCATCATCTGGATGTTTGCGTAAGAATTTGGCAAGCTTTACATGAGAGCTAATTTCTTTAAGCTTTGAGAACACAAGAAGCTTTAGCATGGAGTCACTAGAAAATATAGTTCTAAGACTTATACATTCTTCTAGTGTAATGAAGTTAAGAATATTTGATATCGTTAACTTAGATTCGCCCTTCTTAATCGCGAGATATATCTGCTTCCTTAGCAAAACAAGATTGTCCATACTATTAACTTATCTAATAAATTAATGGTTAGTATAATATATAAACGTTACGCTTATATATTAAATCGATAATATATGTATTATGACACTTTCAAAAGACCAGATTCCAGCATGGGTAACAAAAAGATACGCATTGTTGTGGAAACGATTTGGAGTTACTAAGTTTACTTTTAGTGAGGCGGTAAAATCTTTAAATGATGATGGTAAATTTGTAAGCGTATTACTTTCTGATTTAAAGAAATTAGGTTGGGTTAAGATAGAACTAGATCATAATGATTCAAGAAGAAGAGTATACCAACTTAGCCCGATAAATGAAGTGTCTAGTGGCATCTTAAAATCGGCATTCGGCGGCGAAATAAGGTAGATAATTTTATGAGTAATAAATGTGACTTTTGTGGAAAGCGAGAGGAATACTCTCTACTATTTAAATGCCGTCGTTGCGGCGGTCAGTTTTGTTCTGAACATAGGTTACCAGAAAACCACGATTGTCCAGTTCTGGCAAAAGAAAAAGCGAAAATTAATAAACCCGGAGGCGACATTTTCAGTAGAGTTTATCATGGCTTTGAAGACCAAATAAGCCCCCAGAATCTTAACTTACATAGTCTTAAAACTAAAAATATGCATATAAAATCCTATAAGGAGCAGATAAATTCGTATAAAAAATCTAAGATTTTCAAGTTGTCTGCATTTAATTTATTCGTTTTAATCGATATAATTATTTTTGTGATATTATTAGTTTCCATATTTTTGCCGTCAATTTTTTATGGTTTAGGCGGAAGTAGTAATAGCAATCCGCTTTTTATATATGGTACGAATACTAGCGGTGCTTATGTTTATACACTGAACACAAACACAAATCAAATAACAAATGTATTGAAATGGAATTCTTCTTTAATTGGAGTACCAATTGTAACTAATGATGAAAACATTTACAATGGAAGCATTTACGCTACAAATCTATATGCACAGTTATTAGTGCTACGGAATGGGACGTTTAACCCAATAAACATCGGAGGCTTTTTAAGAGCCTATGCAACCGCAGGAAAGAATCTTTATGTCACTATCGACACGGGTTATGCTAATCAAACAATCGAAGTAATAAATCCAATTAATAATGAAATAACTCAGCGTATACCAATTACTACACCAATATGGGGGCTTTATCCTGGTAAAGGAATTTTATACGCCGTAGTGGGAAGTTCGATTTATTCTAATCCCTCGATACTAATCATAAACACAACAACTAATAAACAGATAGGTGAGTTCGGGTTACCGGCGGGCACGATCACCAACGTAAATAACGCTTTTTCCGCAGGTCTAAATAATACCTTTTTAGTTGGAACAGCTATTGGAAATTTGACTTATTTAACGGCGCCTTCGGGAAATGTAATCTGGAAAACGAGTCTGCCGAATCAACCAAGTTTAATTGCTCAGGCCCCAAGTGGCAATATTTACGTGCTAACTACTGATATATCTAGTATATCTAGTCCTATTTTATTTGGTAAGAATGTTTATGTAGTAAATTCGTTAACTGGTGCAGTTTCTGCTATAAATCCGCCCCCATCTGTTGCGGAGTACAGCCAGGCGATTGGAGTAGCGTTCCCAAATGCGAATTATGTTTATTTAGTATACCAAAACTCCTCTCAGTCGAAGCGGTTTAGTTCGTTCATATCCATTGTTGATATCCACTCAAATTCTATTTCCTCCATTATTCCGCTCTCTTTCGCTGCTAGTTACATAATATCGCAGGCCACAAATTCTTTACCTTACAATGCGGGACTTGGTTCATGGTTATTAGTAATTTTCATTGCTTTGACTGCGATACTTTTCTTTATCAAAAATCGAAATATGATTAAACGAGACTTGCTGCTTATAATTGTATTTATCGCGAGTTTTTTAGTGTTCTATTTCGCAGGAGCCGATTTAATTTCTTCGATAATATTTGGCTTTGAAACGACGCTTTTCCCAATTTTCCTGAGACTCGTTGGGAGAATCGATATGCATAACATCACACCTGTTAGTAGTTCAGTCACCAAAACTTATGGCCATATAGGAAGACAAAATGTTGGTTTAAGATCTATTACAAGAAGCGGGTTTACTTTAGAGCACCGTAGAGTTGCAAGTATAGCCGCCGTGCTGATAATTTTAGGGGGATTAGTTGCTGCCATTGCATTCTTTTCTAGCTTTGGGACGTATAATTCTCCGATACAAAACCCCATACCATATTATTATGTTACGTATTTTGGATTAGAAATCTGTTTTATTGGCATGTTAATAGCGTTAAAATATCGAATGAAGGCAGGACTATTTTAGATTCAAAGGTTTACAACCTAAAGAAGATAAGGGAATGCAAGATTTACAAAGTGCGAATCCGCAATTCGGTATTAAATGTTTAAAAATAATAAAAGTTATTTAATAACACGGATGTTACAGTTTGGACGTCGCATCAAAAGGCAAATACAAACTACTTAGCTTAATTTATGGCCTATTCGTTTTAGATGTTCTAACGGTAATAGGCACCACTATAAATTTACTCAACAGAGAAGATATTTAATCTTTGTCTAGCATTCGGCTCTGTAGAAATCCTATGATAATAATATAAGCAAGCTGTATGCATCGCCGGATGTCGTAGACTACGTCGATCACCTTCACTTCCTTAAGCTTGTTCAGATGCAGCCTGCTGCTCAAGGTGGAGCCGAACTTCCTCTTCTCCACGGAGTTGACGGTCTCCACGATGCTTCGTTTATGGTACTCGTCAAGTGGAAAAGATGCTTTCATCAGCTTCCTCCATCTTCCCCTGGTCTTCCATATCGGAACGCCTTCATTCCTTGCAGGAATGATCGATCCTGCGTGAAGACGCTCTCTTGCGAACCTATGATTTCTCTCCGAATCGTATCCTTTATCAGCCAGTATCTTATCGATCTTTACCATTTCGGCGGCTTTCTTCATGAGCGGTCTGAAGGTCTTATTGTCGCTTTCATACCTTCGGTTGGAGGAGGAAACGGCTATCGCTTCCGTCTTCGGGTCTACGACGATGGGATGCTTGGTAAACACCTTTCTACGCAGTTCTTCGCCTATCCTCCACAAGTAATGGTAGGAAGCATTGCGTTCTTCGTATCCAGTGGAGTCTATGGCGGCGTCCATTCTTCTTATCCCGAACAGTCCGAACGCCAAGGACAGCATCGCGTCCCATACTCGCAGCGGTATCCGTTTGAAGAATCTCTGCAGTGTCGTATAATGAGGGACTTTATCGAAGTCAAACAATCCCTTGAGCTCTTCCAGCTCGTCTACGACGTCCCGATAAGGCTTTCTCTCGTGTCTCATCAGGCAGATGCACGCGGCAAGCTGTGGCTGCGTGTAGGTCTTCTTGGAGAACTTGTTCGAGAATGGCGACAACGCCCTCCTCGCTATGCCCAATACGATGGACGCAAATCTTTTATAGTAAGGACTCCCATTTTTATTCATAAGCACCTCTTTTTTTGTTTATTTCTTATAATCATCAAGGAGGTGCTTACTTTAGAGGATTTCTACAGAGCCCTGGGAAAATATTCCGTTGCATAACTCAGTGATGACCTTATAAATCATCATAGCGATCCTCCTTTCTTTGCGTCGTCGACGCATCTGCGTCAGACTTTCAACAACGAGTCATACGACAGCAGCTTCAGGGTCATCTCGTTCTTCACCTTCTTCCATACACGGGAGGACGCGTAGTCCCCATATACCCGTTTGAAGGCGGAAAAGAAGGATTCCACGAGCCATCTTCT
>JAKASS010000001.1 GCA_021818905.1 Nanobdellota archaeon
GTGCAGAACGAGCTCAAGCTGAAGGCGATGCTTTACAATAAGCTTCTCAAAACGTAAGCCGATACGAGAAAGATGAAAGACCGCTAGCCTCAGCTATCGTCTTTTATGCTAGTTATGCACAGGCGTATTTTAGGCACTGTTCCCAAATACGGTTGGTGAATCTTAATTACATCGGCTGCCATCTTTATTTGAGGCAAAAATGGAAAACCGATGTAATTATTGTAAAAGTAGCAGCGCAGCCTTAAATGGTTTTAGAAAGACGAAAAACAGGGGAAACGTACAGCGATACCGTTGTACGTCCTGCGGCAAGACGTTCGTAGAAAACATCGGTTTCAGGTGGAAACACCATGCGAAACGCACCATGATCGGCAGCATCCACCTGCATCTGATGGGATCGTCGCTTAGGGAAGCCGCGAAGTTCCTTTCCGTGTCCGTTGATTCCGTATTCAGGTGATTCCTGGAATATGGAAAGATGATCGTAGGATACGTAAAGGACATCAAGCCTTTCAGGACGGAAAGGCTTCACATGGACGAGATGTCCGTAAAGATGCGCGGGAAGTCCTTTTACGTATGGGCTTCCATCTGCAGGGAAAGCAGGTTTGCCACGGCTTTCCTCGCTTCCGACAGGACGAAGAAGAACGCCAGACTGCTGATGAAAGAGTCCCCGCCCGCCATCAACATCACTACGGATGGCGCATTTGGATACGGCTCCGTCATAAGGGAAGCCAAGGGATCGTGGTATTACCACAATCGTTATCATCGCTGCGCTTCCTTCGAGGACAAGAAGGACAATGATCCCATGGAAAGACGGGACGATCCCTATCGTGCTAATACTCACGAGCTTCGCGGCTTCAAGAAGCTCGCCACTGGAGACTTGTTCGTAAGGTTGTGGACGTTCTACTATGACTTCATAAGGCCGCATTCTTCCCTCGGCAGGACCCCTGCTGAAGAAGCGGGACTTGTAAGGTATTACAAAGGCGATGATTGGTTCGGACGGTGGGAGCGATGGGTCGAGAGAGCTTCGCTCTCTTTTTATTTGGCTTATATATCAACCGTATTTAGTAACAGTGCCCTTTTTTGTTTATTTACTATAATAATTAAAGAGGTGCTTACTTTAGAGGATTTCTACAGAGCCCCTCTTAATCAAACATATTTATACACAAAAAGATATAAATTATCCATATATGCATCTAAGCAGACTAGTGATAGACGCAGTAAAACCTGTCGGTGAATACAATATAATCGACCTCGCTTCCGACATATCAAAAAACGTGAAAAACGGCACAGTTTCTATAAAAGTCGAGGAAGTCGACATAAGGACCGAAGGCCTTAAGATAATAATAGAGGGCGGTAAAATCGATTTCCACGGTGTCCAAAAAGCGATGAAGGAGCGTGGCGCAGTGATAGACAGCTTGGACGAAGTAACAGTAGCGTCCCATGGAAAGAGCTAAATTAAGATATACTATTCTAGGTTTAAGCGATGGCCTATTCTTAGGGATAGGTCTTTCCTTGGGGGTGTCTTTTTTCCATACGTATAGCCTTACCTTTGCTTCGATACTCCTTGTGGGAATAACCGGTGCGTTGTCGAATATGTTTGCGACATACAACGCAGAAAGCTTTACGACCGGCCAACAGATGCTCGAATACAGGGAGGCGCTTTTTCTAAAAGAATACAGACCAAAGAAAATCGAGAAAAGTCGCGCAGAGAAGAACGTAGGTTATGCTATCCGAAGTTTTCTTTTCACTATTCTAGGCAGCCTCATAGTATTGGCGCCTTATGCCGCATTTTACTTTGGTGGCCAGAATGACATTTTTCCGGCGAGCATGATATCCCTTGCAATCAGCCTGCTTGTGCTTGGTTTTATAGGCTCCCATAACGAAGAAGAAATGCACGAAAAGATAATCGGCGGATTAAAAACTATAGGGATAGGCATCACAATAGCCGCGCTTAGTGCATTGGTAGGATTTGTTTTGAGCGTAGCGCTGTAATTATTTATTTTCTACTAGTTTAATCATTTTTTCGTTAAACTTTGCTCCCTTAGATAATATTTTATCAACGTCCGCTCCAGTTAGATCTACCTTGTCACCATGCAATAATTTTTTGCCCAGCGCGAATATGTCGTTGAAAGTAATAATATCCTCATTGTTGATCAAATGCATCCGCTGCAGCGATTCTAAAAGCCCACCTATAGTCTCTGGAGACGGCGGTACTTCGCCCTGTCTCATTATAACAGCTTGTGCGGAATTTATTACCGACCAATATAGATCTGTAACTGCGCCGGCTATCCTCAATCTTGCAGAGTCCACATAAAGTTGGCTTCTGGCGAGGGCGGCATATACAGATTCCTCAGTCGGTTTTATTTCTCCTTTGTTAAGTAATACCTGTAACGGTTCAAAATACCCGGTGTCTATAAGCGGAACGCCATATTTCAATACATTAACAGAAACTGGGTCTGCAGCCAATACGCCCCTCCAAAAAGCGGTAAGCGTAACGAAGTTGATGTGTAGTTTTATCGATTTTTCTTCTTGTAAGCTTTTATCTACGTCTTCATAGAAGGTCCCGAGGATGTTTTTATTTTCAAGGTCATTTAAGACATCATCCATTATTATCATTAGGTCTACGTCGCTTTTTTCGGTTTCTTTTCCTTTGCTGTATGACCCAAAAAGAGCTATAGTTTTTATCATTTTAGGATATTTGCCGAATATGCTTTTCGCGAACTTAAAGGCTGCATCATAGCCCTTCAAAACTAGTTTTCCTTCTTCATTGTTCTCATCCATATCAAACCATCGGGGCTCCTGAGAAGCCGCCGCCACCTCCCTTCGCATTTTCCATATATCCGCCACCCAACATAGGTGAAAGACCGCTAAATCCGCCGTAGGCAAAGAAATCGTTTCTTAGGCCTAATTGCGAATAATTGGCGTAATCTCCTATTATCGATGAATATGGCATGTCTGCGTATCCTGGAAGACTTTTGTATAGCGTGTCTCCGAAAAGAGGCGCGCCGAGATATTCGAGAGACTGCGTCTGGCCGGCTTCTATACCGCCAAGGCCCCCGAATACTTCCATTATTGAGGGAGCTTCTACGCCAGCATTCTTCAGTGTTTCAAAGATTTCTTTGATTGGGGTCGTTCCTTCTCCGAGAGGCAAGTGCGCATCTGTATTCCCCATGTTATCATTAAGGTGGTATCTTTTAACGTAATCTGCTATGCTTACTCTAGTTTGGTCGTCCATTTTTCCTGTTTCTGTGAGCATATTTATTATATCTCTATCTTTCTTTCCGTATGATTTGAATAAATTTAAGTGTCCGACGTCGAGATTTACGCCTATAAGCTCTTTGCTTAATTCTTCTGCGTCTCCCCTAGAAAGTTCTAACTTTGGGTCTTTCATAGCTGCTTCGACGAATAGTCTTCTAGCTTGTTCTACGGTTTTGGCTACGTCTGCGGGTCTGCTCAATGACATATCTGGCGTCATGGTATTCTCAACAAGCACCATCGGTTTTGTCACGCTTTTAGCGGACATTATCGCCGCATCCTTTATGCCTTCTGCCGCTAAGTTTGGTGCTATATCGCTGAATTTTACATATTGTTTGTCTATATTAGCTACGCGATATTCAAATTCCCTCTTTTCTTTTTCTATGGTTTTAGACTCCATTTCAAACCTAGTTTGTTCTTTTGTCAATCTGGCTATTTCATTGCTATCTCCCTCTAGAGAGGCGGATGCTAACTTATTTGCAAGATCAAATTTTTGCGCTTCTAGATTTCTTCTCTGAACTTCAAGACTCGATTGTTGTTGAATCATAGCTTCTCGTGCCTGGTCTTTCTGCCATTCTAAAAACGCATCTGGAGTAGGGATAAGTGTCTTGCCATCTTCCGTTGTCTTCAAGCCATCTTTAATCAGATTATATTTCTCTTTGCCGTATATGTCTATAAATGCGCCTTCTGTCATGTTAATTCTTGGAATTAATGGAAGTACTTTCTTTTCTACTGTATCGTAAATCGTTAAAAGCGTGCTGGGGTCGGGATTTCCAAAATGATCCGAAGCTGCATGAAATATTATTGGCATATTCTTCCTGCCCATCGACTTGCTTACGTCATCAGCAAAGTTTATGGCTGCTCTTGTCTCGTTCCTCATCTGAGTTTCATATTGTGGATCCTTTTGACGGGATTCTGGATTTATACCGGAAGGATTTATAGACCATGGGGCATGCATGCTAAGATCAGCGTCGCTTACTCTCGCTAGATTTCCTAATACTTGTCTTTCGGTTTTTCCTATTCTATCCGCAGAAGCACCATTGCCCGTGTTCCCATATAGGCTCGCTAAGTCTAGTTCAGCCATCTGCGAGCCTGACCTTAGCGCTTTTGCAAATTCTGCAAGCTGATTGTTTTCGCCTAGCGAAACGCCAAAAGCTGCCTGCTTAAAGGCGTCGTTAAACCTGTTATTTAGCCTATATTCTGTCATATAGTTGTTAAGATTTCATGCAATATTAATCTCTTTAGGTATTCGATTTATTAGATTTTAGAGTCAAGTTCGAAAATTTTCAAGTCGATTAATGCAGTCTCCTAAATATTTTAAGTTATTAACAATGACTGGTATGGCGCGGGTACAAAGATTTTAAGCTGCGGATTGGAACTACATCCGAACCTACCGCGATTATATTTTTCATCAGATTTTGCATGTCAATACGGATAGTCGTCTCTTTTAGCGGATATTTTATAACTCCTTTCTCTACATAATGGCCTTCTGGCATCTTAACATGAAAGACGGCATTTGAACCCGATATAATATAAGATTTGCCATGGTACGAATTTATTAGATACGCCCCCGTATCAATTTTTTGAAGCATGCCCTGAACGTTGTCAGATCCCTTCTTAAGTATCGCATTTGTCACATTCACTTCGCGATCAAATTTGTTACCAGTATTAAGTTCTTGCATCTTTTCTGATGTATACATATTATGCAGGTACGTCTTTAATACGCCGTTTTCTATTAATACTTTGGAAGATATCGGGTAAAGTTCATCGTCAAAACTACGGTTGTATGGGCTATTTTTAACATTATTGTCTTCTCTTATATTAAGGAGTTTTGACGCTACTTCGGTGCCCTTTTTGTTTGCCAGAAAGCTATTCCATACGAGTAAAGTTTCTCCATGCATTGCATTGATTATAGAGCGCATTATGCGTATCGATGTTTCTGGACTCAAAAGAAGTTTGCCGCTGCCTGTTGGTGCCCGACGAGCATGTAGAAAGCTTTTTGTGAGTCATATTGCTTCATTTAGAATAAAATCAAAATCTAAAATATTTATATCACGACCGGTTCTTTGCGCAGCCCCACTCGCGACATCGTGACCGTGCTTTGAAGGATCGTTCTCCCCTACCAGCTTCTTTATCTCTTTCTTCTCCGTCTCCCCAAAGGATGGCGGTCTTCCCTCCTTGGGCTTGTCCGACAGCGTCTTCTCGTGTTTCCACTGCAGCATCCAGTCGTACACCGTAGAACGGTCGACCATACAGAATCTTGCCGCCTCCGTTATCGGCGTGCCCATGCTCAAAGAATGAAGGGCAAGGTACCTGACCTTCTCATTGGGATTTCTGCACCCCTTCGCTTTTTTCCTTAAAACTTCTTCGTCTTCTTCTAACATCTGGAAAGCCTCTTTTTCTCTTCGACTTCGGCTTTCCTCCACTCCCTTATGCTATTATTAAGAACGCTACTTCCCGAAATACTTTTCGGTTCCCTATTTTGGTGTCGGATCACTTATGTGGAGAGCTATAATACTGTTTCCATAAATTCTATCTAAAGATTCCATTTCCATTTGATTACCTCACACTCGATAGTTTCTTTGCGTCTTATGCGCAAAGTGTATTATTATCTATGGAACCAACTTATATAAATACTTCTTACTTTGAAATAGTACTTACTTACGGTAAATAAATATGTAATAATACTAGAGTCACGATAATAAACAAGGTTTTAATACTTGAAGGCTCCAATACTTAAGAATAAAGCTGTATGAAAATGTCGCTTCTAAAATGAGGATTGCGGTAATAAAAGAGAACGAGTGCGAAGCTCCTGATAATTGTGATTACATATGTGTAGAGGTATGTCCTGTAGTAAGGGGGGGCTTCAAAGAGACGGTATACCCGCGAGAAAATAAAAAGGCAGCGATATCAGAAAGTCTTTGTATAGCTTGCGGAATATGCGTTAAAAGATGCCCTTTTGATGCGATAAGAGTGATAAATCTGCCGGATGAGGTGGCCAAGGAGATAACCTTCCAATATGGTTTAAACAGTTTCAGAACCTTTAACATTGCTACACCAGTAGAAAACAAGGTCGTAGGGTTGATAGGGCGAAACGGAATAGGCAAAACTACAAACATCAATCTTATTTCAAACGAGCTTAAACCGAACTTTGGCAACTATAACGGCTCATTGTCTACAGAAGATGTAATAAAAAAATTCAGAGGCAAGGATATACAGCCGTATCTTACTAACCTTTATCGTGGTGGACTTAAGGTGGTCAAAAAACCACAGGATTTCGAACTCGCTGGCAAAGTAAAAGACAACGTTAAGAAAAACAGGTTCTGGCTCGTAAAACAGACTATAATGGAAAGAGACACCAAGACGCTTTCTGGCGGGGAATCGCAGCTTGTAAAAATAGCTAGCGTATTAGACGAGGATGCCGATGTTTACGTTTTTGACGAGCCTATGAACTATCTCGACATAACAAATCGTATCCTTGTAGCAGAAACGATAAGAAACAACCTAAAAGAAAAGACTGTTATAGTAGTGGAGCACGACCTAATAATGTTGGACTATCTCACGGATTTTATACAGATACTTTACGGTTCGGATGCAAATTATGGGATAGTTTCCCATCTTATGCCTTCTAGAAATGGCATAAACAATTACATAAGTGGATACCTACCAACAGAAAACGTGCGTTTCAGAAACTGGGAAATAAAAGTTAAAAGGACTACATCAGCTACCACTAACAAGGCTATAGCGTTGTGGCCAGACTTTGAAGTAAATTTAGACGGCTTTAACCTTAAGACGAAGGCCGGTAAAATACATGAAGGTGAAGTGATCGGCGTAATAGGGGAAAACGGAATCGGAAAAACTACTTTTATGCGTGCTATTGCGGGTGCTATAGAAACTAATAATGGTCGGCTTGATTTGGGCATAAAGATATCCTATAAACCGCAGACTATACAAAGATTTGATAGTTTAGTATCGGATGCCTTTGCTGTGATAAAACCAAATTATCTGGAAGATACAGAACTTATGAGTATAATAAATAAACTAGAAGTAAAAAAAATCCTTGGTAAAAACATAAAAAATCTTTCCGGCGGGGAATTACAAAAGATAGCTATAATAGCTACGTTGATGGCAAACGCAGAAATATACCTATTTGATGAGCCATCCGCAAATCTAGACATGGAAGACCGACTCGAAACAATGGGTATAATATCTTCTTTTGTCGGTGCGAGGAAAAAATGCGCTGTGGTCGTAGATCATGATTTGATGTTCCTAGATTCGATCTGTTCAAAAAGCTTGCTCTTCGGCGGCGAAAGTGGACGCAACGGAATGACCGATGAAATAACTAGCACTTCGCAAGCGATAAACAGTTTTCTAAAGAGAGTAAACGTAACTATGAGGAGAGACGGCGACACTGGAAGGCCGCGAATAAATATAAGTGGCAGCCGTTTAGACGTAGAACAAAAATCTGCTGGTAAGTTTTTCGCCGAGTAATTATAATAACTTTCATTTAGTGACTAATAAACTGGAATATTTTTCCATAAGAAACGCACGAGTAATATTCCAGTAATATAAAAATTGCCTATTTTATTAGAACCCATCATATTATTGTTAGGGGGAGGTAAAAAAATGGAAAGCGGGGAGGAATTAAAAAAACTGTACGAAAGAGTACTGGAACATTTTACATTATACAACCAGTACCAAAATAACGTCCCTTATGATAGGGCTTATGAGATAAGCCAACTGCTCATGAGGATAAATAATCTGGCCATTAAGAACGGGATATACAAAGGAGATCCCAAGACCTACCTCTCGGACTTTGAGCATAAACTGCAGTCCGAAGAAAGGAATCGTGCGGTTCTTTTCATATAAAAGAAGGGGGCGCTAAAACAACCCAACGAGGGGTGAATAAGCCGCATCTGTGACTAAACGCTTCCTTCGTTTATTTTTGTATTTTTAGTTGTATCAAATCCAGTCCAAGTACATAAAGGGTGGTGTTGCCTTTGAAGGAACTCGTGGAATTATAAGCTTTAACTAGATAGTTATTTGGAAGTGCGCCCCCCAGATAACTGCCGACCTCGATCGTGCAGTAACCCAAAGGAGTGTTATTAAATACTTTCCAACCCGTCGCAGAACCCTTGTTAGTATAAACGTTGCATTCTGCCGTGTTGACCGTTAAATTTTCCCCCGGAAAAGCGCTTTGTGCCTGCAGTGAAAAATTGCATGCAGAAGCGCACAAAGACGTCTTATTTGTCACTATTATGGGTTCTGAAAATGCTTCTATGGAGGTGCCGTTTTCAAAGCCGTTGGAATCGTAACTTAACAACTGCACGTTCGGTATTTGACTTGAATAATTTTCTAAAGCGTAAATCGAAATTGAATAAGGCAATCCTAACTCCTCGCCTAAGGTTTCTATCGTATAATTTTTAAAACCGGATTTTGATATTGTCGTAACATTAACTTGAAGATTGTCGAGTTGCGTCCTTGTTTGGGTAACCGTCATAAAAGATGTTATTGCAGACGATATCTGCGCACTTAGATCCGAGTTGCTTATCGAAGCCTGACTTAAAGAAAAATAATACGCGGAAAGCCCATATGCCCCGCCTACTATCGAAAGTATTATTACAGCACCTAAAACTAGGTCTATAGTGAAAACCTGCGCTCTCATGTACATGTTTCTCCGGTGCAGAACCACCGTGAATAACTTATTCTTATTATAGTGTTACCTGGATAGAGGACAGCAAATCTTTGTATAGAAGATAGATATGCCGGGTTAGAAGGAATGGGATAACCGGCAGATATCGCAACCTCATTTGCTCCTCCGACGACTCCGCTAGAATTTATCTTTACCCTTGTGCCGTTTAGGTAATAAATGGATATATTGAAATCAGTGCCAGCTCTAAGAAGTTGCGAAAGACAGCCAGGTTCTTTAAAAGAAATCGTAGTTAAATTGTAAAGTTTTTGCGGCGACACTAGATACGAATCATACATGATACCTAAAGTCCTTATAGCGCCACACGAACCTGAAGTCCAGTTTATAGGTAAACCCTCCGACCCGATTAGGGTATTTACGCCGGAAGAAGCCACGGTATTTAGCGAATTTGATATAAATTGTTCGTAATAGGAAGAGTACGGATTAGAAACGTCCGCTATCGAGTATAGGAATATTATAACCGAGGTGAATATCAATATAAATATAAACAAAGAGATGAGCAAATCCATAGTCAGTATCTGTCCTTTTTTATTCATAATCCTTGATACTAAGCATTAAATATAAAGATAATAATCATAGAACTGTAAATTGTATGGCTTCGGAAATAGACGAGATCTATTCAAAGATAATGAACGTTCTTTCGCGTGGACCTTCCCTCACAGTAGACATAGCCGCGTATATAGGCAAGGATACAACACAAACTTCTGTTATAATAGATTATTATTTATCCAAGGGGGGGGTAGGCAGAACGGAACGCCGTTATGGAACGTCCGCTATTTATTATCTAAAAAAGGACAGGGATGCCGCACTGAACATGCTCTATCAGACTTTAAACAACAACGAGAAGAGCCTAGTTACTAAGGTAAAAAACGCTAAAGTAATAGGCGCAGATGATCTTACGCCGCAAGAGAGATATTTTTCTAGGGCTCTAACTGATTTCATAAAAGTCGTGGCAGCGCAAGACTCTGACACTGGAGAAAAGAAAGAGTACATATACTATTATCAATTTTCTTTGGACGAAGTGAGCAAAATGTTAAATTCTGGCGCAGCTGCGCCTGTAGAGAAAAACCCGCCAGATAAAACGTCTAAAAGCGGCGAAGATAAACAGAACAAAAAAGCTAGAAAAGTAAAGATTACGGAAGACCTTACGGCAGAAATAAAAGATATGCTCTTTGGATATGGATTTAGCAATGTATCAAAATTAGAATCGGAAATATATTATTGTGACTACGGTCAGAATAGATTAAGGGTCATCGTGATAGTCTCTAAAAAGAATTCTCTTACAAAGAAAGACTTTATAAAATTCTCCGGGTATGCGACATCCTACAAAACGGTGGCATTCGTGCTTTCAACCGCAAAGAAGCTAGCAGACTATTCATCCTACGGAAATGCATTGAATATAATAAAAATGACCTGATGGAAAATAAAATCTTCATATTGAATTCTGAGGCTGGTTTTTGGATAGACCCTAACAAAGATACAAATACGGAGTTTGGTATCATAAAAGCACGGGGCTTGAAGAAACTTAAGCCCGGTTCCCAAATAAAAACTCACACGGGTAAAGTATTCTTTGTTGTCGAGCCATCAATACCAGACCTGTTCAAAAAACTTATTCGTTTACCACAGATAATAACTCTAAAGGACCTCGGTAGCATAATGGCGTATTCCGGTATAAAATCGAATAGTAAGATATTGGAGGCTGGAACCGGGTCTGGATTTTCTGCCTGTGTCCTAGGGTCGTTCGCTAGAAACGGCACCGTTATATCTTATGAGATAAGAAAGGACTTTGCGAAGGTCGCGCGTAAAAATGTTGATTTGTTCGGACTAGACAATATAAAGATAATAAACGCAGACATAAAAGAAGGCGCAAAACAGAAGAATTTTGATTTTGTTCTATTAGACCTACCGAATCCATGGGATATAGTTCCAATAATATTTAGAGCAATGAAAGTTGGCGCAAGATTATGCACTTATTCCCCTTCCGCTATACAGGTAGAAAAGACCATAAAGGCGCTTCCTGCCAGCATGAAATTTGAAAGGCTTGTAACAACGGTCGAAAACGAATGGAAGGTCGAACTTGAAAGGGACATATTTCGACCAGAAAGCAGCGGCTTGAAACATACGGCCTTCCTGTTGTTTTCTAGAAAAGTCTGCAATTGACCAGCATTTCTTAACAAAAAGCCTATAAATATGAACTTCCTAACTAGAATATGAAAATAAAGAGCGCAGCTGCACAAAAGATACTAAATTCAAATTCGAATTATACTATACAGGTAAAAGTTGAAACTGAATCTGGCTTTTTCCGGGGCTCTTCTCCTGCTGGAGAAAGCACAAGCCAGTACGAAGTCGCGCAATTTGGTAGCGGCATAGACGCCGAGATAAAAAATTTCAATGATTTTCTTCAAACTCTAAAGAACAAGGAGTTTACGAGAATTGATGACATCTACTTGCTCGAAAGAACTCTACCAGAAGAATTTATTGGCGGACCTTCTCTTTCTCTTTCATATGCTCTGGTTTACGCCCTAAGCAACTCCCTGAAAATTGAGCCATATTCTTTATTCGGCAAAAAATCATTGGTCTTGCCTATATCGAAGATGCTTGGCGGAGGCGTGCATACTTCAAATTTAGGAATGGACATACAGGAGATACTTGTAACCACGATCAGTGGCGATCTTAGAGAAAGCATAAACGGCACACTTTCCGTTTATAAGGAACTAAAAGAGCTGCTAAAAAACAGCACTTATAGTTTTCTTGGCGGCGTCGATCCTGAAGGGGGGTTCGTAACAAGTCTTGACAATTACGAATCTTTAAAGCTTGTAAGAAAAGCTGTAGAGAAGGTCATCCAAAAAACCAGCATGGATATAAGGCTGGGTATGGATATGGCCGCCTCTATGTTTTTCAAAGATGGCAAATACGTTTATAATAGACCAATATACGGAAAGAAGGAAGTTTCTAGGGAAGAGCAGATAGACCTCGTCAAAAAACTAGAGAAGGAATTTGATCTTTATTATATAGAAGACCCGGTAGATGAGACTCTTATAGAGGATTATGGCGAAATCTTATCGGATAGTCATGCACTCATAGTGGGGGACGATGTAACGGCTACAAAAACTGATCGGCTTGAAGCTGCAAAAGGAAAGATGAATGCGACCCTTGTAAAACCAAATCAAGTTGGCTCGTTATACAAAGTTAAGGCGTTTTCGGATTTAGCCGATAAATTCGGTCTTGCAAAGGTTGTCTCACACCGCTCGGAGGAAACCTGCGTATCTATTATATCCGATCTATCCGTTGGCTTAGCCGCAAAGTATTTAAAAGTCGGAATCAATAGAGGTGAAAGAGTAGAAAAGATAAATAGGCTACTCGAGTTAAATTAACATGGTATTTAAGAAAATAGAGAAGCTAGAAGCTTATAAAAAATACGGGACTAGAATAGGCACAAATACTATAAACCATGCCTTTGAACGATTCATATTCAAAAGGATAGCGAATAAATTCACTATTTTGAATATAAAGCTGATAGATGAACGGATAAAACTTGCTGGAAAAATGCTGGGTGAATACAATCGAAAGGACATACTCCTGGTTTGCACCTTAGACAGCGCTTATTACGCAGTTTATAATTTCGCGAAGTTGATGAACATAAGCGTAAACTTTGGTAGATATCTTGCAGGTTCGCTTACAAATATAAATTATAAGAACTTTTTTGAACCTAAGGTACTGCTTGTTACTGACCCCAATACCAATAGACGCGCAATAAATGACGCAAGACGCATAAACATCCCGGTGATAGGAATCTGTGATACTGACAACAAAATAAGTTTTATAGACCTTATAATACCCGGAAATAATAAGAACGGCAACAGCATAGGTCTTATATTGTATCTGCTTGCCGGTGAAATGGGCACAAAAGAAGAAAAGGAAAAGCTTGAGAATGTTAAGTTGGACGATTTTCTTACAAAGGAGCTACAATTTTAGAGAATTATGAAGCTTTGTGACTTTTATCTGGGAAACAAGCTTATAGCAAAAAAAGTAAAATACTGTGATACTTTTAAGCTTAAGCTTGTAGGTTTGATGTTCGTAAGATTGCCAGGTAGTGGCGCTTATTTGCCAGGTGTAAAAGATATCCACATGAACTTTGTTAGATTCAACTTGAGAATCGTCTGGCTCGATAAAAATCTAAAAGTACTTGATTCAACTATAGCGAAGACTTGGCGGCTTTATTATGGCCCCACAGAAGCGACGAACGTGCTTGAACTTCCTGTAGATAACAAAAGAAAAATACAAAACGGGGATAAACTTAGGATTAAAATATATGAGAGTAGTAAAAGAAAAAACAGAAGATAATAACGCAGATGATTCAAAAATAGAGACAGACCGTTTCAACTCAAACTGTGCATCTGTTAAGATAGGTGAGTTTACTTTTATCCTACCTGGGAACTCTTTAGTCAGGAAAAACGGCAAAATAACAATAACTAGACTTGAGAAGAAACCAGCCGTGGCCACCAAAACTTTTGACAGCATAATGTATGGTGCCATAAAAAGGTGCGGTAACTTTGATGGCATAATGGTATCTGGAGGCATAGACTCTTCGGTGATAGCTGCGATAGGTTTGAAAATAAACAAAACCTGCGACCTTATAGTCGGCGGTTTTAAAGAGAGTGAAGACATAAAATATGCCGGGGTGCTGGGCACCGATCTTAAATCAAAAATATCTAAAGTGATCCTCGACGATGACGAAGTAGAGAAAATAGTAAAGATACTAAAGGAGCTAGACTTGGATACTTACAGCATAATAATTGGGATAACCGAATATGCGGTTATGCGATACGCAAAGGAGAGAGGTTATAAAAAAGTACTAAGCGGATTGGGCAGCGACGAACTCTTCTTCGGGTTCAAAAAACACAGAGGGGTGCCGAGAGACAGATTAAGGTCTTTTCGCGAAGAGCGACTTAACTATCTCGGCGTATTCGATCTCTTGCGGCTCAGAAAAATGTCTAAAAGCCTTGGGGTGGGGATTGGATTCCCTTATTTAGACGAAGAAGTCGTAGAATATGCTATTTACTCGAATGTAGGTGCAGAATCAAATGATATTTATGATAAGAGGTTATTAAGAGACCTAGGTAAGTCTTTAGGTCTTAGTGAACTCTTATCCGAAAGAAAAAAGAAGGCTATGCAATATGGTGGCGGGGTCACAAAAAGCCTAGAACGACTATCCAAAAAACATAGGATTAAAAACGTGGGTGAATTTATAAAAAATATATGATAAAAGTAAAAGCATTTGGAGGATACAGTAAAATAGGAAAAAGCATGACTGCTGTTGATGTCGATGGCGACATAGTTATATGCGATATGGGCGCTGATATAGAGAAACTCGTAGATTTCGAAGACGATAAGAACTACATTTCTATTAGGGATACCGAGGCACTTATAGAAAACGGCGTTATACCGGACGACAGAAAATTCTTTGAGGAAGACGGAAAAAGAGTAAAGGCAATAGTACTTACCCATGGCCATCTCGACCACGTATGGGCGGTACCATTTCTCGCAGCAAAATATCATTGCCCGATAATAGGGACTCCGTTTACTATTAAAGTACTAGAACACCTGGCAAGAAATGTTAAAGTAGGTGGATTGAGATTCATTAGTTTGAACACAGGTACAAAGTACAAGATCTCCCAAAAAACTACCCTAGAATTTGTTAACATAACGCACTCGATACCTAATTCTGCCATGACCGTTCTCCACACTGAATATGGTGCTGTTATATATGCAAATGATTGGAAACTTGACGACAACCCGACTCTCGGCAAAAAACCGGATTATGAAAGACTCGAAGCAATAGCAAAAGAAGGCATACACACGCTAATCTTAGACTCTACCAATGTAGACCAGGAAGGTTATACTTTTTCGGAAAGCGTTGTCAGGACCATGCTTGAGGACGTTATAAAAAAGACCCTCGATAACAAAACGATATTTATAACAACATTTTCATCGCACATCGCGAGAATAAAAAATATAATAGAAATAAGCAGGAAACTTAATCGTCAGGTACTAATATTTGGAAGGAGCATGGCGATGTATACAAAAGCGGCTATAGAGACGAAATTTATAGAAAAGGCGAAATTTCCTGAAGTCGCTATGAAAAGAGAACAGATCAATAATATCCTTAAATATGTAAGGGACCGACCGGGAAAATATGTTATCATCTGTACTGGTCATCAGGGGGAGAAGGGTGCTTTTCTAGACAAGCTTGCTACGGGGCAATACGAATATAGACTCGGTAATGAAGACGCGGTTATATTCTCATCTAGGGTGATTCCTACGCCATTAAACATAGCGAATAGAAGCATGCTTCAGAACGCCTTGGAAGAGTTGAACGTAAACGTAGCTGACAACGTACACGTTTCCGGCCACGCGTCGAAAAATGAACATAAACTTATTTTAAAAATGTTAAAGCCGAAACATTACATACCTTCACACGGGGGGATGGATAAGATAAGCGTTGGAATCGAGATGGGAAAAGAAATGGGGTATGAATTAAACAAAACGTCTCATATACTATTAGACGGCCAGGAAATAACTTTTGAGTAAGACGCAGGCATTTTGCAAAGAATTAAAAAGCAAATTGTCCTTATCTTAGATGGATAAGCAAGATAGCAAGCAGATATTTTCAGACGCTAAAGGTTGGAGTAGAGATCTTGAGAAAGAAATCCAAAAAAGACTCGATAATCTAGAACTATCAAATTTTGACGTAAAAATCGCGAAGCCATTTTTCGGAATTGACACGCCTCCGCCATATCCTTCTGGTAGACCATGGCATCTGGGGGCCGCCGCACAATATTCACAGATTGATGCAATAGCTAGATCGGAAAGAATGCTCGGCAAAGGGGTGCTTTTTCCCATCGGTATGGATAGAAACGGCCTGCCTGTGGAAAGATATACCGAAAAAAAGTATGATATACGGATGCGAGAAACGGAAAGAGAAAAATTTATAGAGCTCTGCCGGGGCGCACTAGACGATTTGCAAAGCGAGATGGTCGAGATTTTGAAGGCGATTGGATTCTCGGCAGATTTCAAAAATATGTATAGGACTGACTCTGATGAGTACCGGGCTTTGACGCAAGCAACTTTCATAAAACACTGGAAAGATGAAATGATATACCGCGGGAACCGTCCTACAAACTACTGCGTTGAATGCGGCACTACTATAGCCGATGCTGAGATAGAATACAAAGAACTCCCAACAAAACTGGCGTATTTTACCTTTCAAGTAAAGGGGTCAAAAGACACGATAACTATAGCAAGCACCAGACCAGAACTTTTAGGCGCGTGCCGAGCGATTATAGCCAACCCGGAGGATACTAGATACAAAAGCTTGATAGGCAAGCGTGCCATAGTCCCTATATACAAAACAGAAGTCGATATACTTGGACATAGTTCAGCTAAACCAGAATTTGGCAGCGGGGCGGTCATGGTATGCTCTTATGGCGACTATAACGATGTTCTTCTTTTCAAAGAGCTAGGTCTAGATGAAAAGATAATAATTAATGAAAACGGACGATTAACCGATGCCGCAGGTAAGCTTGCGGGGCTTACTGTAAATTCTGGAAGAAAGGAGATACTAAGATTGCTCCAGGAAGATGGTTCTCTAGAAAAAGTTCAGGAGATCTCGCATAGGACACCTACCTGTGACAGGAGCAAAAGCCCAGTTGAGATAATACCGATGGATGAATATTACATGAAGATAAAGGACCTTAAAGATAAGGTGGCGGAAATAATAGATGGACTCAATTTTATACCGGAACAGCATAAACAAATATTGCTTAATTGGATGAAAGTGGCGGCGGACTGGCCGATATCTAGAAGGAGATTCTATGGGACCGAGATACCTCTATGGTATTGCAAAAAATGTAACGAGGCATATGTGCCCCAGCCAGGTAGATATTATAGGCCTTGGAAAGAGAATCCGCCTAGCGAAACGGTCTGTAAAAAGTGTAAATCAACCGAATTTTATGGTGACACAAGAACATTTGACACCTGGATGGATTCGAGCGTGAGCTCACTTTTCGTAACGAAATATTTGAACGACGCTAACTTTCATTCAAAAACTTATCCCCTTACAATCCGTGCGCAGGGGGTAGACATAGTTAGGACTTGGCTCTTCTACAGTATAGTAAGGTGCTTTGAATTGACAAAAACGCCCCCTTGGTCCAACGTTTGGATTGGTGGCATGGGATTAGATGAACATGGTGAAAAAATGAGCAAGAGCAAGGGAAACGGCGTAGACCCCATGCTTATTATAGAACGCTACGGCTCGGACGCATTTAGATTTTGGGCGGCGTCAGAAGCGTCTCCCGGAAGCAACTTTCTTTTCTCAGAACAAAGAATAATGGGCGCCCAGAAATTCCTCACAAAATTATGGAACGTGGCTAAATTTATAAAAGAGTTTGGTGATTATGGCATGACTGAAAAACCGAAAAAACTTTTACCTGCAGACAAATGGATACTAGAAGAGTTATCTTCGGCGGTAAAAGACTCACTGAAAGGATATACCGCATTCAATTTTTTTGTCCCTAGCAACAGGCTGAGAGAATTTACATGGAATATTTTTGCCCCACATTATATAGAGATGGTAAAAGCTAGGGCGTACGGTAAAGACTTCTCAAAAGAAGAGAAACTTTCAGCCATATATGCTCTAAATCAAACTTTAAGGACTATACTACTCCTGCTTGCACCGATATGCCCTTTCATAACCGAGTCGATATGGACTAGCTTATACTCCGAAGAATCGATACACAAAATGAGATTTCCTTCTAGTATAACCGGTTTTGAAGAGATGGCAAAATATTCTAACATTATAATCGAATTCAATACGAAGGTTTGGAGGGAAAAACGATCGAGGGGGGTTTCTTTACGTGATTCGATATCATTGGACATACCTACTGATCTGGAGATATTTGAAAAAGATTTAAGAGCCATGCATAATTTAAAATGATTGCCTGTAACTTAGATAAAAACATATGGTAAAAATAATAGTAAAAAACATAAATTTCGGTGAGAAGCAGGTAGAGATAAAAACTGGGAAGGTGGAAGAGCTAATTAAAAAACTTAGGACGACTGATGACGCCGTTCTAATAGTCGATGAAAACGGGGATATATACACCAAAGATAAAAAACTTAAAGACGGTTCCACTATAAACATGATAGAAGTATTTTCTGGCGGATAAAATGAAATGTGAAGCTTGTAGACAGAACGCAATAATATCTAGTAGCAATGGAACTTTCTGCGTTGACCATTTCAAATCAAACTTTGAAAAAATTACCCTATCGACGATTAAAAAATATAAATTAATAAACGATGGAGAGACTATCGCAGTTGCCAATTCTGGCGGAAAGGATTCGTTATCTTTACTTTACATAATCGCGAAATACTTCAAAAAGAAAAACAGCATAATCTCTATAACTATAGACGAAGGAATCAAAGGCTATAGAGACAAAACTATAGAAACGATGAAGACATACTGCGATGCCTGGGGTGTGACGTATAAAATTTATTCTTACGGAGACTTTGCAGGAGCTACTATGGATGCCATAACAAAACTCAAACCCGGCATACCGTGCGGAACCTGCGGCGTTTTGCGAAGGCACATGCTTAATTTTTCCGCTGCAGAGAACAGAGCAGACAAGATGGCGACCGCACACAATATGGACGATGAGGCTGAAAATGTTATGATGAACCTATTCCAGAACGACTTTGAGAAGCTAATACGATTAGGCCCAATATCTGGGATCTCACAATACAAGGGTTTTGTACCGCGGATAAAGCCGTTTATGTTCATTAGCGAAAAAGAAACCATGCTTTTTTCTATGGTTAACGGAATAAATGCCCTCCACACGCCGTGTCCATACGCTGGTTTAGGTTTTAGGGGCGTAATATCACGAAAGATAAAAGAGCTTGAATCTGAAATGCCCGGTTCGAAAAGATACATGCTTGACCTGATGATGGAGTTAAAAAGAGAGTATTCGGATAGCTATGTTGAAAACCCGCGTAGCCAGTTGGTTAATTGCGCTGCGTGCGGCGCGCCGGCTTCCGAAGAAATATGTGAAGCCTGCAACGTAAAAATGCAGATTAAACGATTAAAACCAAATTAAATAATAAATCTTTAAATATCAAAAAAAACAATATTCTCTATGCCAAATACTTCTCCAAAAATAGAGTTATCCCAGGATTACCAGACATATGTCAAAAACGTTGACGATTTTAATAATTCGCTAAGCCTTACGGTTTCTGACGTATACAAAAAACTCAATCTAATCGCACAAAGCATAAGTGGACTGGATAAAGCGCGAGAAAACAACGTAGATCCTGCCTATGTAAGCGGGTTAGAAGTTAAAGTAAACAAACTCGCTTCCGACCTAAATGCTGCAATATCAAGTTTCAATTCGGCTGTTGAAAAGCTTAACGATAATTATACGGATTCTTTTGACAGGCTTAACAAATTGAATTCTGTGACCGATAGCCTTTTACTTAATCTAAGTAAAGTATCTAACGACCTTAACAAAGCTGTGTCAAGTTTTAACTCTGTTTCGCAACAGGTCGTGGAAAATGCCGATAAAGATTCGGAGAATATAAATAGGGTAAACGAAACCGTTGCAAAATTTTCAGACATGTTAAAAGCAAACGTAAGCGATATAAACGCTACGAATAATGAATTGGCAGAAAAATTTAGCAAGCTTTCAGACACAGTCTATTCTGGCTTACCGGCTATAAACGGGCTGGTAGATGACGTAACCCAGCTAAAAAAGCTCCATTCGACAATAAACACGCGATTTGAAAGCTTAACAAACGCTACAAACGGACTAGCAGTCGAGAGCAATGGTTTGAATCTTAAGCTCGATACAATAAGCAAAGAATTCGAAAACATACAGCAGGGATTAATTGACGCTCAGAAGCATGTAATGGATTTCATAAATATAGCACGAAGCGCAACGTCTAATCTAAATTCTTACAACCCCGAATCCCTGAATGTAGAGATAAAGAAAAACGAAGACCAGATAGACAATTTAGAAAAGGAAATGAGTAAGACTTTAGAGAATTATAATAATCTCGAAAAGAATGTATCCGCACTGTCAAATAAGATATCCGAACTTTCGGTCGTAAAAAACGCCTCAAAATTATTTGATAATGTACAAACGACCGCAAAGGCCGTAGAAGACAGTGAAAATAAGATAAACGCCCAGTCCTCAAAGATGGAGATAATGTTCAACCAACTTAGCTCGTACATGAATAAATTCGTCGATATAAACAACAGACTAAACGACATGATGAAAAAACTTGGCGATATCGAAACTGAAGTCGGGAGAGTAAAGACGAGTCTTGTTTTATTTGCAACAAAAGAAGACATAATCGAGCTGCATAACAAAATAAATACGCTTTCTAACCAAAAACAATAAAAACGCAATGGAAAATCAAGACGGAGAAAGTAAAATCAGAAAGAGATTGTATAGAGACAAGCCTCTTGCGGGTATAAGTCTAAATGAATTTGAGAAGCCCTCTTCCGATTACTTCACAAACCTAAGACGATTCTGTATATCTATCGGCGTGATAAGCCCAGGCGAAAGTCGGGTTGCTATTGTACACATACTGGATATATTGCTAAAGCAAAAAAAATCTAAAAAAGACGGACTAGACAGCTACGAAATAATAAAAGAACTATACAAGACTGACGTAAAGATAGTTTATGCAAATATACTGCGGGACCTTAGAAAACTTATTGCGGTTGGGATAGTAGAAAGGCGGGACAACTGTTATAGGATAAAGGAAAACATGAAGTTAAGAGAACTCCTTGAGACTTTCATAAAGCCGTACATAATAGACAGGATACTAAAAAGAGTGGAAGAGTACGCAGAAAGTATAGATAACAAGCTCGGTGATTAGAGTTCAGAAAGTAGTTTGTATATTTTCTTACCCTTAGACGTAAGTCTTATCATTTTCTTGTGCTTGCTGCCGTCAAAAGAAGTTATGCCAAGCCCGTTCATTACTTTTATCAACTTAACTATGTAAGCATAACTGCAATCTATTTTCTTCGACATCATCGCAGAATAAACTCGGCCTTCATTTGAGGAAATTGCCTGTAAAAGCATGAACGGCTTCTCGTGAAGAAATAATCTTCTTGCCAATTTTTTGGAATCTGATTCGGCCATATCTATTCAGTAATTATGTGTGATATTTATACCTTTCTTAGATATTTTTCTATAAACGACTTAGAAAATTTATTATAAGATTTAAATCTGAGCGTTAAAAATCGGTTAAATTTACTTTCTTGCGTAGAATATCGCGTTTGTAGATTTAAGTTTTGGGACATCGTCTGTGCTTGTTTCGCGATTTTTTATGTCTATCCAGAACAACCTATTAAATCCGGTCTTAATCGCCGAATCTTCTATACTTGTTCTATCCCAGAAGAATTTATAGTCATAACAAAGAAATTTCCCATCCCTATCGAAAAACTCACAGCATAGCTTCGACCCGTTTTTAAGCGGGCTTCCATCTGCTAGAGAAACTCTATACAGGACTCCGCTTTCTCTTAATGGATTCAACGGATTACATACGACAGAAAAAAGTCTACCGTCCGTCTTTAGGTGATTATAAGCGACCCGGAGATAATCTTTTAATTCCGTACAGATGGGTGCGTAACTAAAAACGAACCCGGCTGTAACGACATCAAATTTTTGCTTAAGATCCAAGTCTTTTATGTCCGATTTAATAAAATCTATATTAAATCCGTTAGCCAAGCTCTTTGAACGCGCTATGTCTATCTGTTTTTGCGACATGTCGACGCCGATGACGCGTCCTGCCCCCAGGATTTAATTAGCTGGGCGAAGAATCCAGCGCCACAACCCAAATCTAAAACAGATAGCCCACTAAGCTTTGGAAACGCCCCTATAAAAGATTCTTTTATCAAAACGTGTTTTCTAGGATTATATCCCTCGAACTTTTCGTAAGCGGCAGCTATTTTATCGTAATGCTTTTCTACATCGTATTCCTCATTTTCTACCACAAGATTTTTGCCTCATCAATAAAGGGCCCACTGGGATTTGAACCCAGGTCAGATGGTTACTCCATCTGATGCATTCGAAGCCATCTATCCTATCCGGACTAGACTATGGGCCCTTCAATATTTCTTATGAAGTTTTAGATATTTATCTGTCTCTTATTTAAATTTCTATTATCTTTCCTTTCGGACCTGCGTTTATTACTGTGGTGCCCCCCAGTTTGTCTTCTAAGCTGAATGTCTCGTGTATGTGGCCACAGATGCACTTCTCGGGTTTAAGCTTCTCAATCATTTCACGGACCGCTGTGCTGCCTACATTCATGTCCTTTCCTATAACATCCAATTTGGTCTTATACGGAGGAACGTGTACGACCATTACCTTTTTCTTTGCGTCACTTATGTATCTAAATGAGTTTTGTATTCTCTTTTTTATTTGATTCTCAGAAAGTTCATTTGGCCCTATGTTTGCAAGGCCACAACCAAAGAAGCCGACCCCGCCGACCTTGAATGCATAACTGTGCAAATCATAAAGTATATCTGAATATCTCTTCTTAAGCATAAACATGTCCGCTTCACTATCGTGGTTGCCCGGTATTATAGCTACCTTTTTCTTTAGGTCAGAGAACGGCTTTAACAATCCTTCTAATCCATTACCGAATATGGACAGGTCGCCCGCTAAAATAACGAGGTCTACCCTCTCTTTCTTTGCTTTTTTAGCTAAGCTCTCTGCAGCTTTCAGGTCACCGTGTATGTCCGATGCGGCTAATATCCTCATAATAGGGTATTGAGTTATTTGTTTATATCAATTTCTTTTGCGCATCTTCTTCATGTAGGTAAGAGTAAACTTTTCCTGCGATTTTACTGCCAAGTATGTGGGACAGCTTGTCTATCGGTGTCGCCTTTAGTTCTGATATGCTTTTTATGCCAAGGGAGTATAATCTTCTTCCTCTCGCCCGTCCAATCTCCGGCACGGAAATCAAAGGCAGTAATTCTTCCTTGATGCCATACTTTATCCTTGTGGAGAGTTTTGCTATCTCGTTTGATTTTCCACCTAAGGTTTTGCTTAATTCTTTAAGACTGTAGACTAGCCATCTTATACTTTCTATTGTTACGTAAAATTCCCCGGGGAGAACTTTATAGTCTTCTTCTATATCACGTTCACTTTTCTCGTCTATCCATTCTGATATTATATGCGCCATTTTTATGGCAGATATAAAGCGATCGTATTCTACTAGGTTCTGGTCTGTTAGAAGACTCAGAGTATAACTTTCTTCCTCGTACCTCTCGAACTCTGACTGCGAAATCCTTATAAATCTGAATTCCTCTGTGCAGAAAAGAACGTGGAGGATAGAGAATGGGTCTATTCTGTCGCTTTCTTTCATCTTTTCTATGAATCGCATGAATACAAGGCCTGTGTAAGGGTCAAGGTATAATTGATTTATTAATCTCCCTAGTCTGGTGGCTAATATCTTGCCCATTTCATCTATTATGAAATCGTGCTCTTCTAAAAACTCCATCGCCGCGTCTATTTTTTCTGTTAGGTCTATTCCAAGACTTGAAATGAAGAGCGTGTCAAAAAAGGCACTGAAATCGTCTTTTGACCGGCACAGTTCTAGGCAAGACAGTGCCAGCGTATATTTTCTTACGGCGATTTCACTATTGAACTTGGATATTATCGGCTCTACTTCTCCTTCTACGTATTTTTTCTGTATAAGGTCTAAGTCTCTCTCGTTTCTTGCTATTATTATCGCCGTTCCTTCTTTGTCATACTTAGGCCGACCTGCCCTCCCAAGCATCTGTTCTATTTCAAGAGCTGGAAGCGATTCTGAGCCATATTCTCCGTACCTGTATACAGAGGAAATTATCACTGTGTTTGCCGGCAGATTAACTCCCATAGCTAAAGTGGGTGTTGCGACTATGAATTTTATAAGACCGTTCCTAAAGCCATTTTCTATTAGTTTCCTCTGTTTGTTTACTAAGCCCGCATGGTGGAACGCAACGCCGCCTCTTACAAGGTCGCTTATTTGTTCGCATTGGGATGTCGGTCTATCCAAAACATTTAAAATCTCATCGGCTAGTTTGTTTAGGGCTTTTTTGTCTTCTGGGACAAGTTTTGGCGCGAAGACGTTAGATATGAGTTTTGCATTGGACATTGTTGATTTTTTAGTCTGAGCAAAGATAAGGGCCTGCTTTTGCTTTTTAATCAGTTCCATCACTATATTCAGAAGCGGGTCTTCGACATTGTTCAGAGTTTCTTTCTTACCACCAAGTAGCTCGCCGTCAAAATAAACTTTTTTAACGAGCTTCACAGGTCTAAAATCGCTCTTTACCAGCTTGCACCCGAGCCACTCGGCGATATCCTCGGCGTTACTTATTGTAGCGCTAAGACCTATTATCTGCGCACTTGCAAATATTTTCTTATTTAGTGCGATTAAAAATTCTAGCGTAGGGCCGCGCCCTACATCCGTCAACAGGTGTATTTCGTCATAAACTATACAGCCTACATTTATCAGATAGTTACCAGAATTACGCAAAAGACTATCAAGTTTTTCTGTAGACACAAATAAAACATCATAAGCACCAATCGTAGAATCGCTTTCGCTATAATCCCCCATCGAAAGTGCGGATTTTACTTCTGGATATTCTCTTGTAAAGTCCTCAAACTTTTCTGAGATCAATGCCCTCATCGGCGCAACATAAATGGCTCTTTTTCCCAAAGAAACTGCGTTAAGTATAGCCATCTCACCTATCAAAGTCTTTCCAGACGCAGTCGGTGCTGACACTAAGATATTCTCTCCTTCGAATAGCCCCTTCTTTATCGCTTCCGCCTGCGGGGGGAGAAATTCGACTATCTTATCTTTTATCTTAGTGTATACCTGTTTAGGTATTTGGCTTTCCGTTTCCTGGATTTTCATCTTCTCCACCACTAGATTTAATGATTGTATCTCTTGTATTTAATCTGCTTAAAATAAATAGTGCTTAAATCTTATAAAAACATCATTAATGCGTAGAGAAGTGATTATGAAAGTTCTTTTTCTTGGGTGGGAATTTCCACCACACTCTGTTGGAGGTCTGGGACGACATACTTATGAAGTAGTCAAAGAATTATCAAAAATAATGGATGTAAGTCTTATACTTCCGTTCTCTGATTATCAGAATATACAAAAAGTAAAATTTAAGATAGCGCCTTTAAACGAGATGACTAGTATTTACAAAAATTTCAAGGCTGGCGGGTTCAGCGAACTATACGAAGATATTCAACACGAGATAGAATCTTACACAAAGAATGTTTTAAGAATAGTAAAAACTGAGAAGTTTGATATCATACAGGCAAACGATTGGATAACCGCACGAGCCGGAATAGCGGTTAAAAAAATGACTGGAAAGCCGCTTGTGATAACGATGCACAGTACCGAAAGTGACAGAACGATAGGACATCCTTGGCCGGCGATTGAACGCCAAGAAAAAAGTGCTGTTCAATCCGCAGATGCGATTGTGGCGGTCAGCGAAAGATTGAAAGGTGAATTAATAAAAAATTATGGCGTCAAGCCTGAGAAGATATCCGTTATATACAATGCGATAGATCGCGCAGAATTCAATTTACCAAGAACAAATGAAAGATCAAAAATCGTCCTATACACGGGAAGACTCTCGCCTCAGAAAGGCATAGACCATCTTATAAGGGCGTTTAAGACTGTAACGAAAAACGACAAGGACGCGCTTCTTTACATAGTAGGCGAAGGCCCAGAGCTAAAAAATCTCATAGAGCTCTCTATAGACCTTGGGCTCAGCGATAAAGTTATCTTTTTAGGAAGGGTATCGGATGAAGATATAGATTATTTCTATTCTATAGCTAGAGTTTTTGTTATGCCCTCTGTTTCGGAACCTTTTGGCATAACGGCACTCGAAGCTATTGCCTCTGGAACGCCGGCGATAGTTTCTATCCAATCCGGTGTTGCCGAACTCTTAAAGAACGTATTCAAGGTTGATTTTTGGGATTCTGACCAGATGGCAGATATGATACTCGGCTTGCTTACTTATAAAGGAATCAACGAAACTATGTCGGCTGAAGCCTATAAAGAACTGACAAATCTTACTTGGAAGGACACCGCTAACAAGTTTTTTAATCTTTATAAAAAGCTCACAAAAAGTTAGTTGAGCTTAATCTTGTCAATTAAAAGGTTAAATTGAATAAATAATTAGGTTTTTACATGGTAGTTGATTTGCCCTCGCTAATCTATTTGATGCTTGCCGTAGCCCTTGGCTCAATAGTAGGACTCGAAAACGAATATAGGATGCAGAGCGGTACCAAGATATATCTCGGATTGAGAACCTGCATATTCATATCGCTTTTAGGCTACATCTTTGCACTTTTATACATAATAAGCGGAAGTTCCCCCGCGCTCCTAATAGCCGGCGCAGCTGTTATAACCATAATTGCGACATCGATCTATTTAGCAAAAAGCAATCTGATAAGAAATCCCGGGGCCACCACTTTTATAGCGACTTTTATGGTATTCACGTCCGGGTTGCTGGTAGGTTTAGGCTACTATGAATATGCTATAGTACTTAGCGTTCTTGCAGCCGCGATAAGCTTCTATAAAAGAGAATTTCTAGAAGTTATTCTAAAAATAAAAAGAAACGAACTCTTAGCTATTATAAACATATTGCTTGTAGCATTCGTTATACTTCCGCTTCTGCCGGACACATATATGGGACCTTACTCATTTTTTAATCCATTTGAATTTTGGCTTATAGTAGCGACGATGGGTACGGTATTCTTCCTTCAGTACATATTTTTAAGAGTTTCGAAATATGGTCTTCTACTTTCTTCCGTTATCGGAAGCGTTATAACCGGTACGGCAGTCGCTTTCAGTCTTGTAAAACTAGCTAATAAAATAAAAAATGGGACGAAAACTTTATTTTATAATATAATGTTCTCTGCGAACACGCCGATGATATTAATACAGGCCTGTCTTTTTCTCTACCTAACTACTTTATCCAGTGCCATACTTTATTACGCTCTTCCGGCGATAGCAATTTCATTGGCTGCGATGACGATTCTCTTCTACGCTGGAAGAAAAAATCTCAATGGTTTCGTAAAAACCAAGACCAGTCCATTCCCTCTAGTCTCAATATTGGAATTTGCAGCAATATTCTTTGTTATATTCACTGTATCTAGGATTGTCACTATCGTTGCTCCACAGTATTTGGCTTTGACCTTTTTTGCGTCTGCGCTTGCAAACGTCGCTGGTTCCGCCTTCTCACTTGGATTCGCTTTCATACACGGCACAATAAGCGCGCAATATGCTGGATTTTTACTTGGATTGATAATAAGCGCAGGTTTATTGAGCAAAACGTTTGTTGGTCTAATCTCTCCTAGTAAAGACCTTAAAACCAGACTAATAACTTACTCATTGCTTATAGGAATAGCGACTTTCCTTGCAGCGGCAATACCTTACTATGGGATTTAAATTCGATTTTGACCCAGACCGTCTTTCAAAATTGAAATCCTTAAGACAAAATGGTTATGATCCTTACGGCGGAAAATACGAAGTGACTCAAAGCACACTAAACATACGCGGTAATTTTGAAAAATTAGAAGGTTCAGAGGTCAAAGTAGCAGGCAGGATAATGACTAAACGCGACCATGGTAAATTAAAATTCCTAGACTTGGCAGATGAAGTCGGCGACATACAGATATACGTAAACGAAAAAGACCTTAAAAAAAAATCCGTAGGGCTGATGCAGTACCTTGATGCCGGCGATATAATCGGCGTAGCTGGGAAGGTGGTAAAGACAAAGACCGGTGAGATTTCGGTACAGGCTAAAGAGATCATGATGCTTTCAAAATCGCTTTTACCCCTGCCTTCGAGATGGTACGGCCTTGAGGACACGGAAAAACGCTATAGGAAAAGGTATCTGGATTTTATAATGAATAAAGATTCTAGGGAGAAAATAAGGAAAGGGAGTTTAATGGTATCCGCGATAAGAGACGTCCTCGAAAAGAAGGATTTCTTGGAAGTCACAGTACCGCTATTACACCCTATACCCGGCGGAACGAACGCAAAACCATTCGTTACACATTACAATGCGCTTGATAGGGACCTGTTCTTAAAAATAGCTTCAGAGCTTTACCTTAAAAGACTGATCGTCGGCGGTTTCGAAAAAGTATTTGACATAAGCAAAAATCTTAGAAACGAGGGTGTCGATACGCGGCATAGTCCCGAATTTACTATGCTTGAACTCTACCAAGCTTATGGAGATTTGAGTGATATGCTTCTAATAACTGAAGAACTGATAAAAACTGCGATATACAAAGTCAATGGTACGTATGTTGTAGAATATGGTGGCAACAAGATAGACTTTTCCAAATTCGCGATAAAGACAATGGAGGACTGCGTAAAAGAAGAGCTAAAAGAAGTTGACCTAAAAACTCTTATGGAAAGGGCTAAAAAAATCGACGGCAAAACGGCAAGTTACGGTGAAGCCATAAACATCCTATTCGAAGAGCACGTTCAAAGAAAACTTATACAGCCCACGTTTATAACTCGTCATCCAATCGAGGTGTCTCCCCTTGCAAAAACCATGGAAGATGATACTGGGTTCGTGTATAGATTCGAACTATACATCGGCGGAATGGAAATAGCAAATGCGTTTAGCGAACTCAATGACCCAATCGAACAGATAAACAGATTCAACGAAGAAGCAAAAAGAAAAGAGCGCGGGATAGACGAAACCCAAGAATTCGACAGAGATTTCGTTGAAGCACTCGGCTATGGAATGCCGCCTACCGGGGGGGTAGGCATAGGAATCGACCGGCTTCAAATGCTAGGTACAAACGCAAAATCCATAAAGGAAGTCATTCCGTTCCCTCAGCTAAGAAATATGGGGGAAGAAAACGAAGATGACACCGATAAATGAAAACTTCTAGCGCCACACTAAATGTCACGAATAATTAAATATAAAATAAAAATTAAAATCTAACTTGTTTATTTGCTTCTTTAGAACCTAGTTCTACGTTTTATTGCATTCCTTTTTTCTTCATGTAGCAATCTCTGCAAAAAACTGGTCTGCCTTCTTGTGGTTGGAACGGAACTTCCGTTTCTTTACCGCATTCAGAGCAGGTAGCTTTGTACATTTTTCGCTCAAATCTTCCTGGCATCTTTACCTCTTTTATAGAAAAACTATTAAGTTCTTAAAAACTTAAGCTATTTTCTATTTAATTATATTAAGGAGCAATCGTTTATAAAGGTTATTTTCACGCTTTTTATCTATTGCCTTTCATCCTGACCAGAATTTAGAGTTTTACAATCCGATCATTTTTCTTTATTGCGCCTTGCTGTATGACAGAAGCGTACCATCCTCTTCTGCTGCGAGTTGTTTTTAGGAAGCTCGTAGGAAAACAAAATGGCCACAATGGCAAAGACCACAAATTTACGCGGGGTGCGCACGGTTTCGTTATATTGCGTCGCCAATTGCGTACCTTTGACCCGGCTCGATGGAATCATAATTTATTCCTACGCCGGTTATGTTTTCGCCGAAGTCAGCTGGCTTTATGGGCCAACCCGCTTTATTTAGTCTTTTTATCATTTCGACAGGCCATATAAGTATGACTTGATCGAGTGCGTCCTTTTGCTTTTCGTGTCTATAAACATTGAAATCGCCTTTTAGCCCCAAGAAAGTTATTTCGGCCTTATCCACCTCATATTTTGATAGACCCCGCTCACCTGGAATTTCGCCCTTTTGGTTTATTTGATATACTTTTCCGCCAGTTTTTCCAATCATAGAAAATCTCCATCGTCGTCTGGGCCAAAACAAAAATTAGCCCATATATTTTCTGCAAGGATCAGCGAATTCAATTCGGATTTTACCTTTTCGATGTAAGTTTGAGCCCTTTCCCTAAATAAATATGATTTAACGAGCACAGTGCTTGTATAGTTTTTGTATGGATCTTGAGGGCATCTGTTTATTTTAAGCACGGGAAGTACACCATTTCTTATAGACACTGTTCTTTCCAAAGGAAGTGCTTTATCGTCAAATAGTGTGTAATTATCTTTAACTTTCGCTTTCAGCCCCAGCTCTCCTGCGACTGAAACTAGGATTGCTTCCAGCTCAGAATTTTTAACTGGTGTTTTGAGATTAAAACTAAACGATGGCATAAGATTAGTTTTCCCTCACGTTTAAATAATTTTTAATAACGGGACAATCCTCTTAGGCTCTGTAGAAATCCTCTAAAGTAAGCACCTCTTTAATTATTATAGTAAATAAACAAAAAAGAGGTGCTTATGAATAAAAATGGGAGTCCTTACTATAAAAGATTTGCGTCCATCGTATTGGGCATAGCGAGAAGGGCGTTGTCGCCCTTCTCAAGCAGATTCTCGAAGAAGACGTACACGCAGCCGCAGCTTGCCGCGTGCATCTGCCTGATGAAACACGAGAGAAAGCCTTATCGGGACGTCGTAGACGAGCTGGAAGAGCTCAAGGGGTTGTTTGACTTCGATAAAGTCCCTCATTATACGACACTGCAGAAATTCTTCAAACGGATACCGCTGCGAGTATGGGATGCGATGCTGTCCTTCGCGTTTAGACTGTTCGGGATAAGAAGAATGGACGCCGCCATAGACTCCACTGGATACGAAGAGCGAAACGCTTCCTATCACTACCTGTGGAGAATAGGAGAAGAACTGCGTAGAAAGGTGTTTACCAAGCATTCCATCGTCGTAGACCCGAAGACGGAAGCGATAGCCGTTTCCTCCTCTAACCGAAGGTATGAAAGCGACAATAAGACCTTCAGACCGCTCATGAAGAAAGCCGCCGAGATAGTAAAGATCGATAAGATACTGGCTGATAAAGGATACGATTCGGAGAGAAACCACAGGTTTTCGAGGGAGAGACTTCACGCAGAATCGATCATTCCTGCAAGGAATGAAGGCGTTCCGATATGGAAGACCAGGGGGAGATGGAGGAAGCTGATGAAAGCATCTTTTCCACTCGACGAGTACCATAAACGAAGCATCGTGGAGACTGTCAACTCCGTGGAGAAGAGGAAGTTCGGCTCCACCCTAGGCAGCAAACTGCATTTGAACAAGCTGAAGGAGGTGAAGGTGATCGATGTGGTCTACGACGTCCGGCGATTCATACAGCTTGCTTATATTATTATCATAGGATTTCTACAGAGCCATCCTCTTATAAAACTTTATTAGTTCTGGATGCTTATACTTAAAATGAGTTGGAAATATCTTTCTGATTTAGAATTAGATTTGATACAAAAAGAGCATTCTAAGGGAGTTAGCGGTAAGAAAATTGGGGAAATTTTAAACAGAGATGCATTGGTTATTAACAGATGTATAAAAAGAGGAGTAAGTCCAGGAAAGAGAAATACTATAGAAATAGATTTTAAACCAGAATTTAAAGAATTGCTGGAGGAATTTATTGGCGCTTTTGCGGGGGATGGGAATTTCTATCTTAAACCGAATGGAGGTTATAGAACTAGTTTATTTTTAAACGAGAAAGAAAGTGCATATGCAAATTATCTTAAAAATGTTGTAAAAAACGTTTTTGGATTTTATCCAAGAATTTGGCATTATAAACGGGGTCATATGATATATTTAGTTATACAAAGAAAAAGGGTTTATCAAATTATTAGGTTGCTATTAAACTGGTCAATTAAAAATAAAACTTACACGATTGGACTAGTAAACGATTTGCAGAATTACGATAGCGCATTTTTGAAGGGTTTTATAAGGGGACTAATATCAACGGATGGAAGCGTGAGTTATAAAGGGAATAAAAAATTACGAGTAAAGGTAGAGTTTTCGAGCACGTCTAAAAGACTAATAAATCAATACGTATCCGCATTAAAACTCTTTGGAATACCCTCTAATATGTATTACAAAAATAATAATAGCCATAGTATTTGGTCTGTAGAGTTCTCGCGAAAGACGTCAGTTGAAAACTTTTATAATAACATCGGTCTTAACGAGAGTCTTCGCTCAGCTAAACTGAAAACAGTTGTTTTGTATAATAAATAATGGCCCGGAAGGGGATCGAACCCTCGACCTCCGCTTGTCTTAGTTATTAGAGCAGGCTCATATAAGAGCGGCGCTCCGCCATTAAGCTACCGGGCCATAAAACCTCGCTTCCCGAGGTATTATTTATTCTGTCTTTTTTAATTTAAATAGATGTCACGTTTATTTTGAATAAGTTAAATAATGAATTGACCTAAGCTATATTATGCTACTAAAAATAAATCCTCTAAAACCAGAGTCAAAGCTGATAAAAATCGCCGCGGATGCGATAAAAAGCGGTGAGCTTGTAGCTTTTCCTACGGAAACTGTTTATGGCTTAGGCGCGGATGCATTAAACGAAGCGGCCTGTAGCAAAATATTCGCTGCCAAAGGTCGCCCGCAGGACAACCCTTTGATCGTGCACGTAGATTCGATAAAGATGGCTGAAAGCATCGGCGAAATACCAAAAGAATATAGGCAGATTTTAAATGAAATCTGGCCTTCCCCAATAACGGTTATAATAAAAAAGAGACCTATCCTTCCAGACTCAGCGACCGCCAGTCTAGATACCGTGGCGGTAAGGATTCCTGCGCACCCCATAGCGCTGGCATTAATAAAAGAAGCTAACACTCCTATAGCCGCACCGAGTGCCAACCTGTCTGGGAAGCCCTCACCAACAGAAGCAAAAACGATAATAGAAGAACTTGGTGAGAAGGTTGCTGTTATAATAGACGGCGGACCAACGTTTTTTGGGCTAGAATCAACGGTAATAGACCTAGATAGCTTCACCATATTAAGACCCGGCCCTTTTACTCCGGAAGAGATAGCAAAGAAATTCGGTAAAAACCCGAAGGTCTACGTTGCTCCTAAAAATGTCCAAAAACCCATAAGTCCTGGTTTGAAATATCGACATTATGCACCGGATAAATCCCTGTTCCTTTTTTCTGGCAAGCCCACCGAGCTCGCAAAAATATCCAACGGCCTTGATAAGAATTTCTGTATAATTGGGTCTAATGAGCTTTGTGATTCTATTTACAATAAACGTGCGCTAAAAATACGACTTGGGGCGCGGGACAATTCATATGAAATAGCCAAGAATCTTTTCTCGGCCATAAGGTCGGTTGATAAATACGAAATAGAATTTGGAATTTGTGAAACGTTTTCAGACAACGGAATTGGACTAGCGATAATGAATCGCCTAGGAAAAGCTTGCGGCGGAAATGCATTTTCAAACATCGACCAACTAAAAAAGTTAATAAAAATTAACCACATCTAATAATATTTTAGTTTATGGTTCCTTACTTTTGCGCATGACGTGTAGACGTGCTTTTTTGGTTTCTCTGATCCGATTATGTGTAAAACTGATAGGCCTAGTGCCTTTAGATAGTCGGAGACCATTATTCTATGACATCTCCAATACAAACTTTCACCGCACATTATAGCGACTGTGTCCTTTTTAGTTAAAGTCAAAAGCTCTTTTATTCCATTTTTAAAATTGTCTGTCATCATATAGTCTGCGTATCCTCGAAATGAGGAATTCTTCCAGCATTTATTCGGCGACTTGACACCTAAACCGTATCTTCTCCCACCTAGCTCTTTTATCCAAATATATTTAATCCCGGATTTTGGCAGCTCTTTTTCTAAGTTTTCTTTGTCGAATTGCGGATTGGCGTTTGAACCGGGCAGACTTCTTATATCGGCAAGAAGAGTTATTCCATCGCTATTAAGAAGTTTTAAAAAAGACTTGAGCGGAAGATTGGAATGTCCTATAGTATATATTTTTGTAGTTACCATTCTACAAACTAAAATTGATTCCTTCGAATGTCTTTTCTATCTTTTCGAGACGCCGACCGTCGTTATTCTCCAAGAGCATTGCTTCCACCTGCAGGAAGGTAACCTTTTCTCTTCTCTTATTGAAGTTCTCGTTAAATGTATTGACTTTTTCTATTAGCATCTTCTTCAGCTCTCCACTAAGCAACTTTCCTTTCTTATAATCGGTTCTTAAATCCTGTGCTTCGGCTTCATTTAGGAAATATGACGACAGGTAAAGAAAGGGTATGTCCACATCTGGGTTGCCACCCAATTTTCTGTGCTCCTCGACGGTGTCTCTGCCGCCGCTGAAAGCTGAACTAACTTTTTTCTTTACGGTTTCTGGACTATCATTTAAGAATATCGCAACATCCGGTCTAGACTTTGACATCTTAAGTCCGTCCATCCCAGGCATGAATCTAGCATGTAGTATTGATGGTTTGTTGTAACCTGCCCTAGAGGCTAAATCTCTAGCCAAACGCAAGTGCGAATCTTCGTCTGGTCCTATCGGCACGAGGGTGTTTTTTATTCCGTATGCTATTTCTGGCAGTAGAACGTGTGAAGATTGAACAGATGGATAGAAGTGTAAGCCTAGATTGTCTTCATTCTTATAACCATAAACCGCTTTTATCTCCGACATCGTGACATGCCTAGAAAGGTCCATCGCTACGTTGAATATTTCAGTAAAATAAAAATCAAAAACGACCTTTGTAAGCTTGGGCTTAAAACCGTAGGCTATTAGGTCCACGATTAAATTTATTCCGTTCTTTACCGCATCGTCTCTTGTTTTTACCTTCTTGGCTACATAGCTTTCGTCGTCGGATAAAGGTATGTAAACCTGTACTCCGTATTTTTTTTGGAAGAAAAGGTTCGTATCAAATACTATTTTGTGACCGAGTTGGAAAGTCGTCGCGGATGGGTTTAAACCGGAGACTATCGCCGAGTCTTCGCCATTCTGTAATTTTTTAAAGAAAACATCAAAATCCCTGTGCGAATAGAACAATCCCTTGTTAAAAGTGTAAAAATCCGGAAAACTTTTCAGTGAAGAAAAACGTTGAGCATTAAAACTAGTAACCAATTTCTCGTTATCTTCCAATATACCAGAGACGGTTTCCATCCATAGTTGATTATGAACTCTTATGTTTTAAATGTTTATAATCAAAGAATGCGCGACGCTTAATATTTTCTTACGCCGTTTATGTTCTTGCTCATCCAAGAATAAGCCCTAAGCTTTGCGGTCTTGCCGTAACCACAGTGAGAACAGTAATGTTTTCTTTTGAGGTAAGATTCCTTACCGCAACGCCTGCATTGAACATGTGGTTGCTTTCTGTTGTGCAACCCCATTGATGCTGTACTCATATAGTCGGAGAGATAAGGATTATCGTGTCTCCTCTTATGAAGACATTACCCAATTTTCTCAGTGTTTCGCCGTCTTTTTTCTCTTCGGCGTTCTCGAGCGTTACGTTTATGTGAACATCAAATGCTACTAGTTTACCGGTTATCGCATGACCATTCTTAAGCTCTGTCAGGATCATCTTACCTTTCGCCGCGTTCAATAAATCCAATGGTCTGCTATTTTCTGACATGTTTTACTCGTAACCGCCCGGTCCGCCAGGCATTTGAGGCGGCTGATTCGCCGATTTGCCTGCGGCGATTATATCATCTATCCTCAATATCATTATAGCGACTTCGCTGGCGCTTTTTATGGCTTGTTTCTTTGTCCTAAGAGGTTCTATCACTCCCTCCTTGTCCATGTCAGATACTGCAGGTTTGTATACGTCTGAGAGATTAACGCCCGCCCATACTCTGCCTTTTTGATGCGCTGCTCTTATGTCAACTAATATGTCTATGGGGTCGAGTCCTGCGTTCTCCGCTAAAGTCTTTACGACTATTTCTAGCGAGTCTGCAAACGAATTTACAGCAAGCTGCTCTCTTCCTTCTAGCTTCTTGCCAAATTCTCTTAACTGTCTAGAAACTTCCATTTCGCACGAGCCGCCACCTGCGACTATCGCACCGTTGTCCTCTATGACTGCACGAAGGTCTCCAAGACTATCTTCGATTGCTCTCTGGACTTCATCAATAACATGTTCTGTACCGCCCCTTATCAATATGGTCACCGCTTTAGGATTCTTGCATTCTTCTATGAATGCCAGAGTTTCGCCAGCCAGCTTTTCCACCCTGACTACGCCTGCGGATCCCAATGCATCGCCCTCTAATTCATCTAAAGAAGAAACTACCTTTGCGCCAGTCGCTTTTCCGATTTTCTTGATGTCATTTTCGGAAACTCTCCTGAAAGCAAGTATGCCAGACTTTGCCAAGAAATGTTGCGCTGTATCGTCTATGCCTTTCTGACAAACCAATACGTTCGCACCTGATTCCTTTACCTTTTTTACCATGTCTTTTAACATTTTTTCTTCTTCATCTAGAAATGCACCGAGTTGTTCCGGTTTTTCTATCCTTATCTGTGCGTCCACGTTCGTCTTCTCTATCTCCAAAGCCATATTTACTAGCGCTATTTTCGCGTTTTTGACGACGTCCGGCATGTCTGGATGGACTTTTTCCTTGTCGATTATGACTCCCTTAACTAGTTTGGAGTCTGCAAGTCCACCGCCGACTTTCTTTTCTATCTTTATATCGTCTAAGTCTACACTTTCATTTCTTCCAACCGCAGATTTTACATGCCTTATAGAATCGACAATAAGGTTTACCACGTGTTCATCACCCCCGGTGCTTTTTCCTATAGTCGCTGTCTTTACGACCTTTGCCAGGTCCTCTTTCTTATTTACATCGAGCTTTATGCTCATTTTGTCTAGAATCGTCTGCGTTTCATTTGCAGCGATCTTATAACCTCTTGCGATAAGAGTAGGATGTATGCTTTGGTCTAGGAGCACTTCTGCGCTTTTAAGGAGCTCTCCTGCTATTATTACCGCAGTAGTTGTGCCATCACCTACCTCTTCTTCTTGGGTTTTTGCGACTTCGACTATCATCTTAGCTGCAGGATTTTCGACTTCCATGTTCTTAAGCACAGTCACGCCGTCATTTGTAATTGTTATGTCCCCTATATTGTCTACAAGCATCTTGTCCATCCCTCTAGGACCAAGAGTGGATTTTACCGTGTTCGCTATCGCCTTTGCTGCGGCTATGTTATTTCTCTGCGCATCCTTGCCACTAGTGCGCGTGTAGCCCTCCGGTAAAATGAAAATTGGTTGTATTCCTTCTGCCATATAGTACCTCCAAAAACTGTTCTTTAAACTTCATCATTCGTTCGCTTTATACGATTATCTATAGAGCTTAGTTTAATATTTAAAGTTTTCTAAAGCGCCGGCGTTGTCGTTTAATCGTTTTTCTGTCGTTTAATCGCTTCTTCTATAGTTTTATTCGACAAAAACTCTAGCTCAATATTTAGCTCAAACATCTCTTGAATAAGCACAACGATGTTGTTGTCGGAAATAAACAAGATCACATCTAGCCTTTAATTCTGTAGTTTTATTCCTTAATCTGTAGTTTAATAAGTAATCAAACTACAAAGCCTAAAGCGCCCTCCAAACGCAATTACTGGCTTCGGTTTTTAGTCGGTAAGAAAGGTCTTTATTTGGGGGTTTCCTATAAAGAGATATATTTGTTAACACATGCTTTGGATGGAAGATCAGAATCTTTTGGGGAGCGAGATAAGGCAAGACTACCGAAACGGATTTTATTCTATAATGACCCTCGGGCGTAGCAAGCGGCCTAAGGGGCTCGAAGAAGAGACTATAGAAACGATGGACATCTCTAACTGCCCTTTCGAGCGCGCGAACGATTCTATGACTACGGACATAATGCGATATGGGGGCCCCTGGCAGATCAAAGTCATACAGAACAAATATCCCGAACTTTCCGGTAACACTCCATTTGGTGAAACTGTCGATAAAGACGGCCTTCTAACGCACATTGGCGGCTATGGATATAATGAGGTTGTAATAGAAAGCCCGGTCCACACAGAAATTTTCGAAGCTTTTTCGCCGGAGAAGTTAATAGATTGGCTAAATGTAATCATAGACAGAGAGGAAACGCTTTATGCTAGACCATACATAAAATATGTCCAAGTCTTCAAGAATTATGGCGTTATCGGCGGTGCCAGCCTTGGGCATCCACATACACAGATAATTGCTTGGCCTGTCCTAATAGGACTGATAAAAAAAGAACTAGATATCTCAAAAAGCTACCGCCAAACTAACGGAACCTGCTTATACGAAAAGATATATGACATCGAAAAAGGAAGGGTTCTTATCGATAATAATAGCTTTTTTGCTATAGCGCCTTTCGGTTCACGCATAACCGCAGAATCTATGATTGTGCCAAAGAGGCATGTTAGCTATGCAGGTGAACTTTCAAGCGTTGAAAAGTATGATTTCATTTCCATACTAAAAACTGTTCTTCTAACGAACCGAAAACTCTACGGAAATCAGGCTTACAATTTCACAATACACGAAATAAAAGGCGACCCAGATTTTCACATGCACCTCGAAATATATCCGCGTCTTTCTACGATGGCCGGCATAGAGCTTGGGGAGAATGTATTTGTAAATACGGTTATACCTGAAGAATACGCAGAAGAGTTTAGAAATTCTTTAAAAAACTCAGATTAATTTTTTATCTGCTAAGAACTTTCTCGCATCTAGAGCTGCCATCGATCCCCAACCAGCGGCTACGACTGCCTGTTTGTACACTTTATCTTGAACGTCTCCGGCAGCAAATACTCCATCTTTGCTGGTCCTAGTAAAATCATGTGTCGTAATATAACCGTGCCCATCTATCTCTAGCTGCCCTTTGAAAAGCTCGGTATTTGGAGAATGGCCTATCGCTACAAATAGTCCGCCGACCGGCATGGTCGTTTCTTTGGATGTAACAAGATTTTTTATCTTAACTCCGGATACGTGTTCCATTCCTAATACATCGACAACGATGCTGTCCCAGATTATTTTTATTTTAGGATTAGATAGAACGCGTTCCTGCATTATTTTGCTTGCCCCAAAGGTTTTCTTACGATGTATGATGGTAACGCTCTTCACAAGCCTTGAGAGATAGCTTGCATCTTCCATTGCGCTATCTCCTCCACCTACGACTACAACATCTTTGTTCTTGAAGAATACGCCATCGCAAACTGCGCATCCCGAGACTCCTTTGCCGATCAATCTTTTTTCGTTATATAGACCTAGCCAATTTGCATTCGCACCAGACGCGATTATAATCGAATATGTCTCGTATTCCTTCCCGCCGGCGGTTACTTTATATGGGTAAGGGTGCAGGTCTACTTTAGTTGCATCTTCGTCTAATATGCGGCATCCCAATCCATTCGCGTGCTTATATAAGTTATCCATAAGATCCGGACCGAGTATCGAAGGAAATCCAGGATAGTTTTCTACTGCAGAAGTAAGCATCAATTGCCCGCCTGGAAGCGAACCACGTATAAGAAGCGGAGCAAGGCCGTCTCTCACGGCGTATATCGCAGCTGTATATCCGGATGGGCCGGAACCTATTATTATGACCTTTTCGACCACAGAGGTATATACTAATTCCCTAAATAAATGCTTTTATCCAAAATTTGGTTAAATTTTTATACGCGGATGTACTACTCATTGGATGGTCCAGAACTACTTTCTAGCGGAAGTCTCATTTGAGGCAGGAAACAAGGTTGGGGGGATCTGGACTGTACTGACTTCGAAATCTGCTTATGTAAAAGAAGCTTTTGGCGATAATTATCTTGCGATAGGTTTTTACAATCCAAGCCAGGCCGCAGTTGAATTTCTGGAGTCTCCGCCGCCGCAATACATAAAAGATGCGATACGTGATTTCAAACTAGACGGCGTAAAGATTTACTTCGGCAAATGGGTCTCTGCAAATGACGCGAATATCGTTCTGATAGACGCAAAAGGGTTCGAAGAGATGCACGTTAACGAGATAAAAGGCGAATTCTGGAAGCTTTTCGCTATAGATTCTTTGGATTCGCCATCCGACTACAATGAGCCGCTTGCCTGGTCTTATGCCGCTGGTGCATTCATAGAAGCATTGAGTAAGCACATAAACATGAAAATGGTAGTCCAGGCACACGAGTGGCTTTCTGCCGGCGCAGTCCTTTATCTAAAATCGAAAAATGTCGCTGTGCCGTCCAATTTTACGATACACGCTACGGTACTTGGGCGAGCCTATTCTTATTCTGGCGGGGACATTTTTACATTGATCAATGGCAATCTCGCGATCGACGGCTCTATGCCTTACAAATATAGAGTCGCAGCAAAACATCTTACGGAAAAAGCCGGGGTGACAAATGCAACGGTATTTACGGTTGTCAGCGAGATCGTCAGAAAAGAGGCGGAAGTCATCCTTGGGAAAAAGGCTGATTTCGTCGTGCCTAACGGCATAGACCTGATAAACCTGCCAGACGAAGATGAACTTGATGACCTGCGTCTAAACGCAAAGACGAAGTTTAACAGTTTTCTTAATTCTTATTTTCTTCCTTATTACGATTTCAATGGGAAGGATGTGCCTATATTCTTTACTGGCGGGCGATACGAATTTTATGACAAAGGCTTCGACTTATTCATAGACGCATTGGGGAAATTAGACAAGATGCTTGGCGACGACAATTATGTAATAGCCTTAATCGCTGTGCCGACGGGAACCATGGGAGTTAAGAACGAGATAGTGGCAAACTATCTGACTTATCTCAGCATAAAATCATCGCTTGATGAAGACCTTAAAAATTTTGACCAGCTTGTATCCTCAGACCCAAACGTCCTGGCTTCAAATCTTGACAAAGCTTATAGCAAGATATTAAATGACGCCCGACGGCAGGTCTCGCAGTTGAGGCGGCCGAAACCGACTAATCCCCCCACCTGCCCACTGATCCTGTCTTACCCAGAGGACGGTGATCCCATAATAACCAAGTTAAAGCAAAACGGCTTAGAAAATGGAGTCAACAATAGAGTAAAAGTCATCTTCTACCCCAAATTCCTTACTGTCGGCGACGAACTATTAAATTTAACGTATAATGAGGCGCTTACTTTATCCACGGCCAGTTTCTTCCTTTCAAAATATGAACCGTTCGGCTACACGCCTTTAGAAGCCGCAGCGCACATGGCGATATCGTTTACGACCGACCATTCTGGGTTTTCTGGATATTGCATAAACCTTATGAAAGCGGAATTAAGGGGGGTATTTGTAGAAAAACTCATAGGCCAAAGAAGGGAGGATGCTGTAGCTAAAATATCCGAAGACATGCTAAGACTCGTACTTACCGGCAAAGAAGACATATTCAGATACCGGATTGCCGCGAGGAAACTCGCCGAGAACTTTGGCTGGGAAAAATTCATGCCGGTATATCTTGCCGCATATGATTCGGCTCTTAAGAAATCGTGAGTCCCCTATCAAGATTCGATAAGATGTTCATATAATTTATATACGCGGTGTAAGGAGAATTATAGGCGTTGAAATATTTGTGTATGTCCCCGTCCGCAAACCACTTAGTGCACATATAATAAAAATTGTCCGAGGTCTGTAAAATCCTCCACTTCCTTATCGTATCCTCATTATTTGTGGATAGGATCCTTTCTCTCATGGAGGAAAGCTTCTCAAACGCCGCATTTTGCATCTTATTGCCGAGCCAAGCTGAAACGTCCCTGTCCAAGTCGGCCCACGACATTATGTCTGGCACATCCAATACTCCGACCGGCTTTATGGAAGCTGTCTCACTGACCGTATTAAATCCTATCCCCTTTTTTATCAGTTCGTCCGGCAGGTGCCTAAGAAAATCAAATATGCCGGTTTCGCTCCACTGGTGCTCCCCAAAAGTCTCATAATCCATAAAAAGATTCACTGTATCGCCTTCATTGTGAGATATCCAATCGGCATATTTTTCCGCGGTCAACGGCCATTCTTTCCAACCCCTAGAAGAAAACCTAAAAGCGATGTCGTCGCTAAGCCTATAATTTCGCAATAGGACCGATATATTATTAGATGGGGGGGAGTAAACATAATTTGGCGACCTCCACCCTAATGACTTTTCCCAGCCTTCCGCGATTACGCCTTTGTAACCAAGCCTGCCAGCGATGGCGGCTATCTCATTTGAATACATGGCCTCGGTATTTCTAAATACCGCCGCTTTCTTGCCAAAATATCTTTTGATGGCTTCTGAATGTCTCTTTATCTGAGCTAAGAACTCTTCCTTATGTATCAGGAAAGCTAGAGAGTGATAATAAGTTTCATTAAGAAGTTCAACGTTCCCAGTATCTATAAGATTTTGAAAAGCGATTATAACATCCGGTCTAAACATCTCTGCCTGCTCTAAAAACGTCCCTGTAAGCGAAAAGCTCATCTTGAACTCGGGATATTCTTTCACGAGATCTGTAAGGACCTTAGTCGCTGGCATATAGCACTTGTCGCTTACTTTATTGAAAATTTCCCTATTCTTTTCCGTGTCTATAAAGTCATCGCCCTTTTCGAACGAGAATATCCGTTTAAGCCTAAAAGGCTGGTGCACTTCAAAATAAAAAGTTATGTTCGGCATATCGTGTTTAAATCATCTTATACTATTTTAGTTTAGCATAATACGCTTTTATATTTAGATAACTACTGACAAGCTTTTATAAAAACAAAATAGTATAGAGTTGTATGCCCCGATAGTCTAGCGGCCAAGGACTTCGCCCTTTCAAGGCGGCGACCCGGGTTCGAATCCCGGCCGGGGTAAATTTGAACTATATGAAAGAGAAAAACCTGCCTAAAAGATTAAGGGAGTATCTGGATGATGACGAAGACGTAGAGTCGTCCTACAAAAACTACTACGCTACGAATAAAAGACTGATACAACTAGGGCGAGGAGGTTTTAGCGAGGTTGAATATCAGCATATAACTGCGATAAATTATGATAGTGCCCTGCTAAGGCCGTTGTTCGCGGCAGGAATCATTATACTTATAGCAGGAATAACCGATTTCCTACTCTACAAAGGCGAGGTATTGGGAATTTGTGGGGCAATTGTTATAGCGCTGGCTTTCACGATTAGGATTAAGCGTTACCGAGTGCGAACATCCGGCGACCAAAACTTTGACGTATATGGTCAAAACCGGGATAGCGCGGCGTTCCTTAGAGTGATAAGAGAACATTCCGCTCCACAAAAGCCTGTTGTGGTTGTACAGAAGAGATACTACAGCGGAGCCAAGGACGGATACCAGCAAAAATTCAACGAACAAAAAGCTAAAAAAATAATGTTAAAATATCTGGCCGTCTCAAATGAGCACGTCATGAAGATGGATGAGATTGCATTCGTAAAAGACGAAGGCATTTGGCGTTTCTTTGTAGAACTTGGCGGTGTCTACAAACAGATAGACATAGACAATAACGGCGACATTGTCAAAGATGAAGAATTCGATACTATAGAGGAATATAGAAAGAAGCTTCAGTATCTTGGTTAAAATTCGACGCAATAATATTACGGTCTTGCCTCTGATAAATATCAATTAACTTAGCCCGTATTTTTTCTTTATCTTGTGCACCTTCGGAGCTATGACCATCATGCAGTATGGCTGGTGGGGGTGTTTTTTATAATAGCTCTGATGATGTTCCTCCGCCGGATAAAATACCTCAAATTTTTCCACTTCCGTGACTATCGGCTTTTCAAAGCTAGTACGTAGCTGCTTGATGGTCTCACTTTTGCTTTCCACTTTTATTTCCCTTGCTAGGTATAAACTCCAAAGATATAGAATTTACGCAATGTCTTACGTTTTTCTTTGCGAACCCTTCGCCCTTAAAAACATGGCCTAGATGTGCACCGCGCCTAGCACACTGTATTTCGACCGCCATAGCCCTCAAATCTGGAACTCTTTTCACTGCGCCTTTTATTTCATCGTCAAAGGCTGGCTAGCCGCACTTCGCATCGAACTTATCTTCCGACCTATAAAGTGGCACGCCGCACCTCTTGCAGACGTATATGCCTGTCCCGAAATCGTTGTCATATTTGCCGGTAAACGGTGCCTCGGTCCCTCCAAAGACTATTACCCCCTCTTCTTCCTGCGTCAACTTTCTCTGTTTCATACGTTGATTATAAATAAGAACTTAAAGCGATTTAATTAAGACCTAATTTTCTTTAAACCGAACGCACATCGTAAAGAGAAGTTTTCTTGCAGTCTGGGCATCTTAACAGCCTCTTCCTGCCCAAAAACTGCACGTCCGGCAAAAGTTTCTCGCCGTCTTTTGTCGTTATGTGGCTGCCTAGCTTGTTCATCCACGGGATGAATTTATAGGAGAAACTAGAACCGCATTTCGGGCATTTCAGTTTAAGCTCCGGCATTTACTGATTAATAAGCTGAAGTATAAATAACATTTAAAAAAGAAAGCGCCTTCAAAATAAAACGAAGGCTAAAAATAAAATTAATTTTATGTGCTTGCTGTTCCTGTTACTGTACCCGGTGTCACGAAAGTACCACTAGTTGTGGTATATGTGACCGTGACGCTTGCACTGTAGCGAGCGCCGGCTGTAGCGCAGTCACCGTGAGTACCCCAGTTTAACGTCACTGAACCACCGCTTATGGCTACTCCAGTAGTTGGAGCGAGCGACGTCTCATTACCGTTGCTGTGCAGTCCAGTTATACCTGTCGAAGTCGTTACGTTCGCAAAATCAACTGTAACCGGCGCTCCGGCATCGTTACCTAGCTGGACTACTAATCCACTTGGGCCACAAGATTGCGACAATGTTACGAATGGAGCAAACCCGGTCGCTGTCGGACCTACGCTGCTCGATGGGCTAAAGATTCCCAGCGAAAACAGGACAGCAGCTACGATTACTATGATTAATATGGCCCAACCATATGTCATCATGTATTCCAAAGCCGACTGTGCTTTTGCTTTCATAAAGATACTACTGACTTAATATATTTAAACACTGTGCCTAAAAAGAAGCCACTACGTCTTAGTTACTAAAAACTCTAAGTCTTAGAAAACGGGAGCGAAACGTGTATTGCGCTATTCAGGTTTTCCTGCGCATAGAACTGGTAGGTCCCGGTAGGCAATGCTTCTATTTTTGAGAGACTGCTATAGTTAAAGCCTTTCCCGGATTCGTTATCGCTAAGAAGAGTCGCGATGCCATTTGCATATACAAGGTATAAGCTGACTTTCCCAGAAAATCCGCCGCCATATATCGTCAAAGGATAAGCACTGTTGTTCAGGATAAGGGGTTCTGAGTAATCCCCATACAGGTACGCAAGTTCCAGCGTGCTATTTTCGTTTTGGTACGCTGCAAGGTTGGAAAGCCCGAAAGTCTCGTTTGCCGTTGCCCTGGTATCTGCGCCGCAAGATACCACGTTCGTATTGGCGACCAAGGCGGACACGGGCTTCCCATCGGTACCGACTAACTCTATCACGACTATGCCATTTGATACGCTTATGTTGTAGGACGCCTGCTTTGTGTTGTTAAGCAGAGGGATATACTGTATCGAGGAAAAGCCATTGGAAGAAGAGACCGTATTTATGCCTAATGCTATCTGGTTGCATACGCTGCTCATAGTTACCGCGCTGGAGTTCGTGTTTAAGAAACTTGAGAAGAAAATCACAAGGAAAGCGACTATTATTAATATAAAACTAACGTCTATAACTAATTCTATCGAGAATTGTCCACGCATAGAATATTCTAAAATAACATAGTATTAATATGAAGTGTAATCCGTATATGTTATTGATAATCCGTTTATGGCGCCCAGCACTACAGAACCAAATCTTGAGGAGATATTATCCACCAACCTAGTCCAGGCTAACGGCGGCGCAGCTCTAAAACACAAGTTAATGCAGCTGTCGGTTTTCGCTTACCTTGAAAAGACCAAAGACGTTGAATGCGTGGAGATGGAGCTCCCCTTAAAATACGTCGGCCCGCAGACGCTATACAAGCTGACCAGCAAGAAGAAACTAAACAAGAAAGCCAGGAAGAAACTGGAAAGACGACGCACCAGCAGCCAAGGGATTTCAAACTGGCCGGTGGACGTAGCGGTAGTCTACAGAGAAGGAAATAGAAAGATCTGCGAGCTGATAGAAGTCGAGACCATAAACATGGTAGAATTCTGGGAATGCCTGGAAAGCATTACTATGAAGACCCAGAAAGTAGAAGAAATAAGCCGAAACAAGCAGCTAAACTGGATATTGCAGGGCGTCGATGAGATAAGATTCTCCCTTGCAATGAATGCAAGTGGACTTGATGACGCAACGACCCAATACCTTACGGGTGAATTCAAAAAGAGATTTGGAGGGATGCCAAACAACAGCGAAGTAAGGGCCCACAGTATATACCTCTTAAAAGAAAACATCTACGGATATTGCCCGAAGGACCTGAACTCGCTGATGCTTGACAACCTTACTCCTGGCTACAGCATGAGGGACGATTATAAAGTGCCACTGAAATCCATAGTGACCGACACGTACAAGAGGATAAGAAGCCTTAGCCTGCCAGAACTGGAAAAACTCTACAAAGTAAACCCGCTTGCTTAGATTTTTGTCGGTTTATGGCGCGTTCTTAAAACTTTTTAATACTATAAAAACATCGGATTTATAGACATTTATGCAACCAGTAAGAAAAACCCTCAACGGGGCCATAGACAAAATAGTCGACTATTATCTAAAAAACTATAAGAAAATGGTCTTTATACCGATAGCCTTCATAATAGTTTTTGCCGCTTCTATAGGTTATTACTACCACATGCATGGCGAGTTGGTAAATGAAGACATAACCCTCGCGGGGGGAATATCTCTTTCGATAAACACCAATATAAGCATATCGCCCAGTTTTCTTGCCAGTAACCTTTCGACGGCTTTAAACACGCCGGTGTCCATCTCCGTCCTGCATTCACAATTTTCAAATGCGATAACCGGGTATACGCTAACCGCTGGAAGTAGCGTGAATGCTACCAGGCTAACAAACGCTGCCGCTACGGTATTTGGCATAAAATTGACCGCCGCAAATTCGAACGTAGACTATGTAAGCGCACAGATAGCACAGGGTTCACTATATGATTCGATAATACTTTTGGGAGTAGCCTTCGTACTTGTCGCTGTAGTATCACTTTTCTATTTCAGGAACCCCTCTCAGGCGTTCTCAAATGTACTTAGCATAGTCTGCGACATAATAAACGTCGTGGGCGTGCTTGATCTTCTTGGTATAAGTTTCTCGACTGCGTCTATAGCCGGCATACTCATGATAATGGGCTACTCCGCCGACAGGAATATAATACTGGCGACGAATATCCTGAAAAGAAGTGAAGCGAGCATGAAGTACAGGCTTGTTCACACTATAAAGACTTCGCTTACTATGGATGCTGCGGCGTTCATAACTTTTATGGTGCTTTTCTTTGGCACCACTAATGCAACTATACAGCAGATCGCGATAATACTTATCTTCGGGGTAATATTTGACGACTTTACTGTATGGATACTTAATGGTTCGATACAGCTTTCTGGTATCGGCTACAAAGAAGAGGAAGTTCCAAAACCTGAACAGACAAGGGCTGTATGAACAAGGCTAAATCATTGTTGATGGACTGGAGAGTTATAATAATGCTTATCGCGATAGTGATAGCCGTTCTTGCGATACAGCCGAACATACTAAACGTAAGCGGCGCGCAGGTGATTTATTTATCTTCAAGCTCGTATCTAGGTAATTTAAGCGCTGTCGGCTCGACCACTTTTAGTTCCGGTTCGATAGTAACAGCGATAAACGGGATCCGCATCGGCAATGCACAGCAGTTTTACTCCGCATTAAATCTTGCAGCAAAAGTAAATTCTACTGTGACTATAGACTATGAAAATGAGGTGTTTCCTTATGTTTACACGAGCTCAAGCGTCATCGTGCCCGTAACTACGACCGCCCCGCTAAATTCTAGTCTAATAGAAGCAGAGGATGTGCCATCGACTAACCTTGTCTATGGTCTTGATATAATAGGTGGTACGGAAATAACAGTCGTGCCAAACATCACGCAATCAAGTACAAATACTACGTTGATAGATAACTTGCAGACAGTCCTGCAAACAAGACTTAATACTTTCGGATTGAGCGGCATTTCTGTGGGGGTCATCCAGACGCTTTCGCAAGGTTCTTACATACTAGTTAGCATGCCAAATGTCGGGGAAAGCCAGGCTCTATCACTGATACAAAGCCAGGGGATATTCTATGCTACTGTCGGTAACTTTACGGTATTCAATAGTACGAATAAAAGTGAGGGTATACTCACGGTGTGCCTTACCTCAAGCTGCCCTTATGGTGGAGAAACTTTGCCTACCTTAAGCAGCGGTTCCTACCAGTTTAACTTCGGCATCCAACTTACCAAGCAGTCCGCAACAAATTTCGCAGAATCTACGAAGAACCTTTCTGTCAGCGGAACGTATCTTAGCAAACCAATAGTTCTTTACTTAAATGGAAGACAGATTTCTTCCCTGTCTATATCTTCCAATCTTAAAGGCCAGGCGGAACAGACTATAACGATAAGCGGTTCAGCTTCGACTTACCAACAGGCGCTTACTCAGATGAAAACCTTACAATCCGTATTTGAAAGCGGGAGTTTACCTACTCCTATAAAAATAATATCTATCCAATCTGTATCATCGACTACAGGCAGTCAGTTCATAAACGAGATATATATATTGCTCTTCGCGGCTTTTGTGGCTGTGGCCGTAGTCGTCTTCTTGCGGTATAAAGATTATAGGATTGCTTCTTTGATACTGGGCACCAGCGTAGCCGAAATAGTAATTGTAATCGGGCTAGCTGCACTAATACACTGGACCCTAGACATACCAAGCATAGCCGGGATTATAGCCAGCATCGGCATATCCGTAGACGACCAGATAATAATAACGGACGAAATAATAAGGGGCGCATCACAAGCAGAGTTCACTGCGGTGAAGAAAAGAGTTAAGAGGGCGTTCTTCATAATATTTGTATCGTTCTTCTCGTTTGCCGCGATAATGTTCCCGTTGCTTTTCTCTACTGCGAGCCTTTTCACGGGATTCGCTTTGACGACTATACTTGCTTCGCTTATAGGCCTTTTGATAACGAGACCGTCCTATGCACAAATGATCGGTAAAATAAAAGGCACGGCATAGTATGATTAATGAGTTTAGATTAGATCCAGAGTCCCTTTCGTTTACGCTTATAACGAACAAAGTCGAAGGGTGCAAAGCCTGCAAGGAAAAAGGAAAAGATATAGTGTCTATGCCTTTTAGGCGCGACCGTGTCAGAGTATATGAGATAAAAGACGACGTACAACCATCAAAGTACGAGTTAAGTGGCGAATTTTTCAAAAGCTCGCCTGCGGATGGATACGAGGAAGTTATAGCAGACAGCGAGCTGCACGAGAACAAATTCAAAACTTACACAGTAGAAGAAATAGAAGAATTCCTGATTTTAATAAAAGACAGGCTAGATTCACTTGCTAGATATGATCTTGGAAAAAACGTTATAATAACCCGAGCACCTGAAGAGCACGGATATTTCGATCTGTTGATGCTCCCCGTCCCTAGAAAAGAGACAAAAGAATGCTTCGAGTGCGGATCCATAAAGAATGCTGACAATAGGGAGATCTACAATACCGAAAACTTTCTTGCTTATGTGCCTTTTGCGCCGAGATTTGACTTTGAGATAGCCATAGCTCCAAAAAGACACATCGGTTTTAACCAGTGCGACCCTATGCTTTTATTTGACCTTGCCGGGATAATCAAAAAATTCTCTGGGCTAAGCGAAAAAGAAATAACTTGGGCTATACTGCAAAGCGGGCATGGACACTTTAAATTGAAACTTTTCGTGGGCAAAATAGATCCATATGAGATACTAGACGTAAAAAGAACGATTATTAATCCTGACCTCCTTGCTAAGGAAATACGCGATACAAAGAAGTTATGAAAAGCAACACAACGATATTACTGGCGGCCGTTCTAGTATTTGCCGCCGCCTTTACGATTATACTTTATCTTTACCCTTCCATAAATACCGCTTTGGCACGAAATACAAATCAGCCTACAACTCCGACAATCTCTGCTAACCAAACTGCACTGCTAGAGTTCCTTGGTAAGTATGGTTTCGACAGCAACACTTCGCTTTCCGCTTATTACCAGGCGCCTGCGAATAACGAAATGATCATAAATTGCAATTATGGAGTTGAGCCTTTTTACTATAACGTACCCCCGCTCGTCGCTCTGGAAAACTTTACTGCGTATGAATTATATACGAATGTGAGCACAGAAGTTGGTGAATACACTCTTTGTGCTGTAGATCCTAACTTGCCGTACTGTTCTTCTATAGAGAGTTCCCTTTATAATTTTACAATGAGGTTTATGAATTATAGCGTTGCATATGGCATTTACAATTCGACTGCTTCTACTTTATATAAAGCATATAATTCAGTAGAATCCATACCGGAAGAGTATGCTAATTCTAGTTTCTTCGCCCCATTGTACTATGACATATCTGTTTTGAAATCTACGGATGAAAGCAGCAAATCATCGATGATAAGTTCGCTGATAAAACTCGAGCAAATACCAGAAATAGTCTTAAATCTGCCCAACGGCACGGTCGAAACTGACCCACTTTATCTGCCAGTCCCGTTCCAATACGAGATCTTTTATTACCCGTATAAAGTACCGTGCAATAGTTCTTTGACCATCTTCAATTTGGTATCCGATGTGAGCAACTTTGCCACGCAAACTTATTCCAATATATACTCTAGCATCGGTGCGGACGTCACAAATATCTGTATAAATGACAGCAGCAACTCGTGTACGCAGAGCGATATAAAGACCCTTAATGTATCATTTTATGTACAACGTCAAGTCTCTTAAAAAATACAAATATGTGTATATTGCGGTACTCGTAGGATTCGCTATCCTTAGTCTTGTACTTTTGCAAGAAATCAATTCTTTAAATGCTTTTCAGTCGTGGAAGCCGACTTCTCCTCTGGTTTCTGGTGTAAGCCCATCGAATTCAACACTTTGCACTGCAAATAAATCAACTATGATATTGTTCTATGGAAATAACGGACAAAGCAGCGTAAATGAACTAAATGCTTTCGTGAATGTGACCTCCAGGTTCGCTATCACTGGATCTGCAGTCAATGGGACCTTCTATAGTCCATACTTCTGCGCTTACACTTTTAATCTGACGGCGTACAAAATTAATTCGAGCGACATTAGCGCACCAATCACTTCTATAGACGTATTTACCTCTTTAGATCCATCGGGAAATTATCCATTCGTTTTTATCGGCGGCTTATATGCAGAATACTATAAAATCGGAGGTTTTCCCGGTGGACAGCCTGAAGCTGAACAGCAATTGTTGCAGTACATCTGCATGTCGATAAACGACGTGGCCCCCGCCTGTCAGTGAATATGGCAAAAAAGATAAACGATGAACTTCTTTCGGACATAATCAATACTTTGACCGACAGGAAAATGACGGGTTACCAAGTCTTTGGCGCACTTAAAGACACGCACCCGGGCATTTCAAAGCGCCTTATATACCACTATCTTTACCTGGCCTTAAAGAAAGGCGAGATTTCGGTGGACAAAGTGACTGAAGAAGGAAAATTCAGCTGGGGTAAATTTACCGAGAAGAAATATTACACGAGAATGAAATAAACCGATTATATTATTCCTATCTTCTCTCCCATCTTTACGATTGAAAGCATGCCGCCGGGCCGTCTTTTCTCGATGTCTTTTATAAATTCCATAAGATATTCCTGTTTCTTCGTGATTTTCTTGGGCTTTGTTTTTTCACCCTTGGACGTAAGAAAAGCCGCAATTTCTTCATCAGATGCCGTGTAAAGCGGATTAAAAAACGTCTTTGACCCTATTTTTTGCTTTGGCTTATTACCGCTCAAAAAGTAATCCAATACCGATAAAGCAAAATCCTCAAGAGTAAAATTCATCAGCAGAAGGCTACTCTTATTGTCTTCTCTGAACACGAACTTCTCGATTTTGTAAGCGTCTGAATTGTCCGGAGATAGCCTGAATTTTCTTTGCTTGTAGTCCTTAGATATCAAAGCGCTCCTTATCCTCTTTGTCAGCATTCTTTCGAGGTGCTTTTTGCAGAGCGACTGCTTGAGGTATTCCGAATAAAATGAGGATTCTCTTCCACAGATGTGGCATTTTTTGATTTCTGGCTGCATTTAGTTTTCTACACCAGATATATATTTAAGCAAGATTTTAATTGCTTTGATTATAGATAATATTATGCCAGCAAAAATAATAGCCGTTATGAGCCCTAAGGGGGGGGTCGGAAAGACGACCGTGGCCGTAAACCTTGCGGCAGCTTTAGCGAGCATCGGAAAGCGCGTCCTTATAGTAGACGCCAATCTTGATACTCCGCATGTGGCTATATACTATGGATTTATAGGCTACAAAAACTCGCTTGAGGACGTATTAAATGGCAACATCCAGGTGGATGAAGCCGTCTACAAAACAGAAAACCAGAATCTTCACATCTTGCCTTCGAGGGTCTTCAAGAATAAAGGGGATGGAAACGCACAGTACAAGATAATAAATCTCTTCCATCATCTCGGCAAAGTGGTAGACGATTATGATTTTTTAATCCTCGACTCAAAGCCGTCTTCTAACTTGGATTTCATAAAACTTATAAAAAATCCTTCTACGCTAATAGTTTCGATGCCGGAAATAGCTTCGATGATAGAAGCAAAAAAACTCAACGAAGAAAGCGTGGCTGCGGGAGTAAGGGTGCTCGGGATAGTCTTAAACCGGGTAAATAAAAAGATAAGTGGACACATGAACGACGCTGAAGTAAGCAGGATAGTCGAAGCTAAAAACATATGGAAGATACCGGAGGATGCAAACGTGTTTGACGCGCTTAGGAAAGGAATACCCATCGTATGGCAAAATCAAAAAAGCCCTGCATCAAGATCATTTTTAGAACTTGCAAGAGACATAGCCAGCTGGGGATGACATGGATAGCCATATAGTCAAATGCCCAAACTGTGGTAAGTACAGAAAGACCAGTTCGCTTAAGGCCGTAAAATGCTTTTCATGCGGAAAATCCGTAGACGTGAAAAAACACATGGTAAGCGAAAGCTCGTACTTAAGGGCTGTAAACAAAAGCGAAGTAGATTTTGAATGAGCCTTGGTAGCTCAGTGGTAGAGTACCTGACTCGTAATCAGGGGGTCACGGGTCCAATCCCCGTCCAAGGCTATTGTTAAATATCCGTATCTCAAAAGTATTCTATGGCTAAGGGACAAGGTACGCTCGAACTGCTACTCGGCTACAGCATAGCTTTCATAATAATCGCTGCGACTTTAGCTATACTCTTCATATTTTACCCGAATATCTTCGCTACCGCGTCGTCTAGCACTTATTCCGGATTCGCTGGCTTGGTAGTGGCGGGACAGGGGTATTGCAACTCTGGGTGCAATGCCACGGGATTCTATTATATAAGATTCCAGAATCTCCTAAGTGAAAATATAAACGTGACTAGGATAACCTTTTTAAGTCCTGGCATCGATCAGAACTTTTCAGATTGTTACAGTTCGATAGAAAATAGGACGGTGATAAAGAATTCAGCCCTGCCTGACCTATACATACCAAACTTAGGCTATGCCGAATGTAATTTTACCATGCTATTGTCGTCACCTTATTCTGCCTCGGTCGATATTTATTACGTTCCTTCGAACGATAGTTATTTAATAAGCGAACCGATAGAAATAGCGGGGTCTGTCAGCGGATAATCGCTCTTAATCAAGAATAATAAGATATTTATATCCTAAGATTTATACTTAAACTTTATGGGGTCATTTAAGTACATAAGAGACAACGAAAGGCTGATGTTCAAGGATAAAGCTGCAAAAAGAGCTTTGCTTCTTAACGCGGAAAAAGGTTCGATATTAGAAAGAGTCGAAAGACCTACCCGGCTTACAAGGGCGAAGATGCTCGGTTTCAAAGCTAAGGAAGGATACATAATAGTGCGGGCTAGAGTAGCTAAAGGAAGCTTTAGACGGCCCAGACCAGTTCATGCACGAAGACCTAGCAAGACTGGCTTATATTTCAACCTTGCTGTTAGCAAGCAAAAAATCGCAGAGAATAGAGCGCAAAAAACCTATAAAAACATGGATGTTCTTGGTTCGTACTTTCTAGTTGAAAACGGCCAGTACAAGTGGTTTGAAGTAGTCATGCACGACTGGGCGATTAAATAAGCTACATTTTACATTTCTCTGCTAAAATCAAAACTTAAATTATACGAGAATCAACTATACTCATGACTGGAAACACCGAGGAATTCATATGGTACGAAGTGCTTTTCGCCCTCATAGTCGCTCTTGTAGTATTCTTCATATTTTACCAGAATTTCTCGGAAGTGTTCCCTATAGGCTGCAATAATAACAACTTAGTAGAAAACCAATTCTCTCAGGCATTGTCCGGTACCCCAAATAGAGAGGAAGGCACGCCGCTTTTCAGATGCTACCTTACTAACGCGTGCTATGATCAGGCTACTGCAAATGTGACCTGCATAACTAATTGGTGCGCATACGATTATTGCATAGACGGTAAGTGTTCAAGCGCTTTCCAAACCTGTGTACAAAGTCCTACGACGAGCGTGCTTCAAAACTGTAAAGTGCTTAATCCGTCAAATACCGCGGCCCTAGAAAACTGTGATCAAAGCACGATAATCGCTGACAATTCAACAGATATACAAAATTGTGACACGAGCATACCGACGTGTATAACCGGGGACGGCCCATCATGCTCCTCCTGTGTAGGCCAATAATATGGATAAGAAAGGAAGTGTAGAGTGGAGGATAATATGGATGATTATAGTGATAGCCACCGCAATAGTCGCGATATTGATAGTATTGATTTTATATTACGCAAGTTCTAGCAGCGGTTCACCATTTACTTACTTTTCTGGATTGTTTGGTGGCCTTTAATGGTAGAACAAGGCGTACTTCTTGTCCTTGTATCGCTGATTATAATAGTCATAGGCGGCGTCATACTTTTCGTCTTTAGTATCTCTTTTGCAACATCTATAGGCGCCACTGACTTCGGCGCTAAATGCTATTTCTCTTTCGTAGAATACAACGTCGTAGACTCGTTTTTGTATCCGGTCTCTTTTATATCTTCCGCATTGGTAGGCAAGTCTCTAATAAGCGACCCGATCGCGGCTTCGCAGGTACAGGGAGCATGTACTCAAAATTCGAATGTAAATGCGCAGGATACGTCCACTCTCGCCGAACAGATTTATACAAAAGCCGCTTCGTGTTTCAATCTTTTTCAGGGGTCTAATGCGGGTGAAGGAGCAGATATTATATATAGCGGATTAAACCAGTTGTTTGAATGTTACGCCGGTACGATACTTAACAGTGAGACTCCTGGCAGTGTTACGACTTACAATGAGCTTATAAATTATATAAATCAAAACTACCCGAACAATGGAAATCCGCTGCAGATAGTATTCATAACCAATGGAACGGACGGCCTCGCAAATTATACGAACCCTAATGCGCCGGTAGCCAATGGTTCTACTTATGTGATATATTATTTCGGTTATCCCAGTACTTTTTCCTTTAGCGCTTCCAAAATCACATTGAACGGGGTCTCCGGTACGGACTGCACCCTTAACTTTAACACGCAGTGTGATTATGTCTCGCAGTTCAACGAGCCAGATATCGGTTCTGCGATATGCAATATCGATAATCCCACGGTATACAAGAAACTAGGTTCCATAGACAATCCCGTGAGTTCGCTAAGCACGCCGAGCACGCTTTCATATGACCCAAAGGACAACGTTATAGGCGCATGTGAGGATTATGTAATTGCTTTCTGTGGCAGATTACTTAATACCATGGTATTAAGCCAGAATAGGGTGTTTGTCTGTATAACAAACAGTGCGCTCGGTTGAACCATTATTTATATTAAAGACAGTTTAAAATCTATATGGCTGAGACCGGTGGCGAGAATATTGTATTCCTAATACTCTTCGTCATATTCATATTCGTTATAGTACTTGTTTTTGCCTATTTCCTTCTTTTTGGTTTCGGATTTACTAATGCGACTTCGTGTTACGGCAGCTCCCAAGTCACAAATTTCTTTTATAACGACCTTTGCATAACCAAGTTCTTCTGCATAGCTACGACGCTAAATGCAATTGGCATTGGGCCGCCATCGATCGGTTGCACGCCCGCTACACAAAGTTATACGTCTAGTTCTACTACAGGTCAACTTTTTGCGGGTATAACTGACGCGCTTGGAAATTGTTGGTACCAGTATGGGGCTAATTCCGGCTTAGACGTATTGTATAACGGGCCAGGACTTTGTAGCATTGTCGGAGTTTCGTTTAACAACCAAAAAAACCTTACTTTTTATAATCTTACGCAATATCTTAAAAGCGCTGCATTCTCAAAACAGATAAGCTGTCTAAATCATACGTCTGTGCAATCGTGCGCCGATCCTCTAACTTCCTTTAATCCTAATGGATTTAGCTGCGATACCGCCTCGCCGAGCGAGTGTGAGGCTTACTCAACCGATTATTTTTCATGTGAGAGCCAGCAGGGTTATATTCCTACGTACAGCGGATATGTCCTTCGAAACATATTTCTCAATGATTCCACAAAGTACAATATAACAACGGCCACTACTGCTGCAAATAATCTTTCTTCGTATCTTTGCGATGTTTCGCAGGGCTGCTACTTTAATAAGGCTACGCTTAGCTGCACTAATGATACTGGCCAGTCGAATGGCTGCAGTCAGGTTTTCACCAATTTCTGTGCGGAGACATCGTATGGCTATGACAATTGCACCGCCCAATACGATGCGAATACGGGCGATTACGAAGCGCCAGTAGGCTGCACCCTTGTAGAGCCTGTAAATAACGACTCGACCGTTAATGTCTCTTATTTTGATTACCTTGCGCCCGGTGTAAACCTTATATACAACTACAAAAATAAGACCAGCGGTAAAACTGAATCGGTCGGCCCATATTCAAATGTGAGTATAAACGACGCAGAATTATACCTAGTCTATCTTAATAGCTTTTCAAATAGTGCGCTTCCACCAAACACCATCTCAATGCCACCAGAATGCGTACCGCAGACTTGGCTTAACAATTATCCGACTTCAGGGATAGAATATCAATGTACCGAAGCATTAGCGGTTTTCGGTTCGGCTACGACTGGTCTGGCTTTATCTGGCGGCCCGAGCATAGTTACTTTGGGTGGTCTAGCGGCGACTGGATATCTTTATGGCGCATGCCAGAGGAATAACCTTTGCAACCAGTATATAGATACTACCGCTACAAATGCTGCCTGGACGGCGATATACACGACAAGCGGGTTACAGGGGTGTATGGACTCTCTTTATGCCGGCTTACAAGAACTAGGGGGAGCTAACTTTTTAGGGAGGAATCAGATTTACGTATGCGCAGTCGCGGCTTAAACAAAAAGGGCAGTACCTCAGTAGAGAAGGTAGTGGTAATAATAATACTAGTGGCCTTCGTAGTGATAGCTTTCGTAATCTTAAGCAACGTTTTCCATTTTTCACTTCTTAGCCTTGGCAAAAGCGTGCCAACGCTTACCAGCCAGCCAGCCGATTGCGGCTTGACTATAATCAATCAGTTTAACACCAGCCAATCATGCATATACACGCTATCCGTATCGGATGGCAGCCCAGGGCTTACTTATACCCTATATAACAACGTAAGCGGCAAAATACAAAGCTACGTCGCGGGGGCGAGCACGATAGAATGGAATGCTACGCTGACGAGGGGGCCAACGCAAAGATATTACTTGTATGTTTGCAACACGAGCGGTTCAAATGTATCCATAGATGGGTCATTTTATTCTGCGGGCGGATCTGCAGATGTCCTTCTCCCATGCGGATAAGCTAAACGAAAGGGTTTAGAGTGCCATCATTTTTAAGGGTCTTAGGATTCTCTTTTATATTTTTTATAAGCTTTTTCATCTTGCTTTCTTTTCTTTTAGAGACCCAGTAATACCCCTCGTCATTAGTCCCTTCAGTTATAAGTATGAATATTTTGCCCGCATTAAATCTTCCTACCCGCCCTCTTCTTTGTATAGATCTTATACCGCTTGGGATAGTTTCGTAAAAGACCGCTAGATCCACACCCTTTATCGACATGCCTTCCTCGCTTACGCTTGTAGAGACAAGTACGTTGTAAACTCCTGCTTCAAAGTCTTTTATTATATTAACCTGCTCCTTCTGCGAAAGGCCGCCTTTGCCTTGCCCGATGAACTTAACCGGCCTTATGCCTTTGACACGGCTTACCGAATCGTAAATTACGTCTACTGTGTCCCTATACTGCGTGAAGACTATCGCCTTCTGATCTGTGGAAAAACCTCCAGAAAATATCTTGTTTATCTCCTCAAGCTTTGGGTGCTCAAGCCCTTCATCCAGTAACTTCTTTGATTTTTCGTACATCCATTTTATTTCAACGGTTTTTACTAGTTCTTTGTCGGTTTTTGACGTGCCTTCCTTGATCATCTTTTCAAGAAACCTGTTGAATGCTCCTACGCTTTGCGTAGAGATTAGATTGAGTGCATGGTATAATTTCAAAAGCTTTGAAGTGATTATTATGCCTCTTATGGTATAGAAATTTCGTTTCCCAGAAAACATGCGTGCCTGCAGGCTTTTCTGCAGCATGAGTATCGTCCTTCTGTTTATCCTGTTCGGTGACGCATCCTTGAGAAGGCCAACGTTCTGAAGGGCAGCGACTTGTTCCTGTATGAATATCTTGAGATAAGAGATTATTTCCAGTATTTCATTTGGCAATTTTAATCTTATCTCCTCGACTGTTTTAGTTTTTACGTAGGGGGCTACGTCTGGATCGTCTTCTCCTCTTATTTCTACGTTAGAAATCCCGAGATTCCTGCAGATTAGACTTATCTTTTCCTGCTCCGAAGCCGGAGAAGCCGTCAACCCCAGAATCAAGGGGTGGGCAGATTTTAGCATGTATTCTTTGGCTATTTTTACGTAAGCATAATTCCCGACTGTGTGGTGCGCTTCGTCTACTATAAGCAAGCTGAAATCCGAAAAATTTATTATGCCGCGCTCTATGTCGTTCTCTACCGTTTGTGGGGTTGAGAAAGTCAGCTGTGAACTTTCGTATACATTTTGCCTGTCGCCTTTTTTGGTTTCTCCGCTCGTCATGCCGAGCGAAACATCCATAAGACCGGAGAAAGTCTTGTAATGCTGGTTTACAAGTGGTTTCGTAGGCGCCAAAAATAACGTCTTTGAACCCTTATATTTGCTCAGTCTGTAATCCACTACAAGTACGCTTATTACCGTCTTTCCCAAACCTGTAGGAAGCACGACGAGAGTATTGGAATCCTTTGCGGTTTCGAAGATGTTTTTCTGGTACTCGCGCTCCTCTATTTTTCCTTTTCTGATAAACATCAGACACCTATAGCTTTTCCGCTCTTTATAAGAATATCGGCCACATCTCTATCTATTTCTACAACGTTCGGAAACGAGAAAGGCCCGTAGGTCTTATTGTTCTTCCACACGAACCGAGGGACGTCGGCTATAATCTTTATGACGACCCTATTTGCATTGTCTTCGGATTCGACTTTTTGCATCTCTTTTGGAGCGACTTCTTTCACTTCCCTTATGATTTTGCTTTTATGTCCATTGACAAGCTTCAGCATATTATCGAATAATATCAGTTCTTCCGACGTAAGGTTATTTCTTGCCTGATCTATGTTGGTCCCTTGTATGGTCATATTCGCTATCTTTCCCATCCTTGCGGTTATTATCTGGTCTAAGGTGTTTATCGCGTTCTTTATCTGTGTAGATATTTCTTCAGCCCTCTTTAGGTCATCCATTTTTTTTGCTTCTTCCAAAGACTTTTTATTGATCGCTATGTATTCTTTCATCTCTTCTAGGGTCTCATTAGTCAATTTTGTAAGCGTCCTATCTTCTTGTTCCTGTCTCCTTATGCGAATGAACTCGCTGTAAGTTATCATATCTAATTATTATCCTGTTCACTGAATATAAGTTTATTCTGGTTTGTCTCAGCTCGTACTATTCAATCCGCCGGTGACCATATGCGCGAAGCCACCGAAAAAGTTCGATATATCCGTCACTATCGTACCCGGCCCCACTAGAAGTATGTAAACCACTACTACCGTTATGCCTAACGCTATCGCTATGATATAATAAAGCGTGGCTTCAGTCACTCCCTTCTTATTAAGTCTCAGCATATCGTTATCCGAACGGGTTTGGAATGGGCGGGAATAGTTTTGCCGCCCCTCCGAAGACTATAAGGTAGAATATCACTATGACTATCCCTATTACGATTATTATTATAAGGAGAAGCACGTAATCTGTCACGCCTTTTTTATTAAGCATATTTACCGCCGTTAATACTTGCAGCAGAGAAAAAAGAACTAAAAAGATTAGATATCTTGTACGGAGAAAAGAATTCCAAGAATATTATTACAAGCAAAATCGCTATTATAAGAAGGATTATGTAAAGAAACGTGCTACCTTGTATAGATGCTTTCTTATCCATTGCCAAAAAGCCAGCTGAAGGAAAGCGCTTTGAATATCGAGTTCCCCAGACTTGCACCACCGCTGCTGAAATAAAGAGCTATGACTACTCCGACAAGAAGCACGATTATCGCTATTACTATAGCTATTATTTCTGTTATCGGCATCTCTCCCTTTTTGTTTACCATGATCTAAAATAAAGGATTGTCAAAATTCGAAAGCGGACTCAATAATCTTTTCCTTCTCTTGAATTCCTCATAAATCAAGGAAGCGTCTTGGTTTGCTCTGAAAAGGCCTACCGCTATCGCGTCTTTCGTTCCAAGCCCCTTATACCTCCTGTGGCTTACTTCTATTTCGTATAGATCTGGGTCAAACGCCCTTTTTTCGCCGGTGCCTACTGCAAGTGACAATGATTTGTTTATGCCGACGAGATCGTCCTTGAAAGACTGGTATATGTCGAAAAGTGCATAGTTAGAAGCCGGCTTCGCCTTGACATCTTTCTTTTCCGCCTCGGCTATATATCTATCCAGATCTTTCTTTATCACGTTCAATGAAGATACCGAGACCTGGTCCAGACTCTGAAAAACCGTTTTGTTTACGTATGTTTCTAGTGCTTTTTTGAAAAGGTACCATTCATCCAGTGTAAAGCAGAAAGGCTTTAATTTTATCCCAAGTGTTCCTGTGTACTGCGTTCTGTCCTGAGGTACCCCCTTAGGGAAGAACTGCTTCTCTGTAAAACTGAACGAAGTTTCTACCGCTGCTACGACCTTTGGACCGTGCTTCTTTAAACTTGTATACAAAAACGACCTGTTGCCTTCCCTAGGCCCTTCTGTAAGCAGCTTACCCAAAGGCGTTACTACGGAAGGCAGTTCTGGTCCTTTTACACCAAATGCTCTTTTGTACTCTACCTCGTACTCACGCCTATACATCGGTTTTGCCGCCATTAATTCTACCGAAAATTCGGCTGTCTCCATTATGTCGGGTCTTTTAGATGCATTAAGGTAGTCATTAGCGTTTGTAATCCCCTTGAGATTTATCCTGTTAAGTATGCTCAAAGATTCGGCAGCCCAGTTTTTATACATCTCATACGCGGCGGCCTGGCTCTTCAGGTATTGGAGAAGCATGTCCCTTCTGTTGCTAAGGTCTCCCTTGCTTATCTTTTTCCATTCTTCGTATTCTAAAAATCTGTTCCTAAGTATGTTCTTGTACTGCTCATTCTTTTGCATGGACTCTATGTCCTTCAGGCTATTGATAGGATAGAATACCGCCACTAGGTCTATAAAGCCGGCACCACCCTGTCCTTGCGTCGGTGCCCTTGACAATGCACTTAGACTTGCGCCGCCTTTTCTTGCATCAACGTTATCGATAAAAATCCTTTTTAACGCGAGGTCGGCTGCGCGCTTCTTTTGAGGATCGCTCGATTCTGCCAGTTTATAAAAAGAGTAGTTTCTATCAAGCTCTTTGAGCTCGTAAGTTATCGAGATTATTGATTTTACGACGGTGTTAACGCTGCCCAAAAGCTGCATTGCTCTATCTTCCAGCGCCTTTCTCTTCTCAAAAGCCATAGTCATAAGGTTAGAAAGCGCGGCTGGATCGACTGATTCCGCGGTTTTTAATTTGTCATTATACCCAAGCGCCTTTAGCTCCTGATTTATCATTTTGTATTCGGATTGGAACTGGTATGCGCCTTCTACGTCTAGCGAAAGAAAAAATCCTTCTTGGTTCCCAAGCAGACCTATATCGGGCCGGTTTATCCTCTTAGCGTATCTTAACTCTGACAGCTCCCCTCGGTAGCGACTATTCAAGCCTGCCGCCCTCAGTTTTAGCTCTTCTATCCAGTTTTTTGCCTCTCTAGGGCTTGATGCGGCTATTATTTTCTGGTATCTCCCGATCTCAGCCAAGTTCATATTATCTTATTTGATGAGAAGATATATATAAACTGCTAAAAAGCTGTTTATCTAAAATCGTTTTGAAATGTTTATAAGTGATTATAAATATAGATTTGAATAGATTGATAATTTTGGAGGTAAACTATGCATCAGACTGAAAACAATAATCCAATCGAAGCTGCGCTTAACAGACTTTTCTCGACTATAGACGCCCTATCCGCTAAAATCGACGAATTGAACGAGCGGGTGGATTACATGGGGTCATTCGTAGGTCTAGAAGTAGGCGAGGAAGGAAAAACCGAACACATAGAACCGCCAGGACAGCTAGCTGGTTTGTCTTTTGACGTCCTTAATAAACTTCTTCCCGCAAAAGACGCCAACAGCGTAAGGTCCTACTTTTTAAGGGTTTTGAGCCTTTTTAGAAAATACATAAAAGCTATAATAGTATTCGGTAGTTCCAAGACAAAAACTGGCATGACCAGTACCTCGGATATAGACGTGGCATTCATAGTCGACGATACCGACATCCAGAAATTTACATTGGAACAGCTTAAGGACAGACTTTTTACTAAAATGGCAGAGATTGCAAGGGATTTCTCCGATAAAATACACGCACAAGCATATCCTCTATCCGAATTTTGGGCATCGATAATAAAACCGAATCCGGTCATTTTAACGCTTCTTAGAGACGGCGTCGCAGTGTATGACACTGGTTATTTCGTCCCGATACAGATGCTTTACAAGACGGGGAATATAATCCCGACAAAAGAATCGATAGACTCCAACATCGAAAACGCAGAGGGTCTAATAATGCTCGCGGAAAACGTGCTTACAAACAAACTTTCACTTGACCTTTACAACGCTATCGTAGCTGCTGGACAGGCTTTACTTATGGAGTACGGATACTTACCTCCGGTGCCAAAGGAAGTTGGAAAAGATCTTCTTGCGATTGCTGTAGAGAAAGAAAAAGTGCTTACAAGAGAGGATGTTGAAAGAGTGGAAGACGTTGTAAAATGGTTCAAGAAAATAGACCATGGTGAACTTAAGAGCGTAACCGGCGATGAATTCTCGAAAAAGCAAAAAGAGACAAAAGAAGTTGTCGACAAAGTTTTAGGCATAATAGAACGGCTAAGGGAAAAGAAAGGGCTGCCAAAGCCGGCTGTAGACAAAGATTTATTAAGACCTACAGATACTAATGTTGATAATAAATACCTGAAGCCCACACCACAATAAAATATGTCTATAAAAATAGTTTCTTTTAGGAGAGGTAGGAAGACGCAAAACCTGCACCAAGCAGTCCTGAGGCTAGACAACGTCAAAAATAGAGAAGGGGCGAAAAGCTATATCGGCAAAAAAGTCGAGGTGACTTTCTCAAAGAATTCGATAAAAGGCGTCATAACGCGAGTCCACGGCGACAATGGCAGGGTGGTCGCAAGGTTTAGAAGGGGCTTGCCTGGGCAGGCGATAACAAAAGAAGTTAAATCACCCTAAATTTTTGTATTCCTCTGCTAATTTCTTGAAGTCCTGATCGTATCTAAAACCTTTTTCGTTAAGTACCGTTCTCGTACCAAAAGAATCAATCCTTTTCTCCCTCACCGCTAAATACGATGCAAGTTCTGTAGTGGTGTAATAGGATACGCTGTCCTTTTCCTGCTTAAGCATGCTAAGGTATTTTTTAATTTCTTCGTCCTTAGCCAGGACAAGCATCCTGCTTACAAGGCCCCTATCAAATAGTCTGTCGAGCCATAATGGCCCTATCTCAATGTTTTTTGATCCGCAGAACGAACATGTCTCAGAAAACTTCATGACCCTGTTAGGACACTTAGAACACTGGTAAATGTAACCTATGCTTCTTGTCGTATTCGCCTTCGACACGTGAAGATAAATCCTAACGTAATGGCGCCTAACATCAAAGAACATCGGTTTAACTGACCTCTCGTAAAGGTTCGCTATCTCTTCTGCGCGTTTTATCAATATCCTTAAACCTATCTCATTGAAATAACTCGTCTTCAGCGACCTCGCGCCATATTTCAACAAACATGCTTTTTTCGCTTTGCCATAAAGCGCAGCCGTGTCTGTTGCAGTAAGCGCTAGAAGTCCGCCGCGCTTCACTTTTGGCATCGCTTGCAGTGCATATCTTATAGGCGAACCAAATGGGTCTATGTCAACGTAGTCATATCCCTCTTGGGCAGAGTAAATGTCCGATGCATTTAATGAAGTAACCGTTATCTTAGCTTTGATTTTACTCCTGTTCTTTAATACGTTTTTCTTTATTACCTTACTGGTGTTTAGGTCGTTTATTGCGAACGACTTAAAAGCCTTGGTTTCGGCAACTAGCCTCAAGCTCCGTATACCACTGCCCCCAAAAAGATCGATTCCTTTAAGATCGTGTGCGCCGAGCGCATTGAAAAGTAAAACGTTTAGGTCTCTATCAAAATTTCTGGATGGATTAAAAAAACCTCAGAGTCCCTAGTTTGTTTATTCTCAGCGTAAAAATTTATGGCCCCTTCCTGGAATAACTCCATGTAAAATTCACTTATATGGTGCTGATAAACGTTTCAAAGACTCTTCTGTCGTTGGAATGCCGTATAACGCCCTTTCTTCGTCTGTAGTTGCTGGATCAATTGGCGTGGCTAACTCAAACTTGCCATCTTTATTTCTGACAAACTGAGTGCCCAACTTTTGAGGCTTGCCATCGTGTACAAATATCCTATCATAAGACGCCGCATAAAGCCATCTCACCATTTGTAAATCTTTGTCGCCGTTATCGAGTCTCGCAATGGCATACCTACAAAGTTCATTTGCTGCTATGACGTATTTGTTTTCTATGTCGTGATGTAGTAGGATTGCTACGTGAAATGCGTCTCGTGGATCTATTAACTCGTTGTCTGTGCACAGCTTCGGGGCTGTGTCTGATATTCTTTTGCACTCCTGACAGCCCCCTTGAGTCTTTGCCGCCCGGTCCTTCCAGTGGGTGTTGTAAGAGCTTAGAAATGTCTCTAACCTCGAGATCAGGCCCGTCATGCGACTATTCCTCTATCTTGAATCTCTCTCTTAAGTTTAGAGCCTGATAAAGTTCCTTGTAGCGGTTTCTTATTGTTACCTCTGTTATTCCCGCTGCCTTTGCTGCATCGCGCTGTGTCTTTTTCTCCTTGTTTATTAAAGTCGCAACATAAAGGACCGCGGCTGCGATCCCCATCGGGCCTTTACCGCTTGTAAGCCCCCTTTCCTCCGCTTCTTTTAATAGCTTTACGGAATCGGCTACGGTCTTATTCGACACCTTAAGTTCTGCTGCAAATTTGTAAATGTAATCGTTTGGGGATGTAGGCAATATCTTTATCCCTAATTCTCTGCATAGAAGGCGATACGCCTTTCCTACTTCTTTTCTTTCTACGTTAAATGTTTCAGATATCTCGTCCAATGTTATCGGTCGCTGGTATTTTCTAGCTGCCGCGTACAATGCACCTGCTATTACGCTCTCCATTGACCTGCCCCTTACAAGTCTTCGACTTATAGCTTCCCTATACATCTTTGCAGCTTCTTCTTGTATAACGTTAGAGACATGAAGCCTGTTGCTTGCGTGTCTTAATTCTGTAAGCGCAAATTTTAGGTTTCTTTCGAATGCGGTAGAAATCCTTGGCTGCCATTTTCGGAGTTTATAGAAAGTGCGCCTGTTTGAATTTGAAAGTTTTATAGATTCACTGGCCTTCCCTATTACAGTACTTGTACCTTTGTCGTATTTTGCGTAGCTCAGAGGAGAACCCATTCTTCCCTTGCCTTCGTCCCTCTCGTCTTCGAATGAACGCCATTCTCGGCCGTAGTCAATCATGTCGCTCTCTAGAACATAACCGCATTTCTGGCATACCGATTCGCCCGTAGATTTATCGTAAAATACAGAATTGCTGCCGCAAGACGGGCATTTCGCTGTTGATTTACTTGTAATTACCTTCATAGTAAGATTTATATAGGGTATATTGATTGAAATGAGTATATAAAGCTATCATTTTTGTGTATTCGGTTGCATAACTCATTAATAGAATAGCCGTATCTACAAGGATATGGCTTCTAACAAGCTAAAAAAAGGATCTTTGTGGAGGAGATCCTTCAAACCAGGTGAAAAACATGGAAAAGAAGGACTGCCTCCAACGAAGATCTGAGACGGTCATAGCTAAAATAGATTGCGTTTTGCATAAAGAACCGCAAAGACTTACCGTGATGAATAAAGGAAAGGAAGGAAGACCATTCCTTTATTCGGACGACCTGATAATGGCGATAAGCTTCTTCAGGTTCTATTTCTGCCCAAAACTAAGGCAGACTGAAGCCCTGGTTCGGAGGATCTACGGCTACTCTCCCGACCATACCACTATAGACAGAAGGTTATCCACGATAAGACTCGAATGGACGGTCACTAAAAGCGAAAGGAAAGGCAGGCTCCTTGCTATAGACGCCACGGGGATATCGGTCTCCGATCGCGGAGGATACATGGACGCCAGATACGGTTCAAAGCCGAAGTTCCACAAGCTGCATGCGGTAGTAGATGTGGAGGACATGATAGTGGTAGCCTTCAGGCTGACTTCCGAACACGTGGCCGACAACAGGAAGTTTCTTCCCGCCATCAGGGAAGCCGCAAGAAGGGGCGATACCGTCTATGCCGACGGAGCTTATGATGCGAAGGAGAACTTCTCTTTTCTTGAGAAGAGAGGGATAAGGTCTGGGATAAAGATAAGACAGACCGCCTCTCCCACCGCCCCGGGCTGTCTTCCGAGGAAGAAGGCGGTGATGGAGCAGTTCTCCTTCCTGCCCCATTCCCACTTAGAAAAGATACATCCGTTGGCGGAGAAAGGCGTTATGTTCTTCAATGAGACTGAAAGGATGAAATACTGGCAGCAGAAATGGAAGGACAAGGTAGGATACGGGAGAAGATGGCTCGTCGAATCCTTCTTCTCCGCCTTCAAACGGGTATACGGGAGCCACGCTTCTTCCCGCGTATGGAAGAAGGTGAAGAACGAGATGACCCTGAAGCTGCTGTTGTATAACGAATTGCTGGAGGCCTGACGCAGACGCGTCGACGGCGCAAAGAAAGGAGGATCGCTATGATGATTTATAAGGTCATCACTGAGTTATGCAACGGAATAATTTTTGTGAGGCTGTTGCATAATTCGATTGCAGAAAGCTCAGGATAAGCGATAAATCAGACAAATGCCTCCTGTTTTTTATTGAAGAAACAAAAAAGGAGGCATTTATGGATAAACAAGCATCGACGGGATTTAAAGACTTAGTACAGAGGAAACTTCAGTCCGTAGTGGACGAACTGAAGAAAGTAGTCGGAAACGGCGCCATAGGACTCTTAAAGACGGACAAGGGAAAGATAGGAAGGCCGTATAGATATTCTGAGACGGAGATCGTCAATGCAAGCGCTTTCAAGTCCCTCATGAGACAGGGATCCAGGCAGACGGCAGTCCTGATAAAGGGCCTGGCCGGAAGCTGCGCTTCTTATTCGCAGCTTTGCAGAAGGCTTGCTTCTGCAGGGATAAAATGGCTCATAAACGGGACTAAGAGAAAGGGAAGGTATCTAGCCATCGACGGCACCGGGATATCTACACACTACCGAGGGGACTACAGAAGCAGCAAATATGACATAAGACAGCCGTTCTACAAGTTCCATGCGCTGGAGGACGCGGAGACCGGGGAGCCGGTGAACTACAGGCTCACCTCCGATCGCATAGGCGACAACGGGAAGTTCCTTGCCATTGTCAGGGAAGCCGCAAGAAGGGGCGACATCGTCTACGCCGACGGAGCCTACGATGCGAAGGATAACTTCTCTTTCCTGGAAAAGAGAGGGATAAGGTCTGGGATAAAGATAAGACAGACCGCTTCTCCCACTGCTCCAGGCTGTCTTCCGAGGAAGAAAGCAGTGATGGAGCAGTTCAGCCTGCTTCCCCACGGTCATCTTGAGAGGAAGCATCCTCTGGCGGAGAAAGGAAGGATGTTCTTCAGCGAGACGGAAAGGATGAAGTACTGGCAGCAGAGATGGAAGGATAAGGTAGGATACGGGAGAAGGACTTCCGTGGAGAGGTCCTATTCTACCTTCAAGGCATTGTTCGGAGGATATGCCTCTTCTAGAAAATGGAAGAGCCTGAGAAAGGAGATGCTTATCAAGTGCCTGACGTACAATAAGCTTCTCGAGATAAGGTAAAGGACCGGATCGGCCACGGCAAAAAGCATAGGGCGATGGCATGATCTGTAAACGGATCGGGTAATTATGCAACAGCCTCATTTTTGTGAGCTGTTGGCACTGTTACCAAATACGGTTGGTGAATGTTAATTACATCGGCTGCCATCTTTATTTAAGGTAAAAAATGGAAAACCGATGTAATTATTGTAAAAGCAGCAGTGTGGATTTAAATGGCTTTAGAAAGACAAAAAGGAGGGGAAGCATACAGCGATACCGCTGTATGTCCTGCGGTAAGACGTTCGTGGAAAATGTCGGTTTCAGGTGGAAACACCATGCGAAACGCACCATGATCGGCAGTATTCACCTCCATCTGATAGGATCGTCGCTTAGGGACGCTGCAAAGTTCCTTTCCGTGTCCGTAAATTCCGTGTCCAGGTGGTTCCTGGAATACGGAAAGATGATCATAGGATACGTAAAGGACATGAAGCCTTTCAGGGCGGAAAGGCTTCACATGGACGAGATGTCCGTAAAGACGCGTGGGAAGTCCTTTTACGCATGGGCTTCCATCTGCAGGGAAAGCAGGTTTGCCACGGCTTTTCTCGCTTCCGATAGGACGAAGAAGAACGCCAGACTGCCGATGAAGGAGTCTCCACCCGCCATGAACATCACCACGGACGGAGCCTTCGGATACGGATCCGTAATAAAAGACTTAAAAGGCTTGTGGTATTACCACGACCACTATCACCGCTGCGCTTCCTTCGAGGACAAGAAGGACAATGATCCCATGGAAAGACGGGACGATCCCTATCGCGCCGATACTCGCGAGCTTCGCGGCTTCAAGAAGCTCGCCACTGGAGACTTGTTCGTAAGATTATGGACGTTCTACTATGACTTCATAAGGCCGCATTCTTCCCTCGGCAGGACCCCTGCCGAAGAAGCGGGACTTGTAAAGTATTACAAAGACGATGATTGGTTCGGACGGTGGGAACGATGGGTCGAGAGAGCTTCGCTCTCTTTTTATTTGGCTTATATATCAACCGTATTTAGTAACAGCGCCCTTATATAGGATAATGCTTCTAATAAAGTCTTATGGCTGAGCACGAGACACTTCTGAAAAACGTAAGACCGATAAATTACCGATTGACGCTTGAGCCAGACATGTCTACTTTCAAGACACACGGAGAGGAAACTGTGGCTATGGAAGTAAATGAGCCCACCGATGCATTGACTCTAAACGCATCCAAATTAGCGATAGAAGAGGCTTCTTTAGTTGTTGGTAAAAAGCGATTAGTCGCAGAAAAGATAGAGTTTAACAAGGAGGATGAAAGAGTGACATTCTTGTTTTCTGAACAGTTCAGTGGCCAAGTAAAACTAAATGTAAAATTTACAGCAGACAATAATGATAAACTATATGGCTTCTATAGAAGCACGTACAAAGAAGGCGATCAAACTAAACACATACTTACAACACAGTTCGAGTCTGCGGATGCACGTTCGGCATTTCCATGCATAGATGAACCAGAAGCAAAGGCTACACTCGACGTTACACTTAGAATTGATGAAGGACTTGATGCTATATCTAATATGCCAGAAAAGAACGTTAGGAGGTTGGACGGCATACTTAGTGGAAAGAAAGAAGTCACTTTTGAAAGGACTCCTAAGATGTCAACATATCTGCTTTATATGGGAGTCGGGAGGTTCAACCGCAGAATAGAGAACGACGAAACACCTGCGCTGGGATTAATAACCACACCTGCAGCGCAATTTGACTCAAAGTTGCCACTCGAATACGCAAGGAAATTTTTGAAATTCTATGAACACTACTTTGAAATAAAATTTCCTCTTCCAAAAATAGACCTTATAGCCATCCCAGATTTTTCTGCGGGCGCGATGGAAAACTGGGGTGCAATAACGTTTAGGGAAACGTCACTGCTTAGCGATGAAAGCGCATCGCAGGCGGCACGTATGTACACCGCAGATGTCATAGCGCATGAACTTGCACATCAGTGGTTCGGAAATCTTGTCACAATGAAATGGTGGAATGACCTATGGCTCAATGAGAGCTTCGCTACTATGATGAGAAGTAAAGCTGTTGACAGCGTATTTCCAAAATGGCAAGAAAGCTTAAAATATGTCCCAGACAACTTTGGCGAAGCCTTTGCTATCGATTCGCTTGCCAGCACACATCCAATAGAAGTCGAGATAAATAACGTCGCTGAATCAGAAGGCATCTTTGATGCCATAAGTTATCAAAAAGGCGGTAGCGTCCTTCATATGCTCGAAGACTATGTTGGCGCTGAAAACTTTAGACAAGGGCTAATAGACTATCTAAAAGCAAATGCCCATTCCAATGCGACAAAATCCGATTTGTGGGATGCGCTGTCAAAGCACTCGAACGGGGCTGCAAAAGACATAAAACGAGTTGCACAGGCATGGATAGAAAAGCCAGGTCATCCAATAATTTACGTTGAAAGAAGACCTGATGGCAAATTACTTTTAAGACAGAAGCGCTTCATGTTTTCTGGAGCTGTCAGGGACGTTTGGCCTATACCAATACACTATAAGACAAACAAAAGTGAAGGGTTCATACTGTTGGACGAAGAAGAACGTTTAATTAATGAAGGAGGAGACTGGATAAAACTCAACTATGGCCAACATGGCTTTTATCGAGTAAATTATGATGATGTGCTACTAGATGGCGTTGGAAAAGCTGTACTGGATGATAAGCTGTCCAGTTTGGATGCTTGGGGAGTAGAAAACGACCTGTTTGCATTTACTAGAGCGGGCAGTGTTTCTGTTAAGAAATATCTGGGGTTTATGGAGCGCTTTCTTATGTCCCAGGAATACCCATTAGTAGAAAATACACTTGGACACGTTAGTAAATTAGAAATAAACAGTTATGGTATGGAAATTTCGCCCACTTTACTTGATATAAAGTCAAGATTAGCAAGACCATTAGTAGAGAAACTAGGGTGGAATAAGAAGGACGGAGAAACGACGCTCGATACACGTCTAAGAGGGGTAGCTATAAGCGCCCTTGGTGCAGTAGGGGACGCCGATACAGTAAACAAAGCCAGAGAATTGTTTCAAGTCTCTTGTAGCGGCCAGCAGATCGACAACGATCTATTGCTAGTAGTTTATGATGCTGTAGCGTGCAATGGCGATAGCGCTACATATAAACAGTTGGTCGAAAGATACAGAAACAGCGATACTGCCGATGAGACAAGGGCTTCTTTGTATGCACTAGGCTCGTTCAAGGACAAAAAGCTGCTTTTAGAAGCGTTGGACTTCGCCCACTCTTCTGAAGTAAGACCACAGGATTCATATGGAATGACCTCTTCGATTGCGGTGAATCCGGCTGGCGCGGGTTTGTTATGGGAATGGACGAAAAAGAACTGGAGCATGTTAAAAGAGAGATATAGTGGAAGCACACACCTTCTTGGCAGGTATATCGATAACTTATCTGCGGTTTATGACAGAAAACAAAAGGAGGATATAATCGCTTTTTTCAGCGATAAAAATAATATGCGTTTAGACTTAGAGCGGCCACTGAAGGAGACTTTAGAGTTTATAGATTTAAATATAAAATACAGAGAATTTAACGCATCGGCTTAATAAGATCCTAACCCAACTTTCTGGGTTGGCTCTCTTCATGTGGTAAGCTGGAGCCTTTATTATCAGTCTTTCGTCGAAAGTCATCCGTATCCTTTCCTGAGCGAGCCTCCAGCGGACATCTCGTCCTCGAAAAGCGCAATCGTGTCCTTATCCATCGATCTTAGCGTTTTAAGCGTCCTCTTGGCGAATGCGAGCTGTTTTCTTTTGTCGGCTTCCGCATACTCGTGCACTGCTTTGACGTAGTGTCCTCCCATATCCGATAACGTCCTGCGTATGGTCTCCCTTGAGACCTTGACTCCCTTCCCTTCGAAGTAAAGCTGCAGGCTTTTCGTGTCTCACATCGTGGCGTCGAGACCGTGCTTTGAGGGGTCGCTTTCCTCTACGAGCTTCTTTATCTCTTTCTCCTCCTTCTCTCCAAAGGAAGGCGGTCTGCCTTCCTTCGGCTTGTCCGACAGCGTCTTCTCGTGTTTCCACTGCAGCATCCAGTCATAGATCGTAGAGCGGTCGACTATGAATGCCTTAGAAGCCTCGCTTATCGATCTGCCGATGCTCAAGAAATGGAGCGCGAAGTACCTTATCTTTTCGTTCGGGTCCCTGCACTCCTTCGCCCTTCTCTTCAATAGTCCTTCGTCTTCTTCTAACATCTGGAAAACCCCTCTCCATCCAACTTCGACTTTCCTCCGCCCCCTTATGTTATTATTAAGAACGCTACTTCCCGAAATACTTTTCGGTTCCCTATTTTGGTGTCGGATCACTTATGTGGAGAGCTATAATATCTATTCAAAAGCCGCTAAAGTATCCAGCGCTATGATTGCTACCACTTTCCCAAGTCGGTGCATTGTTTCAATGGATAAAAACGGCGCGTGATATTTAGGATTGTCTACTACTAGCAGGAGGGCTGCCGCTTTAAACCTTCGTATCCTGGCAAGCATGAAAAGCGCGGCACATTCCATGTCTATCGCTGCGAAATTAACGCCTTTTAAAACCGGCAGCAACGCCATCTCCCTGTAAAAGGCGTCAACAGAAAACACTGGCCCGCTAAGATGATTTATGCCCCGTTCATTTACGTTCTTCGTAATAAGATCTGCAAGTTGTCGGTCTGGTTTTTCCGGCTTGTCGGAATCACCGATATAACCTCCTATGGTGCCCCCTTTTAGCGAATAAGCCGAATCCGGAATTACCAGATCGCCTCTTTTCTGCTCCGTAGTCAAGCCCCCACAAGTTCCGAACCTGATAAACGTTTCTCCTCCAAGTGCATGCAGTTCTTCAACTGCTATAGCTAAAGAAGGTGCGCCCATTCCATGAGAGGCAATAGTTACCGTTTTTCCCTTATATTTTCCGCTGTAAATGCAATATCTGTAGGAATTTATTAATTTTGGGGAATCTAGCAATGTTGATATCTCTATTACCCGCTCTGGATCGCCGGTGATTAAAACGCATTTTGACACATCTCCTTTTTTCAGCTGGATGTGCACGGGTTTTATCATATCTTCCATGTTTTTAGCAAAATGACGTATTTGTGTTATTACTTTAAGTCTTAAATCTTTACAATTAATAAGTATAAGATGCACATGAATAAAAAGGCGCAATTTATTACTGAATATATAATTGTAATTGGTATCGCACTCAGCATAATAGCTGTATTCCTGGTCTATGTACTAGTTTATTATTCTGGCTATTCAAATTCCTCTAACTCTAACCAGATATCGACTATAACAAATTCTATTGTACAGGAAGCCAATTATGTATTCTCTGAAGGAGTTGGCTCAAAGACTTCTTTTACACTGGGTTTCCCCGATCTACAGGTAATAAACTCATTTTTCTGTGGAGATTATATAAAAGTCACTTCCTCACAATATTCTTCGGTGAGCCGGGCAGACGAGGAGCTTGAAGGACTGCTGCCTCTGAAACAGGGAACTTACGTTATGTATGCAAGGTACAACCAGACCGGTATAGTACAGATAGGACTAGATTCGGGTGTTTCTTACATAAATTATACTTATTCGTATGACTCGAGCAAAGACCTTTTATTTTACAATCTTACCTTCTTCGATAGCCAGTATCTTATCTCTAGCGGCGTAGCCGGTATAGTCCCTTATAATATAACCGTCTTTTCTGTGAACGGCGTTTATCTAAACAGCAGCACCTCATTGAGCGTGGACGATTTTGCATACGGGGAATTGACTCTAAAGCCGACACCGTCAGAAGCTATAATAGATATTTTTGTAAATGGTGCCGTTGCGCCCTCCTGCTTTTATCCATAATTGAGTTATAAATACTCCTGCGTTTAAATCATAATAATATGGTGGAAAAACCGAGAATTGCCTTATTCGTGCCTTGGCTAAAAAGCAAGGGGGGCGTAGAAAGAGTGATTTTGAACCTATTGGAAGATAAAAAATATAACATTGACGTCTATACATTCTCATACCAAAAAGAAAAAACCTTCGAAGAGTTCCAAAATTTTAAGATATTCCAAATAGGAAACCCGGGCGGCGGGACTTTCATTACAAAGGGATTAAACCTATTTCGCAATATAATCTCTACAAAAATAGATGGCTTGGATAAATACGATGTATTCATCATATCGACTGCTGGCATAGCAGAGTTTTCTGTCTTCAGGAATCATCATAAAAAAACCGTGGCTCTTACGCACACGCCTTTGAGGGCGGCCCATACCATGTATGACTATTACAAAGGCAGGTCGTATTCGTATCGTTTGGTTATGCCAGGACTGGTGTGGATTTACAGGATACTAGAACGGCGCGCGTGGAGAAAAATAAAATACGCAATGGTCCTGAGCGACGAAGTGAAAAACAGACTTTTGGGTTATGGCCTCATAAAAACTGATAAAATAATAAAACTAGGGCCGTGCGCAGATTATTCCGGAATACATGCAAACACCGAATCAAAGAAGATTATATTCTACCCTAGTCGATTCATAAGCTATAAGAGACAAGACTTGGCTGTGGCCGCTTTCAGAGCCTCCGGTCTTTCGAAACTTGGCTTTAAACTTGTACTTGGGGGGTTCATTGAAGATCAAAGATATTTTGATAGACTCAAAGATACCGTAGGAAAAGATGAAAGTATAGTCCTAAAGACTAATTTATCCGAAGAAGAGCTAAAAAAACTTTATAGAGATTGTTATGCTACTATCTTCCTTGCGATAAATGAAGATACTGGTCTTGTGCCGCTAGAGTCCCTAGCTTACGGGAAACCTGTAATCTCAGTAAACGAAGGCGGACCAAAAGAATTTATCAAAAACGGTATAAATGGTCTACTAGTAGAGGCCGACCCGGAGAGCGTCGGCGAGGCTTTGGATAAGATTACTGACAAGAAGTTATATTCAAGACTTAAGAAAGGTGCGCTAAATTCTCCTAGGTACGATGGCAAAGGCATGCTAAAGAATTTTGACGCCGGTATAAAAATTATACTTAGTGCAAAATGACTTCAAGTAAAAAGCTTTAAATAGTATGATATGTTCATACTTTGTATGAAGAAAGTGCGAGTAACTATAACTTTAACGCCAAATATTCTCAGCGAAGTCGATAAACTCGTAGACGGCACGGATATAACAAATCGTTCAAATGCAGTAGAGACCATCTTAAGAGATCGTTTTCGTCCGGCTGAAAAGCCTATGGCATTCATACTCGCGGGTGGGAAAGGCACTAGACTTAGACCATTGACTTATGAATTGCCCAAGGCGATGATTCCGATAAAAGGAAAGCCTATCCTAGAGCACATAATAAACAAGCTAAAGGAAGCAGAAGTAACCGATATAATCTTATCTATAGGATACTTGGGCAGTAAAATAAGGGATTACTTCGGAGACGGAAGCAAACTTGGAGTAAACATAAGATATGCAGAAGAAAGCAAAGCTCTGGGTACCGGGGGGGCTGTCAAGGCTGCGCAAACTTTGTTCAAAAGTGACTCTCTCGTTCTAAACGGGGATAACTTATTTGATTTTGATTTAACAAAAATGTACGAATTCCATAAAAAACGAAAGGCTCTTGCAACTATCGCGGTCACAACTCGGAAAGACATCTCACAATTCGGCGTCGTGGAGATGGATGGGGATAAAATAGTTAATTTTATAGAAAAACCGAAGACTGAGCAGCGTTCAAATTTAGTTAACGCTGGCATATATCTTCTAAACCCCCTAGCCATCTCCCTGATACCGGACGGAGAATCAAACATTAGCTCGGAACTCCTTACAAAGCTCGCGCAGAGAGGAAAACTTTACGGCTTTATATATTCAGGGCAGTGGTTCCCCTGCGATAGCATGCCGCTTTACGAGGACGCCTTAAAGAACTGGAATTAAATTCTCTTTATTTTCTGGATCTCTTTTAATATCTCCTGATAATCAGATGTGAATAGGTCCATAATGTCGTTGAACTTTATGATGTCTTGTATTTCCATATCCGAATAAAGGACATCCTCGTCTTTTAGATTTCTTTCGTATACCGCGTTGTCAACGCTTATCGCGACCTTGTCTCCTTTGACTGCCCGGTCTACTTTCTTCTTGTCTCCTTGTATTTCGACTATCGACCCCAACCTTTCGCCATTTTTCTTAATCAACGGATAATTTGGCCTTATTTCCCCCCCTAAGACTTCGACGCCAAATACGCATGGAGAAGACCTCCTGAACATATTGCCTTTTATAAAAACTACTTTCGCGGGGAGTTTTAAATTTGCGGTGCGTGCTTCAAAGCGTCTCTTATTCACATCCTGTATAAACACAGAGTATCTCTCAAAAAGGTCATATATCGAACTTGTGCTTATTATAGTAACTGCCTCTGATTTAGCTAGGATGTCTGTCTGCTTTTGTATCGACACATTAAAGCACAGTATTACGTTATTGTTCAATCTGGCGGTCATTATGTCGTTTTTTGATGGCTCGCCTATCTTTGTTTTCCCGATCTCTATGCCATTTGTCGCCCCTATCTTCTTTATGGCATCTATGCTTCCTATCGAATCTGCGCATACTACGACTCCTCTGGCTAAATCGTCGTTATAACCTATGTTTGATTTATTTATTTCCGAGATTATCTTTTCTTTCTCTTCTTGATTCTTGAAAACGGATACGGAGGTGCCTATCATCGCCAATGGATCTTGGACTACTAATCTTATCGGCGTAGCGGCGGATGCTGATTTTATGCTTTCGTACTTGCCGAAGTTTTCCCTGCTTTCTTCTAAAGGGATTAGCTTCATCATGCTTTTTATCTTGCTCTCTGCCGTGGAATCTTTTGTCTGCATTATTATCTTGTCTCCTACCTTTATTTCTCCAGAGTATACTATAGCATCATATACCGTGCCCATCCCTTTTACAACCTTCTCTTCGATTATGGCGGCTTGATTACCGGTAGCTTTTTCCAAGGCGATGTACCTCTGACTTAGACCTATTATCATGACTATCAAGTCCTTTATCCCGATGTTGTTCACCGAAGAAATCGGTATTACGGCTACTTCTTTTGTAAAATCTTTTATCCTATCGTATCTTTCTGCTTGAAAACCGTAATTAGAGACTTCAGAAATCAAGTCGTATATCTTCTGGTCCAAGTTTTCGCTATAGGTCGTCCCCTCCTTTTCGAGGAAATCTATGAACGACAGGTCTTTGACCTGACGATATCCTTGTACCGTGTCTATCTTCGTTAAGGCGAGCAAAAACGGCGTCTTATAAGATTTCAGTATCTCTATCGATTCTATCGTCTGGTTTTGTATCCCTTCTGTGATATCTATCGTTAGAATTGCTAAGTCGGCTATCGATGCGCCCCTTTCCCTCAAGGTAACAAAAGCCTCGTGACCGGGTGAATCGATGAATATTATGCTCGGAGTCTTTATCTCGACTTTGAATTTTTTAAGCAGGTCCGAAGCAATCTCGTTTATGCGTTCCGTTGGGACCTCTGTCGCGCCTATGTTTTGCGTCAACCCCCCCGTTTCCCGATAAGCAAAGAAAGTATCTCTTATCGAGTCCATGATACTGGTCTTACCAGCATCTACATGGCCAAGAAATGCGCAAATCGGGGATCTCATATAACCTTCTTACTATTTTATAGATTATGAATGATGCGCTTGTATTTTAAGCCTTTAAGTCCAAGAAAAGCGATATTAAAAGTATAAATAAAAAGTTGACAAAATATTTTAATGCTAACAATCGGTGAAAACACGCCGGAGTTTTCTTGCAAAGCGTGTGCTCCATCCAGTAAACAAGAGATAAGTCTTTCCGATTAAAAAAGGCGAATGGCAGATTCTTTTATTTTATGTAACCAACCTTTCGCCGATTTGTCCAACGGAGATTACAGAGCTTAACAAAGAACATGGAAAATTCAGTTCCCAAGGCTTTGAATTGCTAGGTATAAGTGTGGATACACCTGAAGTCCACAAAAAATTATCCGACACCGGCCTTGGTGGCAAGCTAAGGTTTCCTTTGCTATCCGATGTCGATGGAAAATTAGGAAAAGCTTACGGGGTATTCAACGAAGAAAAGAAGAACGACAGGCGAGCAACCGTGATAGTGGATTCGAATCTAAAAGTAAGACGCTTCTACATATCGGACAACAAAATCGGCAGAAGCATCGAGGAGCTTTATCGTATTGCAATGGCGCTTAAAAGTTGAGAAGCCTGCATGGTAAACTGGGAACCTAAAAATTAATCAAAAAATTCTTCTTCAAAAAGATGCGTTTCTATCGCTGCGCCTTCTTCATCCGAAGCGTGAACTAGGTTTCTAGTAGCCCTACGTTCTAGGTTCGCTTTTAGAATAGAATCTTCTCCAAAATCCCCCCTTATGGAGCCTTTTGTCGCCATAGATGGGTCTGTCTTGCCTATAAGCTCCCTTCCTTTAAGGATCGCATCTTCTCTTTCTAGTATCATTGCTATAACGTCTGAAGAACTCATGAACTTTCTGTTCCATTCTATTAGTTGCTCTCCTATTTTGTACGGGTCATTGGTGCCAAAAAGTTTCTCGATTTCCTGAGATTTACCAGCTGCGGTCATAGACTCTATTGTTTTTTTGCCCATTCCCGTCAGCTGGCTTTCCGTGCTTCGATATTGTTTTTCTACGAGTTCATGCGATAGGCGCCCCTTCTGCAATTTTACTATTGTAAACCCGGCCTCTTCAAATCTATTTAGAATTCTACCCGCTAATTTTCTCTCGACGGCATCTGGTTTTATCATTACCAGTGTTCGCTGTTTTCCTGTCATTTATTTTCACCTTGAATAGGTCCCTGAGATACGGTGCCTGAGCCTTTTTGCGTTATAATCCTTTTTCCTTCCGGCAAAGTCAATGTTGCATAGTACATCGTGTGCGCGCTTTCGTTTCTTAAAAACTCCGAATCAAATTCTGTATATTCAGATATGCTCATTGCTGCAGAATAAGCCGCTCCTATTACGGCATCAACGTGACTGCCCCAGCCATGTAAATATCTCCTATCAAAAGTTGTCTTAAGCTGTACTAAAACGTCATCTAAGTCGGATGCAGAGAGATATTTATCATAGATATTAAAGCCAAAAAAGTGCAGTTGGTCGGATATCTCCTCGTAAAGATTGCGAACCGACCTATCCATCGCCGTCTTAGCTTTATACGGTCGTATTAACCTAGTTGATTCAAATACCGCTTTTATCACATTGGATTTAAGGGTGCTTTTTACAAGAGAAACGATTTCTTTACTGCCTAAGACGTTTTCTAAACCGTTTTTAGATTCTGGCATAATTTCTTATTATAGGGGCCCCCGACTATTTAAATTTTCTAAATTTAAGATATCTCGGCTTTTCCTACTACTCTTAAAACTCTTATAGAGAGATCTTTGTTTATCAACGTCAATCTATCGTCTTTATCGAAACAAAAGTTCTTATCAGATTCGAACGAGGCCGTAACTGCATCGTCTTCTCTCAATACATTGGTAAGAGAAAGGGTGGGGGTTTGCCAATTGCATATAAGAGTTAACTTTACTCCGTCCCTTATTTCTTGCTTGTAAAGCTTGTTTACGTGGACTTTTATTTTTCCCTCTTTCACGTCTCTAAAGCTCTTGTTTTGTCTTACTTCTACGCCTCTTGGAAGGTCCCATGGCCAAACTCCCTTTATTGCGATTCCTACCCTATCACCCGCTTCCGCAGATTGCGTCTCTTCCTGGTTTATCTGGATACCATTCACAGATATCTCTTTTGTGAAGGGGGCCGGTGCTAAGACGCCTTCGGTATGTATGCCGACTTTACCCGCTGCCAAAGTACCTACAGCAATGGAAAGGCCCTTAGATTCGAAAGCGTGGTCTATCAAAAGCTTAAATGGCTTGGTTATATTATTCGAATCATAATTCAGTGCTGAAAGCTTCGCTCTTATGTCTGCTATTGTTTGATCGCTGTTTATGTCGACTCGCATAACTTCAAAATTCTCCATAGACGTACCCTTCAGTAGCTCAGCAAGATTTTTTGTGAGTTTATCTAGTTCTCCACTTGTAGATATGTCGGCTTTTGTAATGCAGATTAAGCCCTGCTTTATTCCCATCGTATTAGCGAGTATAACTAGCTCACCTACCTGAAAATTGATTCCGATATCCGGCGAAATACAAAAGACGATTGCGTCCGAGATGCTAAGCACAGAGGCTATAATAGTCGGCGCATCCATGTCGCCTGGCGTATCTATAAGCGTTATGTTTTTCCCGCCATATTTGAATGAGAAGAAAGATACGTCTTCTTCGGCGCCTTTTCTTTGCTGAAGCTTATTAACAAGGGTTGTCTTTCCGGACTTATACGGTCCGATAACACTTACTGAAAGCGAATTCATATTGCCTTTTTATGACTAACATTTAAATACTTTTCTTTGGCTATCTCTTTTTCTGCGACCGACCCAGAATAATCAAAGCTGCCAAGCCGTATAACGCAACCGAGATTATATACAGATATAATGACCTCGGGCTTGGGAAGTAGACTGCTGTCAAAGTTATCAGCACGCCGAAAGCCACCAAAAAACCCGCAACTATGGTCTGAAATAACCTCAATAGCTTCATCGACTTTGGTATAAGCCCTTTTGTCAATTCAAACGATGCAAATTTGTGGCATTTCTAACACCGCATGTAAACGATAATGGCCAAGTCTTATCACCGCCACCGAAGCACCTAGTATGAATTTATATTTGAAGCTTTTCTTGCACTTTGGGCACGTTACCGTAGTTTCCATAATCACATTTGGATTATATCGAGATCGTTTGGCAACGAGATTTCTGCAGGTAAGTGAAGCTTTTTCTTTAGTTCATCTATCTCAGAATTCATTAACTTTGTGTCTTCGTATCTTTGACTTGTATGCACGAGATAGACTTTCTTTACATTAGCGAGCTTAGCTATCCTTAACGCATCACTTACTGTAAGATGAGAAAAGTTACTGGCCTTTTCCTGAAGAGCAGAGGAAAATGTGGCTTCTATCACCAATACGTCTGCGCCTTTAGCAAATTTTGCGAGATTCTTTTCGTAGGATAAATCTGTTAAATAAACGAACGACTTTCCTCTTTTCAGATAGGTAAACTCTTTTGCTTTTAAGAGCTTCCCCTTGTATCTTACGTTTTTACCTTTTTTTAGCACCTTAAGGAATGGTCCCGGTTTTATCCCCTCCTTTTTCAGAACGTCCCGCTTTATATTGAAAACATCGTCTTCTTTTAATTTGTAGCCCAAACATTTGACAGAATGTTTTACATTCATGCCGTATACCGAATATTTTCCTATTTTCTCTATAAGCTTTTCTCTTTTTAGATCTAACGAGCGAGATTTTATCTGAAGATTCGGGTAGAATTTATAAGTCTGTAAAATATGTTTTATACTCGCATTTGTGCCTAGCGGTCCGATTATGTTTACCGGTTCTGACCTTCTCATCATATTCAGACTTTGAAGCACGCCGCCTATGCCTAGTGAATGGTCTCCATGCCAGTGTGTAACAAATATGTAGTCTATGGCCGGGCTGAGATTAGCTATTCTTATCTGCCTCTGGGTTCCTTCTCCACAATCAAAAAGAACTTTTTTACCGTCCAAATTGAAATAAATCGAAGGGTGGTTTCTGGTTTTTGTCGGAAACGCAGACGATGTGCCAAGTATAGTTATTTTATCCATAAAAGACTCTTTGAAAGTTTTCCCACATCTTTTCTTTCAGTTCCACTTCGCCCATATCCCGTAAGGCTGCTACATAATTTAATAGCTTCCGGATATTTAATGGCGTATTCATCTTATCATCCGGACTAAGGGCGGGGGAATCCGTTTCCAAGAAAAGCCTATCCATCGCTATTTTCTTTATGAGGTTGTCGCGTTTAAACCTCATAAAACCCGTGGAGACACTGATATACGCGCCTCTGTCTACCGCTTTTTCATATTGCAGCTGGTTGCCTTCGAAGTTGTGTATTATTATCTTTGTTTCGAACGATGCAATTATCCTTAAAAGCTCGTCCATCGATTTTCTGCTGTGGACTATACAGACTTTTCGTCTGAGTTCAGCCAGCTCCAATATCTCCGAGAATATTCTGCCCTGAAGCAGTTTTTGCGATTCGTCCTTGCCTCTATAATCAAGACCTACTTCAGAGACAGCGAAAGCCTCATTAAGGTGCGCGGCTAGATAATCCACTCCGCCCTTTGCCTTTGCTTCACCTATCGCTGCTATTACGTTGGGGTGAAGTCCAATGCATGGCAAAAAATTCGGGTGTTTTAACGCTTCGCTGAGTATCCCCGAGTCCTCGTCGGGCTCTTCTCCAGCGTTAAGCACTATAAAGTCTGCTAGTTCCGAGTATAATCTGTCCCTGGACCCGTCAAATGCCTTATCGTTGATGTGTGCGTGGATATCCAAAAATTTTGCTTCCGTATTAGCGTTAAAACCCTCTTTAAATAATAAGTTTGATAAGCTTTTATACCTGCCATCTTCATAATTATTACTGAACATGGAATTTGATGATACGGTAGCCTATTCGGTATAAATTTTCACGTTCGCAACCGGATAAACTGCCTCAGTGAGACCATCCTGAACGTTATGCCTTGGCGGTTCATAGCAGGAAAATAGAGGGGACTGGCAATTATATGCGTTTTAGATGAATGCCAGAACATTTTGATGAGGATGTGGTAACCTGTAGTGATACTGGCAGGTGGATATTCTAGATTTTTATAAGGAAAAAATTATTTAATAAAAGGAAAGTAATAGGAGATATGCCTCTGTAGCTCAGTGGTAGAGCACATCACTTGTAATGATGGGGTCGAGGGTTCAATCCCCTCCAGAGGCTTTAAAGTTAAAATTTTGCCAAAGCAAAAATATTGATCCAGACGTCTCCGTCATTACCTGTATTTGTATAAGAGTCTATCAGGTTAAAATCTTTTTCGACTAGTTTCTCAAATTCCCCCTTACTGTAGTAAGAGAAGAATCTTTTTGTGCCATCTGGATAAACCTTTATCTCGTCACCGAAACCCTCTTTCAAGCTTATAAAAATGACTCCTCCCTTCCTCAACACCCTTCTGAATTCCGTAAGTACTTTTCCCACTTCTGATCTTTTTATATGCAAAAGACTTGCGTTGGCCCAAAGTCCATCGAAATGACCAGAATCGAACTCAAGTTCCTTCATGTCCATCTTCCTAAAATCGCCTTCTGTAAATCTTTTCCTTGCTTCTGCGAGCATGCCTTTGGATCTGTCCACACCGATTACATCGCAACCTTTCTCCATAAAATACTGGGTGTCTCTGCCCGGGCCGCAGCCAACATCAAGAATCTTTTTACCCTTGCAAAGTTTAAGGAATTCGCTATATTTTCTTATAAAACTCTCATCGGCAGTTATATGTTTTTCGGCGTATTTGTGTGCTATCTTATCGTAGGTAGAAATAGTTGGATCAAGCATACTTGTTACTTTACTGTTACCCAGACGCTGCGATTTTCGTCTTTATCTGGTTGACTACGTTCTGTACGTTATCTTGCCCGCCTATGGCTGCTAAACCGGCTGCCGAAAGACCCGCCATCCCGCCAAGCGCGCCCATACCTTGCATAAATTGCATAGGTAATACTATCTTTGAAGAACTTGATTCTCCCATCTGTTTTAACGCCTGTAGGTATAGATACATCATAGACCTGTCATCCAAAGCATGTCCTCCTTCACCTACAGCTTCCATCACTATTTTCTGTGCATCAGCTTTGAATCTCTGTGCTTGAAGAAGGTTCGCGGCTATCTCTGGCTGTTGCATAGCTGTGATTACCTCGTCTGGAGGTGCTATGGTTCTTATCTGCACGGTTGGAACGTCGATTCCCCACTTCCATGTAAGGTGCCTTATCGAGTCTGCCAAAACGTCGTTGAGTTTATCTAAATTGCCAAAAAGTTGTCTCATCGTGAACGAAGAAATCGCATTTCTTATCGCCGATTGAACTAGATTGCTAAGCCCCTGGCCATAATTGTCTATCTGTAATGTAGCTTTCTCCGGATCTGTTATCTGATAATATATCGTGCCTTCAAGGCCCAATTTTATGTCATCCTGGGTAAATACTTCCTGTGAACTTATGTCCATCATCTTGACACGGACATCAACCCTTTGATATTCTGACTCAAATCCTGGAACGACAATCACCCAACCTGGACCTACAACCCTGTTGAATTTGCCTAAACGGAATATTATACCCCTCTCAAACTGGCTGTATTGTTTAACGGAAAACACTAAAAATATGATAAGTAATATAACAAATATCAATATGTAGACCGCAGGCAGCAATGCTGGGGCGGCGACAACGACAAACACCACCAATAAAAGCAATACAACGATGCCTAACAATACCCCCCAAAATTCGCCTGGACTCATATTATTATTAGATTACATCGCTATATTAAAGTTTACTGAGTAATTTAATCACTGTTTTTTCGACGTGATAATCTAATTTTAAGTATTTATATTATGGGTTATCTTAGAAACTATAGAGACACACTATATATGATAATTTTTAGTGCCGCTACAGCAGGTTCTAATCGTCCCGCGCTCGAAAACGCGGTGTTAAAGCTGGCCGCAAAAGACGGTAAAAAACTAAAAATCATAAATTTCATCGATGAGATGATAAAAAGCGCAAAAGACCTGAATAAATTTATAAGTCCTGCGACGCTCCCAAATCTAGACATAAAAACGCTTGAAATCTTGAAAAAGAGCGCTTTCCATAACATACGCGACCAGATAAAGGAAGCCCCTTCTTACGATTATCTTATAGACGGACATATGTCATTTTGGTGGAAAAGTGGGCCAATAAATCTTTTGAACGTCAACGATTTTAATGAGGTAACTCCGGATTTTTTTATAACGGTAATCTCCATGCCGGAAGACGTGCTGAAGTCGCTCAGCAGCAAAAAAGAATGGATTGACAAGGACATAGATAGCTATGAGATAGCTATCTGGTCAGAGCTTGAAATATACACGACGGATCTCATAAGCGAGGCGCTTAATAAAAAGAATTATCTGATTGCGGTAGGAGAAGACCCGCATACGCTTTATGATCTTATGTACGCCCCGCACAAGCCTAAGGTTTACATAAGTTTCAGCATGGAACACCGGGATACGAGCTATGACCGGCTTGACAAGTTCATAGGGAAATTGAAGAAGCATTCAATAGTTTTCAACCCGCGTAAACTAGACATAGGCGCCTATCACCAAGTTGCGGATCAAAGATTAAAAGCGATAATATTCAATCAGACGGTTAGAAGGGATTACCATCTTATTGACCAGTCTGATCTGGTTGTAATACACATGTCGACGCTAGTTTATTCTAGTGGCGTGGATAGCGAAAGGATGCATGCACATACCAATGGAAAGCCGGTTTTGCTCTATTTCCCATTCGAAAGATACAGTCCGTTCACCCCATACTTCGTTGACAAGATGTACAAAGATGAAAATGAGATAATAAAAGACGTCGCTAAGATCTCAAAAGATGCAATCGCAAGCGGCAGGAAAAGATCTAAACAATAATAAGATCTGTGCTTAGCCTTCTAGTTAGTTTAGCATATCTCATCAACCCGTTCTTTCTTATCACATCCGTGCTGCCGATATATCTGTTAAATTTTGGGAAGGCTATGCCGTATCTTACTTCCGATTCTTTATACCTCGTTTTCGGAAGTTTGATGTCAAAAAGGGACCAGCAGTCTTTCTTGTATACGACACCATTATTGTCTACGGTGGTAACCGAGGGATGCAAGTGCCCGAAACACAAAGTTTTTACCTTCGACGCTACATCTTTTGAAGGTAATGTGTGCCCGTGCAGGAAACCCAGATCCTTGTATACGAATTCGTTTAAGAGCTTTACATTCTCTAGTCTATTTGTAAGCTTGAAAAGCCCGCCGTCGTGGTTTCCTTTGGTTATTATTATCTCTTCAAATTTTGAGGACAGCCTCGCCAAAACCGTAAAAAGAATGCCTCCTTCTCTGGGCGAAATCTCGGTATAACCCGACCTTATATCACCCAACATTATAAGCTTCTTAGAACCCAAGGATAAGATTTCCTTTGTAAGTTCTTCTGTCTTGCTATGTACATTGTAACCCTTCATGTTTAGTTCTTCTTCGAAGCCGAGATGTAAATCACCTATTATAGCATATTCATCCATTAAACCGGCCCCGAGGTTTTTCTTTATTTTAAACGGTATATTGTCTATTTCCACAATTCTATATGAAAACCGCATTTTAAATCAATGAGCGCAAAATTTTGCCAACGTTTCGTTAAACGCTTTTAAATACGAAAAACATAATAAAAAGAGTTATATGAAAGTCCCGAGGTCTAGAAGACGCGGAAAGAGCAGGGTATTCAGAGTAAATGATTTCAGAGCCGTAGGCACGTCTAAAATCATAAAAGGCGATAAGCCTATGAATGCCAAGATAACAAGATTTGTACACGATGCTTATAGAACCGCTCCCCTTATGGAGATAAAGTTTGAAGACGGAGCTACGACACTCCTACCTGCTTTTGGTGGCGCCTACGTCGGTAAAATAATAACATATCTAAAAGAGGGGCCGACTTCGGACGGCGACATAAGAAGACTAAAGGATGTTTCTCCGGGAACCGAAGTATATAACATAGAACTAAAACCAAACGATGGCGGAAAACTTGTAAGGGCCGGCGGCTTGAATGCAAAAATAATCGAAAGCACGGCTGATAGAGTTACATTGTCGTTACCAAGTGGCTCTTCTGTAAATCTTGACCCAAACTGCAGAGTCATAGTAGGAAAAATCGCAAATGGGGGCAGAACTGAGAAACCTTTTTATAAGGCTGGAAATAAATACCATTTAATCAGGGCGAGAGGAAGATACTGGCCAATGAACGCGGCCGTAGCGATGAACGCTTACGAACATAAGTTTGGCGGAAAAAGAAGAAGCACGCAGCACAAGGCAAAAACTTCTTCTAGAAGAGCCTCGCCAGGTGGAAAAGTCGGTGCAATAGCGCCTAGAAGAACAGGTGCAAGGAGCTAAAATGGTAGAAACTTATATTTACAGGGGAAAGACGATAGAACAATTAAAAGCCATGAGTAATGAAGAGCTCGCCAAAATAGCAAACTCAGACGTAAGAAGGATACTTAAAAACGGTTTTTCTAAAGAAGAAAAAATATTGTTGACAAAGATAGCAAAAAGAGCAAAGGCTAAAAAAACTATAAGGACACACATAAGAGAGATGCTTATCTTGCCTAATTTTGTAGGTCTTACATTCGGGGTGCACAACGGAAAAGAATTTGTGCCTGTCGAAATAAAGCCGCAGATGGTCTTCCATAGGCTGGGGGAATATTCTTTGACGACTAAGCAGGTCAAGCATGGTATGCCAGGACTAAGAGCTACACGTTCAAGTGGCTTCGTGCCTATTAAATAAATGATATGTTAACAAAAGTCAGCGCAAACAGAGAAGGAATGGGGATATCCTTAAAGCACACGCATGAGATAATGGTGGCTATAACAAACAAAACTGCAAGCAAAGCAATAGAATATCTGAAGAACGTCCAAGCGAAGAAAAATTTTGTTCCTTTCAAAAGATATCCAAGCAAAGGTCACAAGGCTGGAGTACCTGCGGGCTATCCTATGAAGGCTAGTAAATATGTTATAGAAGTTCTTAATGAATTAAGGTTTAATGCAAAGGCTATCGGCGGTGATGTCGATAAGGTGATCGTGTCTGGTTTTGACCTGGGCAGGGCCGCTTACCCGCGAATGAGGGGCGGCGGAACATACAAGCAAGGAAAAAGAACTAATCTTAGAATTTTTGGAATGGTAGAAGCTGAAAAGCCAAAGGCAAGGGAAGAGAAACCTGTTAAGACCGAGGGAGAAAAGCCAGCGGAGCCTAATGCAGAAGAGAAGAAAACCGAGGATACAAAAAAAGAGATTCTGACGCCGGGAGAAGAAAAATTGGTAGAAGAGGCTGCAGTATCTGTAAAAAACTAAATATATGTTACCAAAGAAAATAATCGGTTCAAGAGTTAACGAGCAGATAGCCAGAGAATACTTGCTTAAGAAGTTCACAAGATACGGTATAAGCGATATAAAGATAGACAAGACCCCGCTTGGGATGAAAGTAGTCTTAAAGACCCCTAAACCAGGAGTACTAGTAACGCGCGGTGGCCAGTCTCTCAAAGAAGCGTCTAACGAGCTAGGTACCTATTTCAAACAGGAACCGCCGCACATAGACATCGAACAAACAGAGGACCAGATGCTAGACCCAGAAGTTGTGGCAGATTCAATAGCTTTCAAAATATCGAAATACGGACCAATGAAGTACAAGATAATAGCGCACAAGGCATTGGATGACATAATAAACGCTGGAGCTAGCGGCGCAGAAATAGAGATAGGTGGCGTAATAAAAGAGAGGGCCGCACACTTCAAGTTTAGACCACACGGGAGCGTAATGCCAAAGACTGGGCAGCTTGAGGATTTCGGAGTAAGAAAAGCAAAGAAACAATTGATACTAAAAAGAGGTTCGATAGGGATAAAAGTCACTATCGTAGTGCCGACTCATGCAGTTGGCGGAGTTGAATTCAAAAATGGAAGAGAACTTGAAGGAGCTGGAGCTAGAGCTTCTGAAAATGAACATAAAAAGGACACAGGGGCTACAACCAGCTGATGCCGGAAAGTATAGACACTTAAAAAAGAAGATAGCTGCTTTGAAGAACAAGCTAAGACAAGAAGAATTAAAGGCTGCGACTAAAAAGCTAGCGCCAGCTAAGACTTGATTCGGGAATAAAAATTAATAAAAAAAAATTTTAGAAGTTTACGAAGATTACACCTACGAATAAAGCTAGCGTCAGGATTATTATAAGCGCCTCTTTCACTCTGAGTGATGAGATTTTTATATTTAGTTTCTGGGTATCGCGCACTTCTGTCACATCTGTGTCTCTAAGCAAGCCAAAGTAATAGAAGGTAGAGAAAAGTATTATCGCAAAAAGCGCGACTACCAGATATACGTAGCCGTGAGCTAACAATGCGACAAATATCGCGAGTTTTCCGAAGAACCCTATTGTCGGTGGCAGCCCCGCAAGAGACAATATCCCTATAAAAAATCCGACAGTTGCTATTTTTGATATAGAGAACATTTTTGCCGCGTCCTTTTTGTATATTATCTTCTGGTCCTCAAATATTTTGTAAGCCAAGAACACGAGTGCGTCTGCTATTGCAAAAGTAAATATGTAAAATATCGCAGCTTGTATACCGATATAGTTAAGCAGGGCTATAGCTACGAAAGCGAATCCTGCTTGGGCTATGCTGGAATAAGCCAAAAGCCTTTTTATCCTTTCCTGGACCGTCGCCAAGAAGCTAGCGAAGAATATCGTAGAGACGGCCAGTATAATGAACATCATGCTTACAAATGGCGATGAGACTGGAAATGCGAAGAAGAAAACTCTTATCATCGCGACCAATCCCGCAGCCTTGGAGATAGAAGAAAGGAAAGCCGTTACGACACTGTTGGATGCTTCGTATACATCTGGTGCCCACATATGAAAGGGTACTATGGTCGATTTAAACGCCAAGCCGACCATGACTAAACCAACACCCGCTATGAATGGAATATAGTCCACGCTCGTTAGCTGCGTAAACGAAAGGGTGCCGGCCCCGCCGTATACTAGAGATACTCCGAATATCATTATAACTATCGATATAAAGCTAAGAGAAACGTACTTCGTAGCTCCTTCCATCCTGCGATTGTTTTTCTGGAAGAACACCAAACCATACGAAGATATCGAAATCATCTCTATGGCGATAACAAGCGATATAAAATTGCTAGATAATATGACCAGCATCGCTCCGAGCGTTGCCAGAATGAAAAGGAAGTCTATCGTCGTGCTGTAGTCTTTTGAATCAGACATCAGGAATGCGTATATCACCACGGCTAAGAACAGTATAAACCCATTTACAAACTGGGAGTATTGCGTAGAGCTGAAAAAGCTTACATTCATATTGCCAAAGATTATCTCCGCGATAAATGCAGCTATCAAAATGGCAAGCGTAAGGAAATGTATTATATTTTTATTGTTAATTTTTAGACGAAGCCGCAATAAGTCTATTAATATCAGGGCCAGCACCCCACCAAAAAGTATGTATTCCGCGTTTATCATATTGTTAGGTTAAACGAATTTATCAATATACTTGGCATTACGCCCAATACGACTATAAAGATCGTGAATAATGAAAGCTGCAGCGCGTCTAGGGCTGAGATATCCGTTATTTTACCGAACGTTTTCTTGAGAGAATCGAAAAGTATTCTTTTGGCGGCAGAAAGATAATAATTTGTAGCTATCAACACTCCCACCAAAGCTAGCAGAGACAACGGATAAACAGCATAGGCCCCCAACAAAACTAATAGTTCCGCTGGGAAATTGCTCAGACCGGGTACTCCCAAAGTCGCTATTATCGCCAACACTAGGAAAAACGCATACATCGGTATCCTACTCATTAGCCCCCCGAGCTTGTCTAGATCTCTTGTACCTGTCTTCTCTTTCAACATTCCTGCTAAAACGAAAAGCATGCCAACTATGAAACCATGACTTACTATAAGCACTATCGCGCCAGTTTCTCCCAAAGAATTCAGGGAAGCTATCCCGATAAAGACAAGCGCCATATAAAATATGCTTGAGTAAGCGATAAGCCTCTTGAAGTCTTTTTGCGCTGAAGCGGCAAAAGTAGAATATAGCACGGTAAACAAACCGAGGATTATTAAAGGCACTTGAAAAGTCTTTACAACTCCAGGAAACAACAACACCGCGAACAGTATTAGAACATACGCTCCTAATTTAAGAAGGACCCCTGCAAGTAAAACGCTGCCGGCCGTCGGCGCACTCGTATGCGCATCTGGCAGCCAACTGTGCAAAGGGAACAATGGCATCTTTATTATCGCCGCTATAATAACGAAAAAGAAGATCACATCCTGTATCTGTATAGGAATGAGAGCGGTAGAGCTAGCTATCGTGTTAAGACTAAAAGATCCAGTATATACATAGAGAAGTATAAACGCGCCAAGGAGCACCATGCTCCCGAACTGCGTAAATATCAAAAACTTCATGCTCGCCTTTCTTTTTGTCTCCCTCTCTCCCCAGAATGCTATTATGAAAAAGAACGAGATCAGGATTATCTCCCAGAATATAAAGAACGATATAAGGTTTGACGACATGAAAACTGCTATCAATGAAAGGTAAGACAAAAGATAAAATATATAGAACAGCGCCTTATTTTCCTTTATTTCTTTGTAAGCCGACCACAACCCCAACCCAGGAAGTACTACTGCAAGCAAAAGAAAAGGTATGCTTATGCCGTTAAGTTGCAGAGTGAACGAAAAGTCTATGGCGTTTACTAAAGTGATGGAAATCCCCTGGAATCCTATTATAAGGCCTAAAAAGAAAACCATGGCTGTCGCTATCGTAACGCTCGTTACTATTTTTTCTTCGCTTATTGCAAGATGTAAAACTTTTTTTAGTATTAGGGCTATAATGCCTATCGCCGGTAATATCAAAAGTCCTGTTAGTTCTATCATATGTAAATCGATGCTACTGCAAGTATCGCGATGATGCCTATCATTATCGCGAAGATGTAGGTCTGCGTGTCGCCGTCCTCTATCCTTCTCGACTTGGAAGACAAGAACAGCGAACCGTCTGCAAGCTTATCATAAAATATTGACAACTTTGAATCGAAAAGCCCGACCAGGTAGCCTATCCGGGCAACGGATCGCCCCGCAGCCGCTAGTATTGAATCGTAGCTGTGCCTCGATAGATAGATTGCTAGGTTTTTGGCTTTCATAGAAAAGATTTGATATTTTGATCTGTAAAAGAACTCGAAGGCAACAAATACGCCTAATAAGGCGGCTAAAACGTCTATAAGTGTAAAGATGTCTAAAATGTAGGTGAAACTTGCGACTATATTTGTGAAAGAGAACATTAACAAGCCGCCTACAACCGATATCGCTGAAAGGAGGTACATAGGTATGGCGCTTTCCTTTTGTATTTCAAGTTTTTCTTCCGCTTTCTGATTGAACACCAAGAAAAACATCCTAAACGCAAACAACGCAGTCAAGAAAGACAGGGCGACGAAAAGTAAGTTTTCATAGACGTTGAAGCCTGCTGCTAGGGAGAGGTGCGCAAAGAAACTCATAAACGGGGGGAGCCCAGCCAAAGATATTATCCCTATCAACGCTGGTATCGCTATCCAGGTATTAGCTAGTTTCTTAAGTTTTAGTGCATAGATGTCTTGTACCCCAAGCAAAACGGCGAACACCCCGCTCATAAGGAATAGCAGAGATTTGAAGAATGCATGCGCAAAAAGATAGAAGACTGCGCCGCCCGTGTTTGCGGTCCCGACCGCAATGAACATGAACGCAAGACTCTCTATAGTAGAATACGCGAGTATTCTCTTAATGTGTCTATGATTCAACGCCAAGAAGGTTGCTATAAACGCGGTCAACAAACCTATCGCAATGAGGACCATATTTAACCCCGCTGCGGTTAGCAATGGGGACATCACAATAATTAGGTAAGCCCCAGCCGCTACCATCGTAGCCGAATGTAAAAGTGCACTTACTGGTGTCGGACCTTCCATGGCGTCTGGCAGCCAGGTATAAAATGGGAACTGGGCAGATTTAGAAAGAGCTGCTATGAGTATGAGACTCCCCGATAGAAGTAGCAATGGCTGCGAAAGAGAAGTAGCTGCAGCGTTTATCGAAGGAATGGAGAACGTACCTAAGCCAATAAAAAGTATGACAAGTGCTGCGAAGAAAGCCATGTCACCTATTCTAGTCATGACGAGGGCCTTTTTGCCGGCAGCAGACGCACTTTCTTTTTTATACCAGAAACCTATTAGAAGATAAGAACTGACCCCCACGAGTTCCCAAAATATATAGAACAAAAGAAGACTATTTGAAAGTACAAGCCCTAGCATTGCTAGGATAAAGATCGACATTTCCGTGTAGTACCTTTCCTGTGGTTCTTTTTTCATGTAAAAGACGGAAAAAATAAGGACTATCAATGATATGAAAGAAACCAACACTGCAAATGAAAGCGTAAGGTTGTCGCCTATAAATGAAAGCGAAAAACCGCCTAAAAACCAGCTATACGATTCCACAACTGATTTTCCAAAGTAGGTGAAAAGATAGTATAACGACAAAACCAAAGAAACAAACGAACCTGCTATCGCGATGGTAGAACTTTTTATCCTCCTTTCGCCAAACAGCGGTATCAAACACAACGAAACCAGAACTGGCAAAAGAATTAGGTATAACATATTACCCTTTAAAGTTCCTCAATTTTGAAAATGACAACGAGCCGGTCCTTCTTGAAAATATTATAAGCATACCTACTATCGCGACAGTCTCCAAGACGGCTATTACAAGCGTAATCAAAGCATAACTTGCACCGTCGTAGGAATTAAAAACGTTTGAAGCGCCGACGAAATTTATAAGGGCGGCGTTTATTATTATCTCCGCCGCGACTATGAAAGTTATGCCGTTTCTTCTAGAGACTATACCGTATATAGCTATTGCAAAAAGTATCCCTGATAGTATCAAGATATAGTTATATGGTATCATGGAGCATCCTCCTTGTTTATGAAGTAAATGGTCGCAAGAAGGCTGGCTACGGATGTGACTGCAAGAACGGCTAGGACTACCGCGTAATTCTGGAAGAAGTATAAGCCGAAGTTTGTGTAGCTCAAACCGGCCCCGGTATTTACAGAATTGTAGTTTAAGAGCAAGAAAGATAGTATACCCAATATCGCTATCGGGATGATTACAAGATATTTTTTGTCTATTGGGTTTATGGCTCCTTCCGGCATTATGCTTATACCTATCGCCAAAAGAAGCACTATGCCCCCATTATAGATTATAAGCTCGGCTACGCCCAGAAACACCGCGTTTAAGTAAAGAAACATGGCCGCAACGGTGACTAGGAACATAAACAGAAATAGGATATAGTGTACTAACCTTTTGCTTTCTATCGTCATTATCGCCGTACCCACCAAAACGGCCGATATGGCCAAAAACCCTATAGTGTCAATATCCATGAAATGCTTGTTTTTGATATAACTTGCCTATAGAATACTAATAATCGCGATGTATTTAATTTTATGCCACCCTCCGGAGGGCAGTAGGGCTGCTGAAAACCACTAATGCATACCAGTTTTATTTACACAAAAAAGCTATATATTTAAGTGATTGTCTAATTATATTATGTTCGGTTTTAATATCAGAAAGTACGAGAAAGAGTTCACAACCGACACGATGGAGAGCCATCACGTGTTCTATGACTTATACGTAAAGAGCGACGATCCCCAGGAACTAAGAAATGAAGTTTCCGAATCGATGACGGATCTTGACTATAAAATCCTTCTAAATGAGATGGCAAAGTTTGAGGACACCGAGCTAGAAGAAACCTTTCGCGGTGGCAATGCAAAGCCCATACGCGTGCTGGTAAAAGCGGCAAAAGACATGAAAAAGGGCTCAAAGTACCCTACGCTATGGAAAGCTTGTCTGATAGTCGGTATACTATTTTTAATCGCCCTACTAGTCGAATACGGCGGCAGCTTATCGGCGAACTTTTCGTCTTTTTCGACTCAACCCTCGTCGTTATTGCAATATGCGACGGTTGCATTGTTTGTTCTCGCGTTTTTATTCTGGGTTATAAAAGAAGTAGTCCCGATATTCTTATGGTCTAAGATAATCGGCATATACGATCCTACCGAAGAATCGGCAAATGTTAGGATTGTCTTGGCAGGTGATTGCCAGTTCAAAGACAAGGATGCATATGCAAGGTTAGAGAGCGATATGACTGAACTTTATAGCGAATTATCTAGAAAGTATGCGAACAAACTAAACAAGAGACAGATGACACAAAGCGTATCGGCTGCATTTTCTGTTGGTTCCAGAGGCTCACAAAACGTAACTGCAAAATTAAGAGACATCGAAAAGCAATCTGCAGATTTAGAGCGTAATTTTGTAGCGGGCAAGATAAGTGAAGAGCAGTATAAGGAGCTAAAGACTAAATTTGAGGCCCAAAAGACCCAATTAGAAACGATGTTCGACCTTCTTTCTGGATAAGAAAGTCAATTTAAGTTTATTTAAACGTTTTTCTTTAAGCTTCTGGCTAATAGGTTTAAAAACTAAAAAAACGTATTAAGTTTATGGCCTTGCCAGATTTGAATAACTGCGAATTTTTTAAGAAAACGACTTTATTCTCGGGGAATAAAAATGAAAAAGCGTTTATATTCAAATTAAAAGATGACCCACAATACACCTTTCTTTTTAGCTGCCCTAACTGCGGTGACAAAAATGAATTCGGGGGCGCATTGAATCTAAAGGAAGTAAAAGAAAAGGGTAAAAAGATAAACTACATAACTTTTAACTGCAAAAAATGCTCCGCCGAATTCTTGACAGAAAAATTCAAGGTAAAAAAGATGAGCAAGGGCGGCGGTTAAAAGATGCAAGTTTCGGTATGAATGAACTGCTTAATAGGACTTCTTTGCTAATCAAAGACTTCAAACTCGATCAATTAAATGATTCTGGACAAAATTTTTTGGTCGATGAGGAGATAATAAAGAAGGAAATCGGCGCCGCAGAACTAAGTAAAGATGACATAGTTCTAGACATAGGCGCTGGATTCGGCTATGAGCTTGCGGAGATAATAAAAACATGCGCAGCAATCGGCGTGGAGAAAGACGTCAAGATTTTCTCTTATCTTATAAATAAATACGAGCTAAATCCGAACGTGAAATTAGTAAACGGCGACATATTAAAACTTGTACTGCCAAAATTTACTAAATTGATAACAAACCCGCCTTACAACATAGTCGATAATATATTAAACAAATTAATCCGCTATGATTTTTTATCTGGCGTCATGATACTCCCAAATACTATCTCACAAAAACTTCTGTCTGGTACTGCTTCAAACAAGTTTTCTATGATACAAAAGATCTTTTTCGATTTTTCAGATGTGATGGTGGTCCCGAAGGAAGCGTTCTATCCGATTCCGAGGGTAACCAGCCGGATGCTGCTCATAAAGAAGAAACCTGCCGACTTCATGCAGAGTGTAATGCTAAAGGACGAGATGACGGTTAAAAACGCAATATTAAGGACGCACCAAGAACTTTCTAACAAAACAAAGCGGGAGAGTCGTGGACTATTCTCTGGTGTTGACAATAGTTCTTTGACATTTAAAGATAAGGAAATCAAAAAACTTAATTTCGAAGAACTCAAAACACTTTTGGACTTTTTAAGGGAAAATTACACTAACTAGACGCTTTTGCCGTTTCTTTTGGCGGCTTTACGCTTACTACTTTACTAACCCCGCTTTCCGTCATTGTGACGCCGTATATTACGTCCGCGTTTAGAAGCGTTGTCTCATTGTGCGTTATCACTATAAATTCAGTAGTTTCAGAATACGCTTTCACTAAGCTTGAAAATTTAGAAGAATTCATCGAGTCGAGAGCCGCATCTACTTCGTCTAGCACATAAAATGGAACGTCTATATACTTGGATATAGACATTAAAAGTGCAATTGAAAGTATCGACTTTTCGCCGCCACTTAGCCCGCGTATGTTGTGAACTTTCTTGTTCGGCAGGTCTACCTTTATATCTAGCCCCGCTCCGAATACGTCCTCTGGGTTTTCTGGGGCCAGCTCCGCCTTTCCGTTGGTTATAGAGTTGAAAACGCTCGAGAATATGCTGTTTATATCTGATAACGTCTTCATGAAAGTCTCAAGTTTCTTATTTTCTATGTCTTTTATGACAGAAAGTATCCTCTCTCTTTCTTCCGTCAATTTGGCCGACTTTTCATTCCCTTCGTTGTATTCGACAAGTATTTTGTTGAATGTTTCCAATGCTAATTCATTTATTGGCCCAAAAGAATCTACCTTTGATTTAATCGATGATAATTTTCGGTTTATTGACTCTAAAGATTCGTTCTCTTCCAAAACCGTATCGGGTATGGCATATTTTTTGAATTCCTCTTCTGCCATATCGAATTTAGCCTTCAAGCCCGCCTCATCGACGCGCAATCTATTTATCTTTTCATAAACTTCTCTCTCCGATTTTCCTATCTTCCCCAAGTTTTCTTCTGCTAAGGTAGATTCTTTTAACAGGTCTTCTCTCCTCTTTCTTAGGGCTACAAGCGCTTCGGATTTCTTATTTAAGTCGGCTTGTGACGCTTCTAGGTTCTTTTCGTCTTCCCCAATCTTTTTCCTGACCTCTGAGATGTCCTTATCGAATCTCGACTTCTCTTTCTCTAATGCCGAGGTTCTTCTGAGCAGATCATCTACCTCTGATTTGAATATCCTATCGACTCTGGTAGTCGCAGTGCCAAGTTTTACCTGTATTTCGTTTATCTGCCGGTCCAGCGCTTCTATGTCCTTTTTGTAGTCTACTCTTTCTAATTTATTGCTGTCAATGTCGCTTATCCGTTTATTCAGAGATGTCTTCTCCTCTTCTAATTTATTTATTACAGCTATTATATCGGCTTCTGAACCCTGGAAATTAGATAGTTCTTTTGTAACAGAATTTATATTGTTCTTTATGTCTAGCAAATCCTTTTCATAAGATTTTACTTTGGACAGCAAAAAGGTTAGTGTAGCTTCGCTCTCTGTATATTCCGCCTCGTATTTTTCCTTTAATTTAGAATGCTCCTCTAAGCCGTCAGATAATTCCTTTTGTTTTTTGTTTATTGTGGAGAAACTGACATGTTCCTTGTAGCCCCCCGATATTACACCTGTTTTCTCAAAGACGGTGCCGTCTATTGTTACAATTCGATATTTATTTATCAACGACTTAGCATTATCAAAAGAATCGACAAGCAGCGTATCCCCAAACACAAAGCGCATTGCATTCAAAAATCTGTTGTCAAATCTTATAAGGTTTATTGTGTAGTCTATAACGAACGGCATGCTGGGCTTATCTCCATGATCGAAAGATACTATCTTGTTTAGAGGTATAAAATTGTAGCTTCCGAGCTTGTCCTTCTTAAGTTTTTCTATGCACTTCGATGCAACGATTTCGTCTTCTACGACTATAAAATCCCCGCGCCTTCCTATAGAGCTTGAAATAGCCTCGGAATGTCTATCGTCTTTTATAGAGAAAAGTCCATTTATTGTTCCGTAAACTCCACTTATGTCTTTTTTTAGTCTATCCGCGGTTTCTATTGCGCGGTTCTGAGACGCTAATAACGCCTTCTGCGCCAGCAGGTTTTCCTTTAGCCAGTATATCTTATCCGATTCGGTCTTAATATTGGCTTTAGCCTTTTCTACTGCTCTTTTTATTTCAGAATAATGTAATGTCATGTCTCTACTTTCCGTTTCTACTTTTGCCCGGTTGTTGTTTAACTCGCTCAACTTTGATTGCAATTCTGCGCTCTTCGGGTAATTTGCGAGAGCCAACCTATAATCAGACATTTTCTGGTTGATTTCGTTGGCTTTTCTTTCAAAATCATCCTTGTCCTTGAAATACTTCTCTGCCTTTAACGTTGTCTCAGTAAGCTCATGTCTCTTGGAAGTTAGCTCGCCTAATTTTTCTCTTAGATTTTTTATTTCATTATTCTCTTTTGTAGAAGACTCAGAAAATTCCTGTATAGATTTGTTGACCTCACTTATACTTTCGCTTATCCTTTCGAGCTGTTGAATGTCAGTAGAAAGAACCAATCTAAGCTTAGAAAGTTCTATATCTAGACTCTTCGACTTTGTTTCCGCTTCGGATATTCCTCTCTCACCGGCGGATTCTGCCTGCGTATTAATCTCATTGATTTCCTTTCTTATCTCCGAAAGCCGCGCTAAAAGTTTCTCTTTTTCTATGGACATTCCTTTGTTCTCTTCGTCTATCTCCTTTATTGCCTTTACAACCTTACTGAGAGCATCATAAGCCTGGTTCTTTCTTATCGTAACCTGCTTAGACTGCAGAGTCTCCAGGTCATTTTTGAGTTTCTTGAAATCTTCAGCGCGTTTCTTTTCGTTTTCCAGTTGCTCCATTGTTTTCTTTTTCTCTTTTAGAACGGTTTCTATGGTTGAAATATTCTCTTGGACTTTTTTCATCTCATTCATCGCTTTTGATTTCTTTTCTTCGAAGATGCTTATGCCAGAAAGATCATTTATTATCGCTAGCTGTTCCTCGGGGGAGGATTCGGCTATCTCTGATATTTTGTCTTGTGGGATTATGTTAAAACTATCTTGTTTTACCTTTATCACAGAGAGTATATTCAGTATTTCTTCTCTTGTGGAGGATTTGCCATTTATCCTGAAAACGCTTTTACCTCCACTATCTACCTTCCTGCTTATTGATATTTCATTTTCTTCGTAAGTTGAAAACGTCTTATCTGAGTTGTCGAGTATAATGTTTACCTTCGCGAATTCCGCTGGCTTCTGTGATTTCCCCCCATTGAATATTAGATCTGTAAGAACCTCGCTTCGCATCTCCTTCTTTGACGATGCCCCCAGAACGAACATCATCGCGTCTATTATGTTACTTTTACCAGAACCGTTCGCGCCGGCGATTATATTGAAACCTTTTATGAAACTGAACTTCGTATGGCCAGCAAAAGATTTAAAATTATCTAGTTCTACTTCTTTGATATAAGTCATATTACTTATTGTAGATTAGGATTTAAAAGTGTAATTCGGTATGATAAAATATTACCTTCCAAAGCACGCCAAAATACTTTTCATCGGGATAAATCCACACCATGGGTCATTCAGAAGAGGCGTGCCATTTTCTAACAATAAAACCTTCTGGTATCTGCTAAATCAAAGTGGAATAATAAATGAAAAACTGGAAGACCTTAGAGATGATGCTAAGCTAAAGGAAATATATTCAAGGAAATTTTCGAGCGTTTACCGGCTCGGTCTTATAAATGTAATAAGCCGTCCATCAAGGAATGTAAGTGAACTAAAAAAAGGCGAAGAAGCTGCCGGAAAGAAAAGAATACTTTCTGCTATAAAAGAAAGTAAACCGTTTGTTGTTTGTTTTGTCGGTAAAGTCACGTTTCAGAAATTCTCTGGAGAAAAAGAAGTAAATTTTGGCTGGCAAAAAGAGATATTTGGCTCTAAAGTGTTTGTTATGCATTTCCCGATAAGAGGCGCGGCAAGCATAAGACTTAAAGACTTATCGATAATTTCAAACCTATTATAGGTATGGGTCCAATCTTTTTGTCTTCTCCTGTATATAAGTCTTCGAAGGCTTTTATTCAAAAATTTACCAATCTAAATGTTCTTTTAGACGGTATGCACAGCTGCTAGTCGTTTTATCTTTTCTGGTAGATATTTACCTTTTATGTGTAGAACTATCTCGTTGCTTGGATGGGTTTCTTCTTCATTCTCGGTGAACATGAAGATCTCATTCTCATCGACTATAACGAAACGGCCTATGTCGAGGTTAGTCTTATTGAACTTTCCAAATTGTTTTATCTCGCTTGCTAGCGCCCCGGTCAGGTCTTTGACCGGCGCGTAGACGTGCACCGTAATGTTATTTGCCTTAGCCTGTTTAAGCGCTCTACTAAGTGACTTTATTTTCTTCTCGAGTGAACCAGCCGTACTTATCACAATGATCTCTTTCTTTGCGTTCTTTATGCTTTTCTTTATTCTAAAGTAAGCGGTATCTGCGCCTTGATATGATGTGGCTACCTTATTTTCCTCTACGAACTTTATTCCCTTGTCATATAGTAGTTGGAGGTCCTTCATTACTGCGCTATCTTTAAGCTTGTTAAGTTTTTCGATTTTTAAATCTAGGTCCTCTTTTGCTTTCTCATCGAGTTTTTCAATCAGCTCCACGGGCGGGATTGCTCTGTAACTTATTGGCTTGCCAAGGTCTCTTACTATGAAACCGCCATTCTCTAGAGAAACTAGTATGTCATATGATCTCGATTTAGGAATGTTCGCTATGTCGCTAAGTCTACCTGAAGTCGATTTACCCTGAGATAGGAGCGCGAGCCACATTTTGGCCTCGTAAAGATTAAGACCAAAAAGCCTTCTAATCTTACCTATGTAGTCTTCCCCAAATGATAATGCCATAAAACCTCCGCTTTTAATTTTACTTTATAGTAGTATTGTATAAATCATTAGTATATAAAGATTTCTATATTTTCACTTAGAACTATAGTGATGTTTATCAGTACTAAAATATAAACCTTTCGAAAATAAAAGAAAGAAAATAAAAAAATTAAAAATCTACATGCTTACCTTAAATACTGCTACGCCGACACCGAATGTTAGAGCACCTATTACCACTGCTGCTCCAGCCCATGTCAACGAAGGCAAGACATGATTTAACATCCAAACGAATCCAAGTGCAAGTAGGACTACTCCTACGCTAAATAGCACTAGACCCATTACGACATCTGCCATCTTTCTATCCGCATCGGATAGTCTTGCTGCTTTTGCCATAGTATAATAAATGTTTTTATATTTATAAGGCTTCTCTTCTTTGTGAATGTTTTTACCCCTAAATGGAAGAAAATCAATGTGTTTTTTGTCAAATCGTATCCGGCACCATAAAATCTAGTGTTATATATCAGGATGAAAATCTGGTAGGCATACTCGACATAAATCCTGCTACTATGGGACACGTCATATTATTGCCTCGTACCCATTATAGCAGTCTTTATGAAATGCCACAAAACCTTTCTCTTGGGTTTTTTAACGTGGCTAGGGTAATCGGTTATTCTTTGCTTATCTCCATGGGGGCCACTAACGTCGACCTGATATACAGCCAGGAATTAAGGTCTGGAAACTTCACGCCACATGCGCTCATACACATAATCCCCAGATACAAGGATGATAACGTTAATTATGCCTGGCAGCCTAACACGATGTCCGAAGAGGATATAAAGATGGTTTCACAGGCTGTGATTGGGGCGATAGATAAGATTAGGAACCAAGAAGCGCCGGCCCCCGCCACGCCTGTCCAGCAGACAAGGCCTGCGCCTGCCCCCGTTGTAAAACCTGTACAATCACAGCCGGAGCCCAATAAAGAAGAAAAACTTCTTGAGCTAAAGAAAAAAATCGTCGTATTCTAATTAGGTCTATATTCTACAGTCCGTTCAGATTCCTTCTTAAGCTCTTCCTTGACTTCGTTAGTGACTTCTTTTAATTCTTTGCTATTAACATCAAAATAATCATAAAAAGTGGGCGAAATCTTTATTACCTTTCTGTTTTCCTCGGTATACTTCGTCACAAGGCCCCTGGATACTAGCTCTTTAACGTGTTGGTAAGAAAGGCTGCCTCTTAATTTTACAAGCTCTGACTGGTTTATTTTTCCTTTAGCCGCGATAAGACTCAAGGTCATTAAAACGCCCTTCTTTAGGTCTGTTTTAAGCGTGTCCTCTACGATAGACGCAAGGTCGCTTCTAAGTCTCATTCTATAAAAAGTGCCTTCTGTAACTATATTGAACGCCGCTTTCCTTTCCGTATATTCTTTATTGAGCTCTGCGACCGACTTCTTTATTATGACTGGGTCTGCTCTGGTCTTTTTCTCCAATTCATCTAGGGATATCCCATCCCCGAACGCGAATATTAACGCTTCAACGGATTCTTTTGTTTTTGACATAAATCTCCGCAAAAGGCTCCTCTTGCTCCAATTCTACCCTGCCCATGTTCGACAAAAATAGGAGGGGCAAGAACGTGTAAATAAATTCTTTCCTATCTTTTTTATTCAAAAGCTCGGAAAACGCTATAACCTCCTTATAACCAAACATTCTTATAAGTTTTTCTATAAGGAAATTTATTCTCTCTTCTATTTTTATCTCCTTTAATTCTATCTTAAAATTTATTTTTTCTTTTATATTATATCTAAGCGCCTCTCTTATCGTGCTTATGAGCTCAGAAAATGTTATTTTCCTGTTCCTTATAAGGGGCAGCTTTGGGGTAATAGATATATCGTACGGTATCGCCCTGACATAATTGCTGCCATTTTCGCTTTCCGCCACCGCTATATTTTTCTTGAGTATTTCATCTGTAGCCATATCGGACTTCATTCTCAATAGTATAGCCGCCGTGTATACGAATTTTCCGCCATATCTAAAATCTATTCTGTTATTTTTGATTATAGACCAAAAACGATCTGTTATTTTTATAATGTCTATATCCATCGGGTTCATGCCTTCTTCTCTTATTATAGAGGATATAAGGTGCTCCCAGCCTAGCTCGTCATCGAGTATAAGCTTGTAGAGGTCTTCGTACTCCATTGTTTAACCGAAGTAGGTAAGTTCCCCAGATTTAGTCTTTCGTGTGTAAACCTTGACTGCTGTCTCTTCGTACCTCTTTACTTCATCAGCTGTAAGACTTGGCTTGACTATATCAAATGCCTTTTCAAGATCGTCTTTGCTGATTTTTTCGGCCCCTATGTCGTTTCTGAGCGCTACCATGCCCGCTTCTTTTGTAAGTCGTTCGATATCTGAACCGACGTATCCCTCAGATCTAGATGCAAGAGAATCGATTAATTTCTCCTTGTCCCCTTCTATCGGCATCCTATCTAGGTATACTTTAAAGATAGCTTTTCGTTCTTTTTCGTTCGGGGGCGGCACAAAAACCACGCTGTCAAATCTACCCGACCTCAAAATCGCGGAATCTATCCTGTCTATTCTATTTGTTGCTGCGATAACAACCACATTTTTAAGCGGTTCTATTCCATCTAGTTCTGTCAGAAGCTGGTTTACTACCTGTTCATTTGCATTGCTGCCTTCAAAACTTGACCTTGAGGAAGCTATGCTGTCTATCTCATCGATAAAGATTATTGCGGGCGATACTTGTCTGGCTTTGTCGAATATTTCTCTTATCCTTTTTTCGCTTTCGCCGACGTATTTGTTATATATCTCCGGCCCCTTTATCGCAATAAAATTGGATTCTGTCTCATTGGCAATCGCTTTAGCAAGCATAGTCTTGCCGGTCCCCGGTGGACCGTAAAGCAGTATGCCCTTTGGCGGCATTATTCCGACTTTCTTAAATGCTTCTGGGTGTTTTATTGGCCATTCGATTGCTTCTCTTAACTGGTCTTTAACCCTGTCAAGACCGCCAACATCGTTCCAGCTTACGTTTGGTTTTTCTACCAAAACCTCACGCATGGCGCTAGGCCTTACAAATCTTAATGCTTCAATAAAGTCATCCATCTTTACTATTAATCTTTCTAGAACGGTCTTCGGAATATTCTCGTGCTCCTTAAGATTTAAATCATTTATGTTGCGCCTTATAACGTTCATTGCAGCCTCTTTGATCAGCGATTCGAGATCTGCACCGACGAAGCCGTGTGTTATTTTTGCCAAGTGTTCTAATCCATCCGGACCAACCGATTTGTCCAAAGGCATGTTTCTTGTGTGTATTTTTAGTATTTCCAGCCTCCCCTTTTCGTTTGGAACCCCTATGATTATCTCCCTGTCAAAACGTCCGGGTCTTCTCAGAGCTGGATCTATAGCATTTGGCCTGTTTGTGGCGGCTATCACGATAACTTTTCCTCTTCCTTTAAGGCCGTCCATTAGCGTGAGAAGCTGCGACACCACGCGATGTTCTACCTCGCCTATGCTTTCCTCTCTTTTTGTCGCTATAGCGTCTATTTCGTCGATGAAGATTATTGATGGGGCATTCTTCTCTGCTTCTTCAAATAATTCTCTCAGTTTCTTTTCTGCGTCGCCGACCCACTTGCTCATTACTTCTGGTCCGTTTATCGAGATAAAGTGCGCGTCACTCTCGTCTGCGACTGCTCTAGCTAAGAGGGTCTTACCGGTTCCTGGCGGACCGTAAAGCAATACTCCTTTAGGAGGAGTTATTCCCAAGCGCATGAAAATTTCCGGATGTTTCAATGGCATCTCGACCATCTCCCTTATCTTGCCCACGGCGTCAGAAAGACCGCCGACATCTTCGTAACTTATGTGTTTTACTCTTGTTTCTTCCGACATTTTCACCGGTTCCAGGGAAATATTTATCTCGGTATCTTCGGTTATTAAGACGTTTCCCTTCGGTGAAGTAGCCGTTACTACAAATCTAAATTCGGAAAGACCAAAAAAGGCGCCCCCGGGGAATCCCCCGCCCTGGAAAAAGGCGTTAAAAAGATCCTCACCAAAAATAGAGCCCATGCTGCCGCCTTTATTGCTATTGCCTACAGTGACTAGGTCTCCTTTAGACACGGCCCTGCCGTTCAAAAGTCTTCCTACGAGTTCTTCTCCCCCCTTTATAGAAGTATTCGATACCGGGGCGAGATTTACGACATCTGCTTCGGTTATATCAGCTTTTCGCACCGTGATATTTTCGCCTATCGCAGCCTTAGCGTTCTTTCTCGTAGTTCCGTCCATCCTTACCAGTCTTAAATTTAAATCGGATGGATAAGCTCGTTCCACCACTGCGACAGTCTTGCGGTTTCCTTCTATTTCAACGTAATCACCGACTCTTACACCTATCTCTTTCATCGATGCCGTGTCTATCCTTACAGAGTTAAAACCTATATCGTCTTGGTGCGCCTCTGCTACCCTTAATTCTACCCCGCGATTTTCATTTTCCATTTTCTTATTCCTCCTCAAATAAAAGTACACGTCTCTTGCTGTACTTTACATTCCATTTTCTTATGAAACTTTCAAGTTCCTTTTCGTTTTCTGAAGGAAGCGCTATTACGCTTTTGCTTAGTCTTCTTCCCCCAAAATTCTGAAGTATGCCGCTGTTTCCTCTTCTGCCTAGAAGTGCATAATTAAAAAGCACCTTTCTGGTCTGGTCGAGCTTTGTAAGATCGTAAAATATTTCGGTAGTTTGATCAAAGCCCATTTTTTCCAGCAGCGGTTCGTTATCGAATATGCTTTTGGTATCGCTCAATTCCTTCAATAGATGATTGTGGACCATAGCAAAAAGGTCTGTAAACTCTAGGTTGTTGCCACCAAGTGCTTCTCTCACCTTTTCTTCTGAAGTCGTGGTGTCCTCCTTAAATATTATATATATTTTATCTTCTTTTTTGACGATGTCAAAAACGGTATCCATTATATCCGTGGGGAGTTCATTGAAGTCCATGGTGTTTATAGTAAACCATTGGGTGTTATTGTATATAAAGTTTACTGTAAACCAATTTAGGCCATAAAAAGCTATATATATTGTATAGTGAAAAGCAAAATCGATTAATAAATAATAGAAAAGACTGTACTCATAATGGCTAAGCTAGTATTCATAGGAACCGGTTCTGGCGGTTTTGTAGGCAGCGAGAGACAGAATCCTTCTGTTTATTTTGACGGAATACTTTTTGATTGCGGCGCAGGTACGAATGGCAGGCTATATGATCTAGAGCTTCTAAACAAAGTAGAAGTGATTCTTATAAGCCATCTTCACAGCGATCATATAAGCGGTATTTATGACTTGCTTGTGCAGATTGCGATAGACGGTTCGCTAAATAAAACGGAAAGGGCTATCGAAATATTTTCGCCGCCTGGACTTTCTAAGCTTATAACCGATTATGTGAAAACTGAAGCCATATCCAGTGATCTTCTAAAATTCGCTAATTTCAAGCTGCACGAAACAGAAAGTTTAGATATAAAAATAAAAGGTAAACATATAATTGGTGTAAAGCTCGACCATCTCGCCTTTAATTTGGGCTATCCTATTGACAACGGAAAAACTAAGGTTGCTTATTCTGGCGATACTAGGGTGCCTAGTGCTATAGAAAAACTTAAAACTGACTATTTGATACACGAAGCTTCTTTTCCAGAAAAGTATAAAGATCTCGCAATCAAATTCGGACACAGCACTGCGAAAGATGCCGCTAAAACCGCTGTAAAAATGGGGGCTAAAAGACTTTTTCTTACACACTTAAACAACAGGTCCGGTCCTGCAGACGAGATAGAATCTGAAGCAAAAGAAGTCTTCAAAAATTCAATAGTAGTAAATGATTTTAATAGCTTTGAGATCTAAAGTTTCTAATTCAGAGACTTCAATTTATCGACAAGCCCTCTGACTATGTCGAACCCGCCATCCCAGAATTCCTGCGAGTTTATGTCTATGCCTGTTTTCTTAAGTATGTTTTCAGGGGTTTCTGAGCCGCCGGCTGCAAGTATGCCCAATATCTTTGGCTTGAAGCTTTCTCCTTCCTCTTTGTATTTTTTGTAAAGTGAAAGCGTCAAAAGTCCTCCAAAACTGTAAGCATAACAGTAAAATGGTGTATGGTATATGTGGGGTATCATCGACCATTCCCACCTAAATTCATCCGGTATTTCTGATAAAGAGTCTCCAAACTGCTCTTTAAGATTCGACATGTATAGATCACATAGTTCTTTTGTTGTAGCACCTTTCGCCACGGCTTCGTGCGCTGCATTCTCAAAAAGTACGAAGTAAGCTTGCCTTTGTATTGTTGCGTATAGGTCACCGAGCCTATCTACCAAAAGCTCTGTCTTTACTTTATCGTCATTTTCTCTGTCCATCAACTTTTCAGACATGACCATCTCTCCGAGTATAGAAGCAGTTTCTGCCATTGGCAGTCCGGGATTTTGGGTAAGTACTGAATGAGAAGACGCAAGCAATGCGTTTATACCATGACCCGATTCGTGCGCCACTGTAAACACGTCTCTCACACGGCCAGTATAATTTAATTTGATGAAAGGTACTATATTTGGACCTACATTCATATTGTATGCCCCAGACTGCTTTCCAGGTCTTATTTCAGAGTCTACATGGTCGCTATCGAAGATTTTTCTAGCAAGCTCACTGAATTTTGGATCAAACTCCTGGAATACGTCTAATACTAGATTAACTCCATCAGAATATCTGAATTTTTTGTCTGATTTAGTTGTAGGTGCGTAAATATCATATCTGCTAAGCTTGTCGACGCCTAAGAGCTTTGCTTTAAGTTTAAAGAAATCCTGGAATGCGCCCACGTTCTTTCTACAAGAAGATAGTAAAGCATCAATTGCAGAGTCCGATATCCCGTTTTTCATGTTCCTAGACGAGATGGGCGAAGAATAATTCCGCAGTTTAAGATTTTCATTCGACCAGTCTCTAACTACATTCATGTAAATCGCCCCTAGCAAGTCTCCATTTTCTGCATTTTTAGATAAAATCGCGTGATACGCGGCCCTTCTCTTTTTTGGATTTGTGCTCTGAAACAAAGACAAAAGTTCTCCCTCTGTAAACTTTTTAGATTTTCCTTTGCCATCTTTTTCCGTTTTGCCATCTATTTTAAGTACATAGCTAAAGCCGTTTGTGACCTGGTCATATAAGTCTGACCATGCTGATTCACTCGTGATATTTTTTAGGTTTATAGCCTGTTCGACTTTTTCGTCTAAAGTATGCGATGTTAGTTTTCTCATTTTTGTAAGATAGAATCTATGGTCTGTGTTTTCAGGTAGCAAGTCGCTCGCGGTTTTTTCGTCCAGCCCTAACCACCACAACTTAAGGAAAAGCCTCTTATTCTGCATTTCAGTCATTATGTCTTCCGCTTTGTCTAAAAATGCCTTTGCCTCCTGAGAAGAAGTATTCTCCGTGAACCGCATTTGTGCATAGCTTATTAAGCGAATAGCTGATGCGGTTATGTCTTCTTCAAGCCGCACAGCTCCTGCTACGTCTTCCCTTGATAGGTGCCCTAGATTAGTCCTTAATGTCTCAAATTGTGATACTTTTTTATTTAAGTCTGCTAAGAAGCTGTCAAATTTCTGGCCTTCTGTCGCTTCTAAAACATCGCTAAGGTCCCATTTCTTCTGCTTATATTCTGTCATAACCAAATCGCATTAAATCCATTAATTTTACTATATTAGAGTGATAATACCGCATATAAATACTTTTAATCTACTCATGACTTTACCGACTTGTCGTATTCTACTTTGGATATGGCCCCTTTAGAGAATTTTAGACGATAAGGATATCTGCCAAATTCATTTATGACATAAAGATTTCCTGAATCGGATAATAGTGCCCCTCTTGGGCGTTGTCTAATCGATTCTTCGACTTTTCTTATTAAAGAATCGTTCCCGTTCTTATGGAGATTTTCTGCGTTTAATAAAATTATATTTTCTACTGTTAAACTTCTCTGGCATTCGTCACATGAGTATTTATCACCCGGAAAGAATTCGTCAACTTTTAGTTCTTCCCAGCATTCGCATCTAAAATATACGTCTGGAACCGTCCCTTTAAATCCCGTAAATACCCCGAGCCAGACTTTATCGTGGAGCGTGTAGCCGCTGTACATCTCGTCAGAGACGTGTTTTGCTAGGTAATTTATTCTGTGCGCTTCTTCGTGCTTTAGCGTATTCTTTATTTTAGCTTCGTCTTTGCTAGATAGATAGCTTTCGCTGATCGCAATCGTCTTTCTTCTCTTGCTCCAGTTAGGAACGCAGTTACCCTGCACTAGCGTATAATTCTTTGGATCAAAACACTGATATGTTTGTATAATCTGTATTGATTCGCTCGTTTCGGATAGCTCTTCTCTAAGCTCGCCAAGCAGCCTTTCCAATGTTTCTATGGCCATTTAGTCTTATAGAAGTGTTCCGCTATATAAAAGGTATTATAACATCATTTTATCAAAGATTGACTCTGTTCGTGCATGAATTGTTCGAGATAGAACCTACTGCCCGTGCCTTTTCCAGTCAATCCACTATTTTTCCAACCGACAAAACTGTGTAAGCCGACTATGGCCCCTGTTGTAGCGCCTATTTCTCTATTAACGTAAGTGACGCCTGCTTGTATTCCGTTGAAGAATTTCTTTATCTCGCTACGTTTTTTACTGTATAATCCGGCGGTCAATCCGTATTCCGTTTCATTCGCCTTTTTCATGGCTCCGTCGAATGTCTTGTAAGTAGCCAAGACTAGGAATGGCGTGAATAGTTCTTCGTGAAACAGTCGGTTCTTTTCATCTACTTCTGCTATAGTCGGCTCTACATATATTCCTTTAAGACCTACATCGACTTGTTTGCCACCGAAAAGTGCCTTTCCAGATTTTCTTACCTCTTCTACCGCGTTATTATATTTTTTTTGGGCTTCTTCGCTTATGAGCGGCCCAATGTAAACTCCCTTATTCAGAGGATTGCCTATGTTTAATTTTTTGACTTTTTCTAAAAGTCTCTTAACAAATTCTTCTTTAACCGATTCCTGGACGTAAACACGAGAAGTCGCACTGCATTTTTGTCCACAAAAACCGAATGCGGAACTGGTTACTCCTTTTGCGGCTATGTCTAAGTCTGCATACTTTGAGACTATTACGGGGTTCTTTCCGCCCATTTCCACGACAAAAACCTTGTGCAAACCGAGTTCATTGCTCTTCTTTATCATGCTTAATCCCACTGCTCTCGAACCTGTGAAGGCTATTCCGCTGACCTTTGGATTTGTGACGAACTCGTCTCCTATCTCAGAACCCGGGCCGCTAAGATAATTAAAAACTCCTGCAGGCAAACCTGCTTCTTCGAATATCTCGTATATTTTAAAACCGGAAAGCATCGTCATGTTGCCTGTGGATGAAGGCTTAAACACTACAGTGTTTCCTGTTATCAAAGCACCGGTAGACATGCCTACAGATATAGAAATCGGGAAATTGAAAGGCGCTATAACCCCGAATACACCATACGGCTTCATTCTTACCGTAACCTCTTCCCGCATGCCGGGCGCTCCTTGAAAACCTGCCGCGGTCTTTACAGTGCTTTCGGCCGACTTATTCTTTGATATGTAACCTTTATTGGACTCTACGAGATCTGAATAATATCTAATAAAATCTATCGCTTCGTCTACTTCGCCTACAGACTCGTACCTACTTTTACCGTTTTCTATGCTCAAAATTGCCGCCATGGTGAATTTTTCCTTCGCAAAAATACGGGCGGCTTTTCTGAATATCCCGATCCTTTCCTTATAATTTAGAACGCCCCATCCACTAAAGGCATCAAAGGCCGCGTCTATCGCTATATGTGTAAGCTCTCTTGTGCCCTTCTGAAAAGTGCCTACATTCGCCTTGTCTATCGGAGAAAGTTCGACAAGTTTTTCCTTTGAGTGAACCTCTTTGCCGCCTATGTAAACCGGAAATTCTTTTCCGAGGACCTCTTTTTTTACCTTTTCTACTGCTCTATCAAAAAGGCCATCGAACTCGGCTTCTTTGCCGGCTTCTAGAAATTTTTGAAAGGTAGACTCATTCACGAACTTTTTCATATTTACTTAATTCCCTCTTTGTTATTATATATTATTTTATACTGTCTTCAAGAGATTTTAAAATTAGCCCTGACCGGATTTGAACCGGTGTTACAGGCTCCAAAGGCCCATGTACTTGGCCACTATACTACAGGGCTATAAGAAGCCTTAACCCATGATTATTCTTAAACGTTAAAAAATTACGCTAAAATATTTGAAGATTTAAATATCAAAGTTAATATAAGACTAAATGATAATCGAGGTTCTAGTTGCGGCGGCACTAGGATCCGTTGCTGTACTTCTTGGCGGGCAATTTCTTCTCCCTATACTCTACCAAAGCGGCTTCGTAGCTCAGGACATAAACAAGAAGAACCGTCCGATTCTTCCGGCCAGCGGCGGACTCGTCCTCACGCTCGGATTTTTTGTCGGTATAATGGCTATACTATTTTCTGTGAATTTTATCGAAGCTGACAATATAAACGTAGAGTTGCTTTTGATTACGCTGATAAGCGTGATTGCTATCTCTTTTGTCGGGTTTCTTGATGACCTTCTTGGAAGCCGTGTCAGGACTTCGAAAGAGGACGTTAAAAAAATCGCCAAGAACTATTCGTTTTTTAATGGGGGGATAAAGCAATGGCAAAAACCCATGTTAACTTTAATCGCCGCGGTACCTTTGATGGTCATAAATTGGGGCGCGCCAGTTCTTAATATCCCATTTATCGGAAATGTTGCGATAAACCAGGTAATATATACACTAATAGTGATACCGCTCGCAGTTGTATTTTCTTCTAATGTATTCAATATGCTGGAAGGCCTTAACGGGATATCAGCACAGATGGGTCTTGTGGCCTTCGCCGCGTTAGCTATATTTTCTTACCACCTGCAAGCCTATACGGGATTCGCCATAGCAACGGTAATGTCGGGGGCTTTGCTCGCTTATCTCTACTATGGTTCTTATCCTGCAAAAATCCTGCCCGGGGACAGTCTTACTTATCTTATAGGTGCTTCTTTTGCTGCCACGGTAATAGTGGGCGGTATGCAAATACTCGGCGTTCTTCTTATTCTTCCATGGATAGCAGAATTTTTCCTTAAGGCCAGGAAGAGGTTCCACGCCAATTCCTGGGGATTGATACAGAAGGACGGACGACTAAAATCTCCGCACGGTGATAAAATCTATTCTTTAACCCACATTTTCTTGAGAACTGGTCGCTTTAAAGAGTGGCAGATAGTGGCGCTGCTTACGCTCGTAGAGGTGATGGTTGCAGGGTTAAGTCTGGCAGTACTTTGGTAACATTGTAAAACTGCAAAAATACCTACCTTGCAGTAAAAAGAAAGCTTTATATTTGGGTTTTAATCTATTATAATACAATGGAAAGTAAAACTGTCGCAGGAAAGGATTCTACGCTAGAGCGGGTGTTAAGCAAAACTGGAGAACTTTCAGAAATAATCGATGCAAAGGTATTGGACTTGGATAAATTAGAGCACGCTTTATCCCCCTATCTAAGAACCTCATTTCTTGTTCAATACGATGACGATAACAAAATGATATCCGGCAATCAGGTATACGAGATGCTAGCGCCTTTCATGACGGAGAACATGAAACCCTCCGAAGTCCTAAGTTTGGAAGAAAAATTGGCGCCGGCCGTTTTAAAGAACGCCGAGACTGAGATGTTGAACCTTAACGCTCAGGGCGCTTCAATGTCCGATAGCAAACCGAATGGCTACGCGGCCGGAAGAAGCATAGTTGGTTTAGACATAAGACTATCCGAGATGCTTAGCGAGGCGCCGGAAACTTCATTTGTTTTTGAAAAAATCGGAAAGGCATTCGCCGTAAAGAAAGTTATTTCAAACGTTTACAGACTCAGTGAAGTCGATAAAGGGGCCAAATTCTTTTTCGCTACAGATTCCGCCGGGTCTGCCGGCTACTTATTATCTTTAGATTCTGCCGATGAATTTGACATTTCTTCACAAAATCTTTTGTCGCTATCTTTCTCCAAAGATAAAACTGACTACGTTAAATCCACTTCGCAGAGCCGGCGCGCTGCTAGACTATATGAAATAAAAGATGGCGGGCAGACAAAAAGAAAGATACCTACCTCAAGCCAGGAGTTTAAAACGATATTCCCGGCTCTTTCTGAACTCCAGAACAAGCTTTTCGATACTAAACACAGATATGAAACTCGTGCGATAGAGGCATTCCTAAACGGGGGCAAAGTCGATGTGGTGGGTTGCCTCAAGGACTTTAGAAATGGGCTTATACAGAATGGGAAAGTCTACCTAAAGCAGGTTAAGCCTCGACTAAATAACGGAAAGGTAGAATATACCAACGGCGAGATTCAAGTATCTGAAGATTTTGATAGTTTTCTTGATAAAATAAAAGTTTTGTATGGTGGTGACAAGAACGCGGCAAAAGGCGACTTATTTTTAGCTGTTCCAAAGATACCGCCACCAAAAAATGACATCTCGTCGATGTACGGGTAGGTGCTTAAATATTAGTAAATAAAATAATCAATATGGAAATAATCCCGCTTGGTGTAACTGTAGTGCAATATCAGGGCACGATGGATGACCAGCAAACATACAACTTCGTAAAAACGACATTGCAGGGGCTCGGCTACAAAGTCGCAGAAAATTCTTATATCCAATTCGCTGGCGGAAACTACGCCATAGAATGGACAGCTAAGAGAATGATAGATGATTACATGGCTTATAGATTAACAATAAAACTTGATTATCGCAATATCAGCGAAGCCGCCGCAGTGAAAGACGGTAAACAGGTAAAAATAAAAACGGGGGATTTAAAAGTCCAGATAATAGCAGACCTCGTGTTGGATTATCTAGACAAATGGACTGTCGGGATATCAAAATTCATAAGACCAATTTATGATAAAATGAACCAAGAGGTCATAAATCAGAGAAAGACGGCGTTTGAAAACGAAATACAAAATTTGAAGACCGCAATACAATCGCATTTCGGGCAATGAGCCTATGCCCACTAGAAGCATATCCTCTTTTGACCTTTACAAGCTTACAAAAGAGCTTTCATTTCTTAACGGCGGGTTTGTAAGAAACGTAAAAAGTCGAAAAAATGAGATTTATATACTTATCTTCAGCGGTCAGGAATATTGGCTGAAAATAGTCCCTGGCAAATATGTCTCTGTTTCGAGGGAGAAGCCAGATGAAACGATAGACTTTCCTTTTACAGCAAAGTTAAAAAACGAATTATTGGGCAAAAAAATAGTAATATCCGTGCATGGGTCGGATAGGATAATAGAACTCGACGCGAGGGATGCAAAACTCATAATAGAACTTTTTTCCAATGGGAACATATCAATAGTTAAAGACGGGATAATAGAGCAAGCTCTATTCAATAGATCTTACGGGACTAGGAAAATCGCTTCAGGTATACCATTCCAATATCCGCCAGAAGCGTTGGACGTTTTTAATATGGAACTAAAAGACTTCTCTAGGTCTCTTATTGAATCTAAAAGAGAAAACCTGGTAAAGGCCCTTGCAGTAGATTTCTCGCTCGGGGGGCTTTACGCCGAAGAAATCTGTTATCGGGCAGAGTTGGACAAGAACACAAGACCAAAGAACCTTGAGAAGACTGACGCAAATAAGATATACACTATCGCAAAGGCTATGTTTAACGAAACCGTAAAACCAAGCATAATAGAAAACAAATTTCTTGCGGTAGTAGAGATAAGGGACATCTCTGGTGAGAAGAAAAGCTTCAAGACGATTAATGATGCAATAATCGCTTTTTTTAAGGGGGATGAGAAAAGTGAAAACGCGGCTAGAGTTTTTAATCCAGCGAGCATAGAAAATAAAATTGCCGAATATTCGGGATTTGTGAATTATATAACAGAAAATTATGAAAGCATTAAAGATGTGATAAGAACGATAAGAAACTCTGACGAAAGCCTGGACAGTAGAAAATTGAAGCTTGATTCTGTTGGTTGGGGGGTCAGAGACAAATTCATATACAGAACGGATAATCCCGAAATACAGATAGATATGACAAAGCCGATTAACGATACCCTATCTGAGAATTATCAAAAGATAAAAAGACTTAAAGCAGCTTTACTAAAAAAGCCCGAGGCAAGGGCGCCGGCAAAGAGATTAAAGTTCCATTACGATGAAGCCTGGTATTCAAAGTTCAGATCGTTCTTTACATCTTCTAATAAATTGGTAGTAATAGGCCGGGATAATAGTCAAAACATCGTGCTTGTGACAAAACATACCGAACCGAGTGATTTACTTATTCATGCGGATGTTTTCGGGAGTCCTTTTGGTTTATTAAAGCTCGAAGGGGGGGCGGTCCCGAGTGAAAGCGACGTACGTGAGGCCGCTGAGATGGTCGGTTCATATTCATCCGCATGGAAAGCCGGCGCAGGCAGCATAGATGTTTATTTAGTAAAACCGGGACAAGTGACTAAAACGCCGCCATCGGGTGAATCTTTAAAGAAAGGGGCATTCTACATAGGGGGCGAAAGAACTTACGTCAAAGACGTAGATCTTAAAGTTTACATAAATTTGACCTTCGACGCTTCTGAGTATAACCTTAGAAGTTTACCATATCGACCAGACGGAGATTTTGTGCTGATTCGACCCGGCAATACCAAAAGAGAAGACATCTTAGACCGAATAATAAAAACCTTTTCCCAAAAAGCGGGCATAATAATCGACAGGAACCGCTTGGACAGGCTTATACCAACGGGTCGGTCGGCTATAGAAAAGATATTCGTACCTACTGAAAGCCCAAAAATTAGCGAATCTAAGCTATAAATACGACTTGCAATCTAACTAACATTAAGTGATTTGATGATACCCAACAGAGTCGCGCTAGAAAGTGTTATAACTGACCTATCGGCGGATAATGGCTGTATAATAGTCGAAGGCAAGAGGGACATAAATGCTCTCGTGGCCCTCGGGGTAGATAAGAGCAGAATAATACAAACGGCTCAGATAAGATATTGTGATCTTGAGGCCAAAATTCAACCTTGCTACAAAAAGCTTATCCCTATCTTTGACAATGACAGGACTGGCAGCAATAGATTATCCTCATTTATGGCATATTTTTCTGCGAATGGGGTGCCGATAGACTTATCATATTCTAACAGAATAAAAAACTCCGGACTTATCTGTTTAGAAGACATAGACAACGTTCTCTGCCCATAAAAGATCGAATTATACCTAAATGTGAAATCACTGTCGTTTCGTCTAGTTTACGCTTGTCGTTTAAGGACAAGAAACTCCCGAATCTTTTCTTGGGTCGCCCGGTAATCGACATCGCTCGAATCAAGTTTTATGGCCACGCGATGATATTCTTGGCTATAGCATCAAAGATCGGGGAAATAAAGAAGTATTTGCAATAATTCTTGATAAGGGCACTAGTAACAATAATGATAGAATCGCTAGAAGAGGTATTCAATAGGCACTAGACGCAGCGAAAGCAAAGGGGCATTTACTTTAGCTCTTACGGACAGAAGCGGCGGAAAAGCGAAAGACCATGCGGATAGTATCATACGTGCAGAATCAGATACAATACCGATAATACAGGAAGTCCATGTCGCGGTAATACATCTGCTTTGCCTTGTACTTGATAGACTGCTTAAAAAAGACGGCAAAAAGTGGTCGAAGTAAAACGCTTAAGAAACACCCATTCTGTGCTCAGTAATAATGCGAAGGCTCCCTTAATTTTTTGTAATACTTATATACCACATAACTGCAGCGATAACAGTAGCAACGGCCAGTCCGCCAAAAGCGACGTAACCCGTGTTTTCTATGTTGCTTATCTGCGAATCAGCAAAAAGACCACCGGCCATTGCAATCGGAAGCGTTTCTTTTGCGGCTTCTGTAAATCCAAGTACTCTATCCAATCTAGATACCATGTCTTCTCTTAGCTAATATCACCGTATAATATTATACGCGCACAACATATTAATACTTTACTATTACTGGATAGTGATGTTATCCATATTAATCCGATTTGAGCTTTGCAAGGACAGTTTAACGCAGCA
>JAKASS010000002.1 GCA_021818905.1 Nanobdellota archaeon
AACGTTCTATGAGAAGAGGGTGACGCCTTTCGGCAACAGCGCCAAGATAGATGCCCCTAGAAGATACAGAGGAAAACGGGCTTACGTCGTGATACTAAAGAAATAGGCTAATTCTGTCCCACAGCCGCAACCGAATACTCTTATAAGAAAGACATATATCTAAGTTGCTTTCATATAAAGGTATGTGGAGGCAAGCGTATGGAAAGCGGCATCATAATCGGTGCGATAGTGGCTTATTTTATAATAATGTTCGCCTTCATATTGAGAAACAATTGGTTGGCGGCAAAGAGTTAAAATAAGCTAAAAATAAGGCTAATGGGGATTATCCGAGTATAGCCCTTCTCTGGCACTAGATTTCGCTATTACTTTACTGCTACCGAAACTTTTCCTACTATTAAACCCCTTTTTATCGGACCAAAAGCCCTACTATCTGAACTTACCGCTTTGTTGTCTCCGATTACTAAATATGAATTTTCCTTAAGCTTTCTAGATATGCGTTTTACAAGAAATTTAGTTTGAGACGGGTGTTTAAACACGATTATTTCGCCTACCTTCGGTTTTTTGAAGATGTACGCAAGTCTATTTACGATTATATAGTCCCCCTCTGATAATGTCGGCTCCATGCTTCTATCGGTTATTTTAAAGCGTTCTAACGGAAACCACATATCTATCGATTTCTACTGTCTTTGTAAACGCTTATTCCGTCTTTCAGTATCTGCTCATGGTCAAAAGCTAATCGCGGCAAATCATCGATCCGCCACCATTTCACTTCTTTTGCATCGTCGCCACCTTTTGGTTCGCCCATAACGTCGGACAAGGTGTACGTTACCGATACTTTGTGCCCGCGTGGGTCTCTGTCGGGGGCAGAATAGACTCCTACCAACTTTCCTACTTTGGCAGATAAGCCCGTTTCCTCAAAGAATTCGCGTAAAACTGCCGCTTCGGTAGTTTCTCCATACTCTACGTGCCCACCGGACAGCGCCCATTTACCTTCAAAGGGAGGTATCCCCCTTTTTATAAGTAAAACCTTTCCATTTTGTATCGCAACGGCATCTACACAAAGCGCGGGGTTTCTATACTTTTTATCTTCTTTTTTTTCCATGACCAAAAATCGATCAAACTTTTGGTAGCACTATATCGTGCTCTGTGGAGTAGAACGCCTTTACTTTAACCGTTTCAACGCCCTTCGTTTTCCAGAATATTTCGGCAAATTTATTTACATTATCAAGAAGCTCTTCCGAAGCTGGCATATTTATCTCCTGTTTGACCTTAGAGCCGAGCTTCATTATCTTCCAGACTAGATCGTGGAGTTCTGGAAATTTCTGGAGGTGTTCTGGTTTAAAGTAATCCCCCCATATTATCCTGACTTCTTGCTTGCAAAGTTCTGCGTGTTTTTCCTTGGTTTCGGTGTATCTGACCAGTTTATGGTGGTAGTCGTTAAGCTCTTCTGGCTTTGCATTATCGGGAGGTACTTTTAGCTGACTTATCAGCATGTCCATTCTTATCACGGTATGGGCGGATAATTGCGCTAAGTGTGGGTCATATATGCCGCAAGGAATATCACAATGCGCGTATGCCACTTTAGAAGGTAAAATCTTATTTGCGAGATCAAAAAACGATTTTAATACTGACATAGTTATCGAATCACTTCTTTATTTATAAACTTTTTCTAAAATATCAGTCTTTAGCTATCCTAATAAGTTCAGATAATATTCGGTATAGCTTGACCACCCCTGCTTCTTCGTTCATGTGTCCTTTTTTGTTTTCTATTGTTATCTCGGCGCCTAAGTTATCATGAAATATCTTTGAATCCGCTATCGGCACATATGGGTCATTATCCGAGAAAATCGCCGAGAATTTCTTTGTATGCGTAAGGATTTTCTTCCAGTCTATCGGGGTCTCTAGCCATTCCCTGGCGGTTTCTATGTCTTTTTGATCTTCATACGCCGCTAGATTCAGATGGACCCAGGGCGCGACTAGGACGGCCCCGCCCACGCTAGTGTCGTCTTTCAAGTTTTGCAGGTATCTAAGTATCGTCTGGCAACCTATACTATGCCCTACAAAAAAGGTCTTCTTATCCGGTTTACCGACCCCCACATCTAAAAGGTGGGTCCATTCCTGAATATCCGGGATATCCGGCTCTGGCATATAAGGCGCGTATACCTCAAAACCTTTTATTTCCAACTCTGCCTTTAACCACGGAATCCAATCGGAATATGGCGAACCTGACCAGCCGTGAATTATAAAAACCCTTTTAGCCATAAATCCTCAAGGCTTGTCTTGTTTGTAAAATCGGCCTTTGTATAAGCCCTCCCCCTTTGTCTCTTCTATGACTATTTGGCATATTGTCGTGCCCGGATAAATCGCAAGGTTTATGGGCGAAAGATTGGCTATCTCCAATACGACTTTACCGTGGGTCCCTGGCTGCATAAAGCCGCTACTTAGGTGTGTAAGGAGGCCAATCCTTGCAAACCGCGATCGCCCTTCTATTCTTGCCGATAAGCCTTTAGTTAATGAGATATCTTCTACGGTTATGCCATGTACCAGTTCACCTGGCTCCACGATAAGGCTATCCCCTTTTTTAACTTTTACGACTTCGGTTATATCACGATAATCCGCATTGTCATCTACACGGAACATCCCATGGTATTTCTTGAACACTCTAAACGTGTCACCAAGATGCAAATCTATGGAGCCTGCGCCTACTTGAGTCCGCTTGAATGGTTTTATTATCAATTTCTTCTTATCTATCAGTTTTAAGATCTCAGATGTTGTCAACACTGCCATTATAATTGTTTATCGCCCTATCTTATATAATTTAATTATTTGACTTATCATTCTTATAAAGAGTTTTATAGCATTATGTTTTCTCACAGTAAAAGATTTAAAGAAGTTGCTTACCTATATTATTAATGCTGCTGCTTTCTTGGAACGTAAACGGGATTAGAAGTGCGATAAAAAAAGACCTAAAAACTGTGATTGGCTCGAAAAAATATGACGTTATCCTTATACAAGAGTCAAAAGCCGACTATATACCGATAGAACTTTCTGATTCTGGCTATCATTCATATGTTTTCTTTGCTAGGGCAAAAAAGGGTTATAGCGGGACGATGGCTTTCAGTAAACTTGGACCGTTGTCCGTTAAATATGGTATCGGAGAGAAAAGATTCGACGATGAAGGGCGAGTACTTACACTGGAATTTGAAGAGTTTTATCTAGTCAATGCTTATTTCCCAAACTCCAGGAGGGACTTAAGCAGGCTCGATTTCAAGGGCGAATTTAACGGGTGCATGTTGAGTTTTCTTGAAAAACTGCGAAAGTCAAAGCCGGTCATCGTATGCGGAGATTTCAATGTGGCCCATGAAGAGATAGACATAGCGCACCCAAAAGACAACGTAAATAACGCCGGATTTACGTCTGAAGAACGAGCCTGGTTTACCTCGCTTATTAAACACGGGTATATAGACACTTACAGGGCGTTCGTAAAAGACGGCGGGCATTATACCTGGTGGACTTATAGGTTTGATGCAAAGGCAAGGAACATCGGTTGGCGGATAGATTATTTTGTCGCCTCCAATGAACTTAAAGATAGGTTGACCGGCGCCGGGATACTTGATAAGATCAATGGCTCTGACCACGCCCCTATTTACCTAAGACTGGATTAGCAAAATTTATAATAGCCCGACTCTTTAAATAACGTAGATATGACCGAAGTTTTCCCGATAGATGCAAGGGTTAGTTACATTAGAGGGATACTCGCTATAATAAAAGGAAACGGCGGTTCGGCATCGCTTTCCCACATAACAAGGGAATCGCTTGAGGGCATAGACGAGATCTTCCCGGTCATAGAAGCGGCGAAGATATTGGGCTTAGTGACCGTCGAAGAGGGCGTGGTTTCCTTGACGGATTCTGCTAAAGATCTAAGCCAAAAAGAACTCAAGAAAGACCTTAGCGATCTGTTAAAAAACGTGGAGCCGTTCAAAAGCATCATAGAGTTCCTGTGGAAAGCCCATCGGGCGTCGACAGAAGAGCTTTTTGACGTCCTTTTAAAGAAGAACTTTATGACCCAGATAAACAGGACATCTGATATAGAAAAATTTAGAAAAGAGATGCTCGGTCTGCTTGTAAGGACTGAGATATGCTCTTACGACGCGCGAAAAGATTCGTGGAAACTGTACGAATCTAAGGACTGAGTCTTGCAAAGACTTCGTCTACCGTTTTTTGAAAATCCTTGTCGTGCCTATTTCGCGGATATGGAAGATCGATCTTTTTTATCTCCTTTACAAGGCTTGGCTTATTCGACAGTATAACGACTTTATCAGATAGCTCTACCACCTCTTCCACGTTGTGCGATACCATTATGACCGACATCAATGAAAGGCTTTTATCCTTTAGCATATTCGATACTTCTTCCCTAAGACTTCTTGCAGTGAGCTCGTCGAGAGAACTAAATGGCTCGTCCATAAGGATCACTTTAGGGTCAGAAACGAGCGCTCTTGCCACACCGACCCTTTGCTTCATCCCGCCGCTAAGGATGTTTGGATACGCATATTCAAAACCGTTTAACTCAAATCGTTTTAATATCTCCAGGGCTTTTTTATTTTTTACATTGTCTTTTAAGTCAGTAGACGAAAGGCCGATCTTTACGTTTTCTATGTTAGTAAGCCATGGGAGCAGGGCGGAATCCTGAAAAACGAAGGAGATGTCTTTGATGGGTTCGGTGACTGCGTTCCCATAGTATGATATCCTGCCTGACGTCGGCGCTATCAGACCCGCTATTATCCTTAAGAGGGTGCTTTTACCGCAACCCGAAGGGCCTATTATGGAGACAAATTCATATTCCCCAGTTGAAAACGAAATATCGTCTATTATCTTAGCGCTTGCCTTGTCTTCAAATGCAAACTTTATGTTCGCTACTGAGATTACTTCCATAGTCAAGTGTAAACTGCGGTCACTTTATCGTATAGCCTTCTCCATACGACTATATTGAATATTATTATCATTGCGGTCATATTAATTAAAGCGATAAGCATCAGGTACAAATTGCCGGAATATAACGCCGTATCCAATAATTTCCCTATGCCCGTCCCTACAGAAGTCAGCACGGCGCCAGTGCTGTTCGAAATGAAATATTCCGCTATTATACTTGCGTTCCATTCTGCGGCTATTGCGGTCACTGCGCCGGTTATAAGCCCAGGCAGTATGGCAAGTAGATATATCTTCCTCCAGGCAATCGAACCTTTTACCCTGAATACCCGCCTTACTTCATCGATATTTAATTTTACATATTTAGTGCTCGCTATTATGCTAAAAATAACGTACCAGACGCCGCTAAGGAAATAAACCATAAACGCGACCGCTTCGCCGTTGTTTCTTAACTCAAAAACCATTATCGGCAATAGTACCGTAGCCGGTATAGACGCTAGTATCTGGAATCCCAATAGGTATGAATTCTTACGTTTTGTCATGAAGACTACATAAACACTTATAGGGATCGCCACTACTAGGACAAGTAAAAACGCCCCCCAGACCCTTAAAAAAGAAGCGGCTAGCGAGGTTATCGCTATCCACTCATAAGAACCGAGTTGCGATAATGCATTCGGATTCGTATTACTGTATATCAAAAATGCTACAGACGTGATGACTATGCCGGCTATAAGGTAGCCGAATCTCCTTAAAAATCTTTTATGTCTTGAGACGGAAGAACCTATGCTAGTCTTTATGCCTATATACTCTTGTTTAAGTTTATGGAGTGTTATCGAATGGTCGATCCTGTAGCCGATATTAAACCTTGATTTATGCTTCTTGGTGTCGTAACCGACTAAGCTGTACCTATTTGCCATTTTATCAAAAGCGGAAAATAGGGTCAATCTTGTAATCACCACAAACCCGATGAATATAGCTAAGGCTATCCCATAGTAAAGAAAATTGCCGTTTGTCCCTAATCGTGCAAGGTCTACGCCTATCCCTTGTACCGAATAATTTGCATTTCCGGTAGAAAATATCTCACTTGTTACTAAATAGAAAAGTCCTATGGCCCAGGATAAACTTAATTGTTCTGACAGCCTTGGAAGACTAGCCGGGATGTACAACTTCTTGAGCCGTTCGAACGTCCCTAATCCATAAAGCTTTGTCATCTCTACAAGCTCGACTGGCAGCGTCTTTATGGCTTCGTACACTCCGAAGATCATATTCCACAGCATGCTGGTTATTATAAGGGAGATCACGGCGGCGTTTATGCCGATTATGCCGGGCAGTATAAATACGACTACATAAATCGCAAATGGAAAGAAAGCAAGTATCGGCAATGTCTGTAATACGTCTATTATAGGAACGACTATTTTGCCGAAAGTCTTTAGTCTGGCTGCGCCTATGCCTATAGCTAGACTTATTACTATGGACGCAGCCAACGCCAAGAGCATCCTCACCCACGAGTAAGAAGTATCCAAAAGTAACGATAGTATCTCTGGTATCAGGGACAGCATAAAAATACTGGTCAGACCTAGTATTTAATAAAAACGCTTCGATTTTGGCGGTATAACTAGAAAACCGGCTGGTCCTGGAATATCTGTATCCCTTTTTCGGTTATATCGAAAGGGTGCATTCCAGAGCTGTGACCAGAAAATCTCATTTTTATTATAGAAACTGCTTTTTGATAGAAATTTTGGTTGTACGCCATTGACATAAGGACTACAGAATCGGAAAGATAGAGGGGGATTGCAAGTTCCTCTGAAAGCTCTAGTCTGCTCAAATCGCCATACCTTTCTATGGTGACTATTGCTGTCCCAAATTCTCTAAGCATGACAAAGGCATCACCCAATATGTTTCTCTGGAGCGCTGCATCCTTTATCTCCCATAAAAACGGCGTGAGGGGGTCTATTACTATCCTTGAATGCTTACCTTTTCTTGCGGCGAGTACTCTCGGAAGTTCTACCGACAGAAAGTTCTTGAAGTCGTGACCAGTCATCCTAGCGAAGACAAAATTGCCATTGATGTTCTCTCTAAATTCGGTAAAGCCGAGGGCTTCTGCGCCCCTGAGAAAAGAGTCTAAGTCCTGCTCTAAACTTACGTAAAATACCTTTTCTCCTTCTTTCAGCCCTTCTCTTAAGAATTCCGTACAAAATATGCTTTTGCCGGCGCCGGGAGAACCGTAGACTGCCGTTATGCTATTTTTCACAAAGCCGGTATTCACGAGAGCGTCAAAACCTAATATCCCGCTTTTTATTTTATCGATCATAGTAAGATTAAGAACCTATAGCTTTTATACATTGTGTATTCTGAATCAAACTTATAATCTTGATTATCTTTTAAGTTTCAAAAACTGTCGATAGTCTAATGAGTTTATTACGTATTTTTTCTCAAGCCAGCCTCTTCTTGCTATTGCAGTCGCCATCCTTATGAACCTGAGTTGGTCCGTTCTATGTGCATCGCTAGCCAAACTGAACCTTACTCCGTAGGATTTGGCTTCTTTAACCAAGTCAAAAGGCAGATCTGAGCGTTCCGGGTACCCGTCTATCTCTAAAGAAACGTCATTTGACTTGCAAGCTTCAAATATTTTTTGGAAATCCAAATCAAAGGCTTCCCTTTCTCCTATTTTTCTGCCGGTCGGGTGAGCGACGGCGTTTATCAGACCGGATTGGATCGCTTTCAAAAGTCTGTCCGTGAGTTCCTTTCTCGGCATTTTGGTATTTTGATGTAACGCCCCGATTGCAAAGTCCATTTCTCTCAGAACTTTCGCCGGCAGATCAAGCGAGCCGTCTTTAAGTATCTCGAGTTCAACGCCCTTTAGTACCTTTATACCGCTAGATTCGTTGATTTTCTCTATCTTTTTATTAAAAGACGAAAAGCGTGCTTCATCGAGACCATTGGCTATCCTAAGACTTTTACTGTGGTTAGTGACAGCTATATATTTGTGTCCCAGCCTCTGCGCTCCCGCAATCATCTCTTCCAAAGAGTTTGCTCCGTCGCTATCGAGTGTATGAGTATGCAGATCACTGATTACTTGGTCGTAACCTATTATTACAGGTAGGGATCTTTTTTGCGCTGCCTCTATCTCGCCCGTATTTTCGCGCAATTCCGGTTCTATTAAGTCCATCCCGAGGGCATTATATACCTCTTTTTCAGTATGGCTAGCTATCGATTTATCGCCTCTAAAAAGGCCATATTCGTTAAGCTTCAGTCCTTTTCCTATCGCAATCTTGCGTAATTTTACGTTGTGATCTTTGTTCCCTGTGAAATACTGCATGGCTGCTCCAAAACACTTGCCGTCGACTATCCGTAAATCGCAATTTAAACCGATGGACAGCTTAACGGAAGTCTTTGTGTCTCCTTTTACGATTATTTCGTTAATGTCCTTAAGTTTTGTAAAAAATTCCATGCCTTCCTTCGGCCGCTTGGAAGTAGCTAATATGTCCAAATCGCCCACCGTTTCTTTCATCCGACGCGCAGATCCGGCGATTTCTACGTCTTCAAAAAGTTCACTTTTCCTCATCCTACCTACTATGTCTTCGAAGTAGTCTATCGCATATCCAAGCATCTTTCTCTCTTCCCTTACTTTCATGAACGATTCTAAATTATGTTTTAGCTGTTCTTCACTTTTTTCTCCAAAACCTTCGAGACCCCTTATCTTATTTTTCTCTAATGCTGCTTTTAGGTCGTCTACGTTTCTTATTTTAAGCTCCTTATAAAGTGCATAGGCTCGTTTTGGACCCAGGCCTTGGATTTTCCTAAATCCCGTAAAATCTATAGGGTATTCTTTCTTTAGCTTCTCGTACTTGGACATTTTGCCGGTTTTTATATATTCTTCTATGGATTTTGAGATAGACGGCCCTACACCTTCAAGTTCCATTAATTTACCTTGCCTATAGATGTCGCTTATGTCTACGGCCAATGTCGATATTGTAAGCGCAGCTTTCCTATATGCTCGCGGCTCCCATTGCACTCCCTTTATTTCGAGAATGTCCGCGATATCTAAGAACATTTGAGCTAGGTCCTGGTTGCTCATGTATAATATCAGCTATCTATTTTTAAATAGTGCACTGTAAGAATCTAAACGCTCATTTAAGTGCTACAACGAATGGCAGGATATCGGTAGCCCTTCTTATTGCAGAAATGTGCTTTTTTCTGCAGTTTGCTTCGCCGAAATCCTTATTTTGTCCAAATTTTCGGTTAACTATTAAAACTGGAATATTCGAATTTATATGCCTCTTTAATTCGCATGACGTGGCGTGATCACATGTCATTACTAGCGTATCGCCCCCCCGAATATTTAATTCTCTGAGAAGCCGCCCTATTATTATACGATCGATTGCTTCGATTATTGCGTATTTGTCTGCGTATTTACCGAGGTGAGAAACTGCGTCAGTTTGTTTTATGTGCAAATAAACACAGTCAAAAGACCGCATGGTCGATGCTACGCTTTCTGCTTTCTCGCTAAAGTCTTTGTTTATGTCCTGAGACTCTTCAACCTCTACTAGTTTTATCCCTGCCGCGGAGGCTATTCCTTTCTCTAAAGGCATCCCGGTAATCGCTGCCCATCGTCTTTTAAACTTTTCGTTTATAGCTGGCAGATGTGGATCTCTAACTGCGGCGTCTCGCAAAAATAAATAATTTGGTAATGGTTTATTATCTTTAGCTCTTGAGATGAAAACTTCTGAATTTTTAATTACTTTTATCACGTTTTTTATGAATAGATTGAGGAGTTCTGCGGTATATTTTGCTTCGCGTCTAAGCGGTTTTATATCATGTATCTTTAGGTCTTTTATCGGCGTAGCAAAACTCAGTTTTTTCCCATTCTTGTAAAACTTTGGGGTGTATCCTGGTTCATTATTAGAAACGTATCCAGAAAATTGATGTTTATTAGGTGTGAAAACGACCCCTGCACGATAACCCTCTCCTATTTTGAACCTAAAATCTACAGGCAATTTTACTTTATCATTAATTTCGGTTTCAAGGAGTCTAAGTTCTTCTTTAGAAAGATATGTTCTTACAGAAGAAAGTTTTTTATCTTTAACCTCTCCAAAATTTACTCTTACACTAAGTTCTCCATCTTTAGGATCCATGCCTAGTCCCAAACACTCAAACCATCCACGTCCTGTTGAGTATTTTGTAGGCTCATAACCCAGATCCGCCATAACTCCTGCATCACTTTGTGGCGCTAATTTTCCTAAAACTGAAGGGAAACCATAAGCTGCATGTTTAAGGAAAAATGAGATATTTGGTTTATACGCATACTCTAATGGGGTTTTATTGTTAAGCAGTTTTATCGGCAGGTCAGCCATTCCGTCAACGATTATGTATACTAACTTACCCATTAAGGCCTGCCGAAGCCAATTTCCTAACTAAATCTGATATTCTACTAGCGGTGTTCGTATTTTTATTTTCATTTATCATTTCTCTTAATTCTTCTGATATCGATTCGTTTGCTTTTACTAATTCGTTTAGTTTTTGCACCATCGTTGCCAGTGCAGGCAAATCAGCTGCAGAATATTGCATGACTTGCCGCGGTGTGGAAGCTTGTTTTACTTTTTGTGGTTGCTGGCTTTCTTCTAGGCTTTGTCGCGGAGCTTCCTGCACAAGCTGCGTGGTAACTTTCGGTTGTTGAAGCATGTCAGTTCTAAGTCTTGAAACTAGCGAACTTATTTGTGCTATTTGCTCCGATTTTTGTTTTAATTCTAAGGTTCTGCTTTGAAGGTCTTTTGATAATGTATCTACATTTTCTGTGGGTTTCTGTTCCGTTGATTTTGTTTCTTGCACTGAATTGTTTTTTAACGTGACATTTTCTATTTTCTTCGCTTCAACCATAGCTTTTGGCATTTGCGCAGTTAGTTCTGGCATCATTTCTGTTAGTTCTGAACTGGCCCCCAATTGTTTGTTTATTTCCTTAAGCTGATTTTGTTCTGGTGTTTCGCTTTTTACTAAACTTTCTATTACGGAAAGTTGTTTTTCTGATTCCTTCATCCTATCTAAAACCCTATAATCGCTCTCTGGCCAATTTGCCTTTAAATCTTCATTACTTATACCAAGTTCCTCCTCAAAGTTCTTTATTTGACTTTTTAGTGTTTCTATCTTTTCTAGGAGGTCCTTTTTTTCTGCTTCTAATCTGTTATCATCGTCCATAAATCCCCTGCTTACAATAGATAAAGTATTTTTGTTGTATTTATTACTTATCTTAATCGCTTATTTCAGCATTATTTTTTACGAACAATTATGAGCGCATGGTCCCTTTGATAGGGGTATAAATCAATTGAGCCGATAATTGTAAAATGTTTTCTTAATACAGCTAAAGTTTGTTCTACTACAACTCTATTTGGTTTAGATACATCTATGCTCTTGGTCTTTATGGCTATCCCGCCATGACCTCCATTTTTAAGAAACTGATTAGAATTGCGGATAAATATCTCTACTTGGTCTCTTTGCGCCACATCTTGATAAATAAAATCGCACTTTGGTACAAATTTTGAATAGGATTCTATTTTCCTAGCATCGGCTATTAAAGGAAAGATATTTTTTCTTTTTTCGGCTAATAAAATTAGATTAGCGCCCATCTCTTCAGATATTTCTATGGCGTATATCTCCCCCTTATTCATCACTATATCTGAAACGTGCGAAACCGTTGTGCCAGAAGATGCCCCAAGATATAGAACCTTACTCCCTTCTTTTAGGTCTATCGTCCTTAAACCTTTATAAAAAGCTGCAGAAAGTTTGCTTCTCGTAGGCATCCATTCTCTGTATTCTTGGCCGCCAAGCTTAAGAAGTCGTTCTCCATAAACTGATTCTCCAACGACAAGGTTTTTCGTTACTAACAGTCTATTCTTGTCCTCTGCCCAAAATACATTATCTATTATTTTTTTTAGTTCCATTCTCAGTTATCCTGCTTATTTCTTTTTCTAATTTTTCTCTAAGGTTTACACTATCATCCCTCTTTGAGAAAAAATCTAATTTTGCTGCCATTGATATTTGAGATGCCAATGCTCTTGCAATTTTGCCCCTTTTTTCTTGTGGTGCACTTTCTATCGCGGGGTTTTTGAATATTACCCCGTATTTTGGTGAAGATTTGCCTTTTTTAAAGTGAGAGAAGAGTGCCTTTTCTGAACCAAGTATCTGTATTTTTGAACTTGGCATAAAAGCAAGCTGCCTTATGCCGCCACTTAACATTATAAGCCGCGCCGCAATCATATAACTTGCGATTTCGTAAAGATTTCGATAGTTATCATGTATTAATTTATCAAGGTATGTTTTTGTGAAATTTCGCATATCAGATAAATTTTTAATTTCGTTTACGTGTAAATTAAGTAAGGATCTGTCATCAGCAGAAAGCTCGTAGCCCATACTATCTGTCGATATTTTTAAGGCGTTTCCAACATCTATTCTCTCTACTCCGCCAGAAACTATTTCAATAAATTTGTCTCTTTCCCTGAGTAAAACAGCCGCCTCTGGATAATACATAAAATATAGGTCATAAATTGCTTCAAAAAGAGTATTCTCCGCTTGTTCGGTTTCATCTATAAGGTTTACCAGTTTTGTTATTAGGTCTCCTAAAGAAAGCCCCCCCTTTAAAGTTTTCCTAGCTCTGCGTATATATTCTAGATTGTCCATATTCTTATCTCTAATTTACAAGTTATATATTTAATAAAAAGCGATATATCCAATAAAAAGCAGTCAATATTGTTTATATGCTGAAAGACCAAAATATTCTAATAACTGGTGGGGCAGGATTTATAGGCTCCAATACGGTCGAAAAACTTGTAGACGATAATAAAATAACTGTCATAGATAACCTGTCCAATGTTCCGGATGATAGATACATAAGAGACTTCAAAAAGAAGAAGAATTTTAGATTCCTACAGAGAGACCTAACCGATAAACAAACATTTGGAGACCTTATGAACTTTGACCTTGTTATACATCTGGCGGGACATTCGGACGTCCGTGGGGGTTTCGAACATCCCGAAGTAGATTTTAAGCATAACATTGAAGCTACAAGAAATCTACTTGACTTTATAAGACAAAACAAAATAAAAGAGTTAATTTTTTCTTCTAGTTGCGCTATATACGGGGAAGCAACTGTGATCCCCACGCCAGAAAGTTACGGGCCATGCAAACCTATTTCATCTTATGGCGCAACAAAGCTTGCTGGGGAAGCCCTGATATCTGCCTATTCAAATTATTATAATTTTAAAGCGTCTATATTCAGATTTGCAAACGTCGTTGGAAAGAACGGTACGCATGGAGTTATAGTTGACTTTCTCAAAAATTTGAGAAAAAACCCTAAAAAAGTTGACATATTGGGTGATGGAACACAAGAAAAATCTTATATACATATAAGCGATTGCGTAGAGGCGATGCTTCTACTTAATTCTAAATCTAATATCACTGATGTTTTTAATTTGGGAAATGTCGGTAGGACTTCAGTTAAAAAAATCGCCGAAATGATTATAAAAAACCTAAAACTAAAGAACGTAAAAATTAACTTTACTGGGGGATACAAAGGCCGCGGTTGGCAAGGAGACGTAAAAAGGGTTGAATTATCGACTGAAAAGGCTTCAAAACTTGGCTGGAAGAATAAATATAGTAGCGATGAGGCCGTAGAAAAGGCTATCCAAGAAGTGGAAAAAATTATTTGAGTCTATTATTTTAATCGGCTTTTTATTTAAGTTTTAAATAGCTTTTGATTAATATAGTTAGATGAAGAATCAAAAAACTTTTATAACCGTTATAATAGACGCGTATGGAAGAAAACAGTTTCTTGAAGGTGCTATAGCATCTGTGCTCACTCAGAGTTTACCAAAGTCTAAATATGAGATAGTTGTAGTAAAAAACTTTAAAGATAGAAGATTAGATTCTCTCATAAAGAAAAATCATATTAAAAGCGTCTTCTCCAAAAAAACGGGGGTCGGGGCTTTCATAATCGATGCATTAAAAATTAGTAGAGGTAACATTATAAGCTTCCTAGATGACGACGATCGATTCGCTAAAGATAAGTTAATGCATCTATACAACGAATTTGAAAATGACCCAGAACTTGTATTTTATCATAATAATTACATAGTAATAAACGAAAGCGAAAAAACGGTAGAAGCTTTAAGCGATAAAAATCGCTATAAAAAAATAAGTAAAAAATTATTAATCCAGAAACTAGGCTTTAATAATAGCTCAATATCTATAAGACGTAATTTGCTTACGGATAATTTAGATGCGTGGGGTATGCTCAACTTGTCTATAGATACGCTTTCATTAGTTCTAGCAATTAAACAAAAAGGAAAAATAAGAGCTGACAACGCTGAATTAACTCTCTATCGTATACATGCCAATAATTCAAATATAAACCTTTTAGGTAAAACTGCGATGTTTACGGAATTTATAGAAAAAAAGATATTACTTTACAAGAGATATCAAGAAGACTCAGAATTATTTTATCGATTGTCGAAAGGAACCGAATTCGAACAACAGTTCAAAAGATTTTTTATCAAATCAAAATTTAAATATAATATATATAGTTCAATCAAAAATAAGAAGATAAAATCTACATTAAAATTAAGCGACTATAAATTTATTCTAAGTCGTCCAGATAAGCAAGACATTATTTTGGTTATCTTATCTTTGTCTCCAAGGTATATAAAAAAGAAACTAGTGAATCGCTTAATGGAGTCTCGCCGCGTACTAGTTTCTAGCATACAGAAAGTCTAGTTTTTCTGCTAATTTATATGAAAAGGGAGTCAAATATCTTATATGAAAGTATTCATCCCTATTGGGCCGCATCCACAATATAAAGAGATAGTAGATTACCCACCACCCGGAATAGAATACGAGGTATCTGGCAGAAGCGACGCTAAAACATATTATTCGCATCGGAATCTAAACAAGAGAAAGTTGGCTCGCTTTGTAACCAAGGCATTTGGCCTCCCTAGAATGTTTTATTATAGAACGGATGCTGACCTAATATTTACTACGCGGGGCATAATACCTCTTAACAATAAGCCATGGGTTACCGAATTCGAGCACCCTTACGCTTTCGTAGGGATGGATTATCATAATTGGGGGAGTAGACAGAGGGCATTGGTTAAACTTCTTCTAAGCAGGAATAAGTGCAAGAAACTAATGCCTAACTCAAAAGCTGCGTACCTGGCCTTAAAAAATAGCTTTAACATAACTAGGATAAGAGACAAATTAGATGTTATAAAGCTCGCAATACATTATAAAAAAATAAAGAAAATAAAGCATGACAAGTTAACTCTACTTTCTATAGGAAATGATGACGTTTACGGCCGAGGTTTTAATATAATTAGAGACGCTTTTCCAAGGCTTAAAAAGAAATATGATATCGATTGGATCATAAAAACAAATCAAAATTTTTATCCAGAAGATATGGATTTTATAAAAAAATATAACGTGAATGTCATTAGGGGCATTTTATCGAATATCGAAATGGACAAGCTTTTTGGAAGAAGCGACATTTATGTTCTGCAATCTCTTGGAGAAACAAATTCTATAGCGATGTATGAAGCTATGCGAGCCGGTTTACCGATAGTTTCTACTGATGCGTTTGCGTTTCCTGAAAAAATTATACCATATTATAACGGTTTGATGGTCCATGCCCCAAATGTATTTTGGAACAAGGAGTTTCTAAGGACAAAACAAAACGATATAGATCTTTCTATGTACCATAATAGCAAAATGTCAGAAGAATTACGTAAAAATTTAGAATATTTAATAAAAAATGGCGGGGAGAGATTAAAAATGGGGCGAAATGCCGAAAATACAATAAAAGATGGATTTTTGTCTGTAAAAGAAAGGAATAAAAAATTAAAGAGGATATTCGAAGAAGCCGTAAAAAGATAATAATTATTTTATATTTCAGATTCTTTTATTTTGTTGTCCTTTTTCTCTCTTAGATCTCTTATTGTTATTTCACCTTTCTCTAAATCCTTTTTGCCGACTATAACCGCGTATCTTATTTTCTTTGCGTTACAATATTCCAAGCCTTTTGACAAGGATACTTTATCTAATAAGATATCTGTCGCTAAACCCTTTTGTCTAAGCTTACCCACGATCTCTATCGCTTTATCTATCGAGTCTATATTCAATACACAATAACTTTCAGAGAAATCTTCTGTTGTGCTTGCCGTAACCATCTCCATAACGACATCAAAACCTATAGAACCACCAACTATTGGAAGGTCTGAATCGAATTTCTTGCTTAACTTATCGTATCTGCCGCCAGCTGCGAAAACTACCTTAGAATATTGCCCTTCGTTATATTCGAATTCAAATATTGTTCCGTCATAATAATCCTGTCCTCTTACTAACGAACGATCAAATGATACATTTTTTATTCCATACTCTTTTAGATAGCTAGTTACCTTTTCTATTTCTGCTACGCCGTCGCCCTTTGGCTCAGATTTACCTTCTAAGTATAATTTTATCTTTTCCGCTTTATCAGAACCTATTAGCTCCGCTACTTTTTTAAACACGCCATCAATACCGACTTTGTCTTTCTTGTCTATCTCTCTTAATACTTGTATGCTGTCAATAGGCGCTACATTTAGCTCTTCTAAAATTGACTGGAGGACTTTTCTATTGCTTAAGCGTATGGTATAGCTCAAAAGTCCAAGTTTCTTAATTGCAAAGTCTATGCATGCTATTACTTCCGCGTCATATCTTAAATCAGAAGAACCGAATACGTCTATGTCGGCTTGTATAAACTCCCGCCAACGTGCCTTTCTCGGATCCTCGTATCGCCAAACGTTTCCAATACTGTAAGCCTTTATTGGTTTCACAAGGGATTTATTCCCAGACACGACTCTCAATTTAGAAATTGTGTGTTCTGGTCTAAGAGCTAACTTCTCTCCCTTCTTATCAGAAAAAGAATAAAGTTGTTCTTCGATACCTGGGCCGGACTTATTTGTAAAAAGTGAAAGATATTCGAATGAAGGCGTCTCTATTGGTTCAAATCCGAAGCATTTATAAGCTTCTCTTATTCTCTGCAATACGTCTTGCCGTAGAACGGCTTCTTTTTCAGTAAAGTCTCTAACTCCCTTTACACGTTCTGCCATAAGTTTTTAATCCTCCTTTACAATTTATACTTCTCCAGTGTGGATTTATCATCCCTAAACCCATCTGCAACCACTTTTCCAAAACTGCTTAATTTAATCTTACGCCCACGGCCCTTCAATTGGCTCGTATCCAAAAGACTCATTCTCTTTAGAGAGTTAAAACACTGCCAGACGGCAGATTTAGAGCTACCAAACTTTTCAGAAAAAGCATATACAAATCTAGTAGAATTAAGTGCCGCTTTAATGCACCGAATTTCGGAAAGCATTAATCTCTGAGATTTGGAAAGGCGTTCTTTTGATATTTTTATTATTCCGTCTATAAGTTCACTTTTCTTTATGCCGTAAAAGCTGCGTTGAGCGCGAATTTTGGGATTCGCAGATGTCGACGGTAGCAAAGCTAAGTGCAGCTAACTTAGCGCCCTTACTATTTATTTTACCTAGTTCGATATAATTTTTCGAAACCATAAGCTATTAATGACCCAGGCCAGTATATAAGTCTTTTGTACAAAAAAATCCGGACTAGTAACTAATTATACGATTTTCTCAAAATAAGGCAAATTTAAAACTAGATAACTATCTAGAGCCGTCTGGATCAAGATACTCTATCTCTCTTCCATCACTTAACAGTAAAAGACCTTGTCCATCTTCGTTTATTGTTTCTAGATAAACCGGTCTCTTTACAAGTTTAGCTATCCTATGCATTGCCCTGTAAGTATTATCATTATTTAAGGTAACAAATGGAGCAAACCTCTCTTTTACTTCCTCTAATTCCTCTTCCTTTTTCTCTTCATCGCTTGATTTTACATACCTATTTAGTAGGCTGAGGTCTTCTTTTAAAAGCACCCCCCTCATTCTTCCATATTTCGGAAGATAATTAAATCCTCCCGCCGGTACATAAATAGAAGGCAGGTAACTCTCACTTCTATGCAAAAGCTCAAATCTTAATTCGTCTGGGTCATGAGATTCTGCAAACATTTGCAATATGTTAGGTAGCATATCCTCACGTTCCTCTTTGTCCATTTGCGTAGAGTAAATATTTTCAAGTGTATCTAAAGTTTCTTGAAGGTATTTTTCGAGAAAATCTTTTTTGGCGTAAGAAAATAGAAAGTTCCAATCGTCATCCATCTCAACGACCTGTAAAACTTTATCTATGCCTTTACCTTCATCTTTTTTATAAGCTAGTTTTTCCTCTCTGGATAACATCTCGTATTCAAGTCCGTGTTTACCTTCGTTCCAGCGAGATTCTACGTCCTTCAAAGCTCTCCAGCCCAAGGCGTAAGGCAATTGTGCCTCATTCAATGGGTCCGCAACGGATCTTAAGTGATCTATAAGTGTTAGGCCCAATTTAGGATCTTCCCTTCCGAGTTCTAACGCACATTTTTCTTCAACGAACGTGGCGAAACCTTCATGTATTATTTTTATTCTCGCCGTTTTCATTAATGAATATATATCCCTTACAATGCCGAAGACTTCTCTTTGCCAGTCCGGCATATTTGCTTGTTCCATCATAAAGTCAAAGACGTTGTAGGTATTCTTCATCGGAACCGCCGTAGACTTTTCATAATAGGTCTCTTTCTCATCTGGTCTGAAATCTGGATAAAGGTCTATAAGTGAAGACAAAGTCTGAGCAGTATCGTAAACGTCGGCTACTTCTTTTGAACCAACTATTTCTTCTAGAGCTCTATACCTGCGCCTATAATAATTGTGTTTTGACAAATTTTGTGTTGACCCCTTTGCGACGAAATTGTTCTTTTGTACATGCAGGTGTCCATATACGTGTGATATTACACTAAGTATCTCGGCCTCTGTATCGCTTTTATTAAGATATACTATAGTCCTAGTTTTTTCAGTAATTTGGTCTGTCTGGGTATGCCCGACCATCTCATAAAGACTAGCATGGAGCCCAAGTAGTTCTCTTCTAGCACGTATGTACTCTTGTCCTGTGTACCATGTAGGCAAAGGATCCTCATATAATGCTATCTCTTCAGCTAACGTATCGTTATCTACAAGTCTAAACTCTACGTCGTCGAAAGACAGTTTTAATTTTCCGGTGACAAAATCAGCCAGTTCTCTAGCTTTTTTCGTGTAGTGTTCATTCTCGAATGCACCATCTTTTACAACTATTTCCATTTTCAATCACCAAATAAAGCTTTAACAGCTTTTTTCACATTGTTCTCCGACATTTCATTTTCTACGTGTACTATTTTAACTTTTTTATTTTGCAAATCCTCTAACGCTCTCTTATATGTTTCATCGTGTCCACCGACCTGCAAAAGCATTACTTTAGTTACTTTAGGCAGAAGACTTTCTAATTCTGATATGACTTCCGGTATATCTGTGCCTGGAGAGTTACTCTCTGCGTCGGTTATATGCAGAAAGTATACATCTTCAGATGAGTGGTCTATTTTTCTTGGGTAAAGTAATCTAGTATCATAAGGTGTTCCATCTAACATCGCTGATACCATCTTATAGGACGAAGCGAACATAGTGCCATTTCCATTGCTGTCTTCCTTGAAAAAGTCTTCCTGCGATACTTCCTGTGCGTCTACTCCATGTAAACCATAGACCATAGTTACCTTTTCTTGATACATTTCTTGCAGACCTATCGCTATATACAATGAAACTTGATATGCAAGCTCTACACTATCCATCATAGATGGACTTATGTCCCTTATTATGATAAAATGCGCACTCTGGTCTGGTATATACTTCTCTTCTACATTGTCGTATCGTAAATCCTCTTCTTTAACGTCGACCTTAAATCCGTGTTTCTTAAAATCTCCATTTAATATCTGTCTTTGCAACATTGCTTCGAGCGTTTCTTCCTGGTTTTCCTGATAGCCCCTTTCAGCTACCATGAAATCAAGCTTTACTCTATCTTTTTTACCTGGTTTAGTAAAATTAATTCCCCAATTTTTCTCTATTTTTATTACGTCTCCTCTTTTTACACCGATATCTATCCCTGGATCTCCTACGCCACCCGGTTGATTTCCTGGTTGGCCGCTTCCTTCGCCGCCTTCATCATATCCATATGTTATTTGAGGATTATATTTTATTGGCATTCTCTTTATTACCGGTTTTCCATTTACTATGTCGATAAGGTTTTCATAAGTTAGACCTAGGTCGTCCTCTTCCGTTACTTTATCTCGATATTTATCTCCTGCGTCACCAATTTCAGTTGTCATAAGTTGATATATTCCTGTGCTTGTATATTGAAAGGGCTTCCTTGAAGCAGCCGTCCCAATAACCAAATTGTTTCTCCATTAACCCCTGTACAAATTTGTAAGTATCCGATTTCTTATCATAAAGCTCCTTATCTACTTTATCTTCTCTCGATATAAGAGATTGCGAATTGTCGTGCCTATATACGAATTCTAAAAGTTGCATGATGTCTGTTCTAAAACCAGCTTCTATAGGTGCATACCTTTCTTTGTATTTCTTGTAGTTTTTCTTGAGCGCCTCGACATTTATGTACGTTGATATTGTAGGTATTATCATCTCTGGGTCTTCAAAAGTTTTCTTTTCTGTCTTATTTAGCTCTTCCCTATCGAGAAAGTCTAAATAGTCTTCGAGAAGACTCAATGACTTTGCCAATTTTTCTGGATCATTACTATAAGATTTAAATTGATAAGACAGAATTGCATAATCTATCTTTGTCATCACGTCGGCAGTAAGTACTCTAGACAGATAACTTTGCTTCTGGGTACTAATGCCGTTATGTGAATTTTCAGATACATAATGATTGAAATCAGAAAAGTTAAAAACATTTGGGTTCCTCGTGCCTAGCTGATTAGTAACTATCCTAGATGAGACTCCAGTCTGCCAGCCGCTTTTATATTCGCCATTTTGGAGGATGCTGTTTCTTATATTCTCATATGGATCTCCCTCTTCAAGAACTTTCAAAAGCGAATAAGTCATCTTATTATTTGTAAGTGCGCCAGTTTCGTACATATCTAAAAGTGAAACAATTGCATCGACTCTATCGACTGTATCTTCCCCCTCAGAATCATTCTGCGGTCCTACCCACCCTCCAAAAGCGGCTCTATTTCTCCTGTCTGGTTCAGGCTTAGATTTAGATAACTTAAATGAGTCTATGTCTATCCTAGAAAGTACGTTTGCTAAAGCTAAGTATTTAAGTGCCTGAGGAAACATCTGTTTAATTGGAAAACTGAGGCTCTTGTATATGCTTTCTTCTTCAGAGTAAGACAGATTCCTCCTTACTTTTACAACAAGAAGCCTCTCTTTTAGTGGTCTTGAACCTTCTTCTTCCTTTGATTTTTCTTCAAAGAACTCTTCATTAGAATTCAATATGACCATCATATCAAGTGGAACTCTATTTCCATGCATATCGGAAAGAGTATTATCATACAAGTTGACAAGGAACTGATAGGTCCTGGCGGAAACGCTAGCAAGGGTGCTTTTATCGGCACTCACGAGGAGAAACCCTCTGTTCGCGTTCTTTACGACAGTGTAAAATTTATCTGGCATGTACTCGTCATTTAACTGCATTGTTGCAGTCTGTGGAAATGTCCTTGTAAATTTAACCGAATCTACTGGGAATCCTTCTGAGCCTCTTTCCTTTGCTAGCAACTTTTCAAGATTCGTTGAACAAGTAGCACATATTTCTGGCCCCCTTCTGAAAGACCAAAGATGGGCATTTTTTGTTTCGAATGGCAGTGACGAACGCATTAAATTATAGCCGTTCTCTTTGTATGGACATTCTTTGCCGTCTATCTCTAATGTATACAGCTTTTGCTGTGTACGTATCCTTTCATAATAAAGTCTTCGCATGCCTTCCACTATAGCGGTCTTTCCACTTCCACTCGGCCCTATCAAAAGAATCATCGGTACGTAACCCTGTTTAGATAAGAACGCTGCTTTAGCTACGGAGTCGACTATGTTCTGTTTTACTTCTCTCAGGCCTCTTATACCGTGGCTTAAATTGCTTATGCTAACGGTATCATACATTATTTCGCTGGCCGTTTTTTCTCTATTTAAGAACTCTAGTTGCTCACTGCTCTGTTGAGCAGATTGCTCATCAGTCTGAGCACCGGAAGCCAAGAATACCTCCAAGTCAGATTTATCCATAGCGCGTACTATACCTCTCCATAGTAGATGACCTTATCTAAGCCATTGCCCCAGCTTCTACCTGATAACCTTCGTAGATGTTAAGTGCTATCCTTGAGCAAACGTCGCAGTACCCCTTTTTCTTAAGGTCTTCTATTACACGGCTTTTTTCGTTGCTTACCATGAAACCATCAGTTCCCTTTAGGATTTCAACTGCCGCAGCTGACATAGACGGATATTCGTCATTTAAATAATCCACTACGTAGCTTATCAGTTTCTGGTCTAGCGAAGTTTCCTTATAATCGGTTCTAAGGCGATCGTCCACGATAGATCTTATCGCGCCGCGCACGGCGTCCGCCTTTACGCCCGCTTTCTTTTCTAGCTCAAACACGGCTTCTTTATTAACCGAACGATATCTTCCGTCATCATCTTTGTATTTATCGGAGCCTTTGGTTAGGTAGTAGACCTGTCTCACATAGCTTGCGAGTTTTTCATCTACTGCTGCACTGCCCATGTATGCTGCCGTAACATCCCGAGAAACTTTCTTTCTGTATTCGTTCCACACGTCCTGAACTATAAGGTTACCGCCCTCGCCGTCTGTTGGAGTTATCTTGGTTCTAAGGCGCCCTCTCGTTTCCTCTGTAACATCACTCATCGTGTTAAGGAAATCCTCTAACGCGTGCGGTGTACTGTCATTGAATATGGCATCAAGGCATAATTGATGTTTTTCTCCATCCTTTAGCTTATCAGTTGCAGATTTTGCAAGTACAGTAAATTCCTTTGGTGAGCTGCTTATATGCCTGTAAGGCACGCCTAAAGTCATGCCTTCTTTTCTTTCGGTTATCGGTTTAGAGTTAGCTGCTCTAAGTATCTCTTCCAACGTTATCTTCATCTGCAAATCTGGATGCGGAGCACCGTCGTGCATTTCAGCATTTACCTTAAGAGGAAGGTTAGTGTAGTTCTCTATCGAGGCTTCAACGAAAAGAAGACTTAACATGTCCGTAAATCTTGGAGATAGGTGTATTTCAAGTTCTTTTTTGGCTCCAGTATATATTTCTTCAAGAGCCTTTTTCATATCGCTTCTTTTAGTCATATATGGAAATGGCACAACTTCAAGCCTACTCATAAGGTAAGATTTAATTTTAGCCTTAAGATTCGGCAATTCATCGAGGTTACCCGATCCCATTGCTACGACGTCAAAAGATTCTTTATACGCCGGAGTAAATGTTACCCTGCGATCTTGTATAAAGTCAAGCGAAGTGTTTATGAATGACTCATCGGCCTTTAACATCTCACTCAAAACAAGCAAGCCCCCACTTGGAGATGGCATATTCTGCCCGCCCGCTATTCCATAAAGTAATGTTAATGGACTTGTATTACTTGCCCCTAGTTTTGATAGGATGGCGTAATCTGTCTTTCCTCCAAATATTCCTTTAAAGTCCAGATCTTTGTTACTTTGAGAAACTGGCGGTTGTGATGCCACTATCATATCTTGTGGCGTACTTTTTTCTATAACGACCGTCTTTTCGAGGGCCTCGTATAACCTAGAAGGATCTTTCATGTGCTTTTCAAGAGCTTCCATCAAAACGCCCTTTACATGCTCGATTGTTGAGCTAGCCGCATCTTTATCCAAAGTTATGCGTCTCCAGTATTCAGTAGTTTTTTCGTTCACTTTACCAACAAGTTCTTCAACTTTTGTAGCTCCTGGAACGCCATCTTCTCTCTTTAAGAAGAGATACAGAGAACTCTGCATGTTGTTGCCCAGCGACAGAAGTACCTTGTTGAGATCTCCAAATTGGTTCTTAACATCATTAGCAAATTTCTTTTGATCATCGTCGCTGTCGAAGAATTCTCTTAATTTCGGACTTACGAGCGTATCCATATATAATTTTGCTTTATAAATGGTTCCTTCTTCGGTAGCAGAATATCTGCGTAGTCCCTCCTCTACGTTCTTTACATATTCATTTTTACCGGAACCCGCAGGCCCTACCGCTATCCATATTTTTGCTCTTTCTGCCTTATTTTGCGAAGCGCCTTTTAGAAACAATCTAAATCTTTGTTCTTGTTCATCTAAGCCATATAGTTTCTTACCAGCGTCGCTGAATCGCAACCTTGATTCAAGAGTTCTCTGTGCTGAATTGAACAAAACTGAATTATGTTCTTCGGCATACCTCATGAATTCATCTAAAGACATCCTTGTTTTCAAACTCATACCTTTACAACCTCCACACTTTTACTATCCACCCAATTTTACTAATATTTCTAATCTCTATCCATTTAAATATGTTTCTTTATAAAAATTTCTAAAATTATAGTAAGAAAATTGCAATTTTTACAACTTAATCTGCATTTAAACTTTTATTTAAGTAGAAAGTAGCAAAAATTATTTATAAATCTAACCGCATTTCTACTTCTCCAGTTTTAACGAAATCGCATTTTTCATAGAACGGAATATTATCTTGAGAACAATTTAATATTATCTTATAACACTTGATTTTCTTTGCTTCTGACACTAAATAATTTACAAGGTCTTTTCCTACCCCTATTCCACGGTGATTGCTATCAGTCACAACATTTTCTATATGTGCGTAAGGTCTACCGCCATGAGAAAGATTAAGCTGGATAAGCAATGTTGCGCTACCTACTATCTTACCTGCATATTCGTAAACGGCTACGCGATAGTCTTTATTCTTTAGCATCACTTTTAGAGTGTCTTTCAACGCTGACTTCGGCACTTTTTCGTCTTCTTCTTTCTTAGGGCTAAGCTGATATATTACAGATAACAGCTCTTCAATATCAGAGAGTTCTGCTAGTCTAACGTTTCGTTGCATAAATTTATTAGTGACGGAATATCTTATTTAAGTCTTTTTATCTTAACGATTAGTGTTTCTGCTTCTCTCAATTGCTCTGGCGTGTTTATTCCGAACCAAAAAGAAAGTTTTCTTTCGATGAATCGAAAGCCTCTCTCACCTAGCACTTTTACTGCGTGTGTAAGGAACTTTTCGCCGCTATTTTTATCAACTGGTATGTCTTTATATATGTCGAAAAATGCCTTTGGCATTATGTAACTACCTGTATTTGCTACGCCAACGCCACTTCTTTGTTTTTCTAATATTTCGTTTACGTAACCATATTTATCCGTTATAAGGACACCATAGTTACTTACATCGGTGACCTCAAAGCCAAAAACCGTTGGCGTATTATCATCTTTTAGTCCATCCCAATCCATGTCGTACAAATCATCTCCCATTAGTACTAGAAAAAAATCATCAGTTATGTAATCCCTAGCTGCGAACAGGGCCGCAGCTGTTCCTTTATCATCGCCTTGTGTGCAGTATACTATATTATATTTGCTAAGTTTTTCCAAAAATTTTCCTTTATCTTTATTGTTTACAACTATTATTATCTTAAAATCAGATTTGATTAGTTTCTCTATCTTACGCTCTATTATTGATTTTCCATTTAGTTCGAGAAGCGGCTTGGGGGTTGTTAAAAGCACGTGGTCTGAAGTGTTTCTTCTCATGCGTTTTCCTTCGCCTGCCGCTAGTATAACGACTTCTCTAACCATTCTCTATTTCCCCCATGACAAATTTTTGTCCAATCGCAAGGAAAGAATCGCAAGCTTCCTTTGTCTTGCCTTCTGAATTTATTTTTATTACCGGGGCCGTATTCGACGCCCTTATCAGCACTCTACCCGTTTCGTTGTAAAGCAGTATTCCGTCCATATATATGCTTTTATAAGAAGTTAATCTCGACTTTTTCTTTATCTTTTCTATTATTTTGAACTTTATAGAATCATCACATTTTATTTCTACTACGCCACTTGTGAAGTATGATGGGGTCATATCCACAAGCTCGGATAATTTTTTGCCTGACCATGACAATGCTTCGAGTATCTTAAGGCTGCCGAATATGGCGTCATCCGCACAATTGACTTCTGGAAAGGCCGTATGACCCGAATACTGCCCACCAAACAACGCGCCTTGTCTTAGAACTTCATAAGCGCAATAACTGTGACCTACTCGCACTATAACTGGTTCTCCACCTATCTTTTTTATATAGTCTCCCACCGCAGAAGAGCAGGTTATATCGTATACTATTTTCTTACCGGGGTTCTGAGACAGCATATAAGCTGCTAGAAGAGGAATAGTTATGTTCCCAGAGGCGAATATACGCCCAGTTTCGTCTACGAATGCTACTCTGTCCCCGTCACAATCATACCCTATGCCGATGTCTGCTTTTTCTTCAAGTACTTTTTTCTTTAGACCCTGCAACGATTCTTCGGAGGGTTCTGAAGCTCGGTTCGGAAAGGTTCCATCTAGCTCTTTATTTATGAACTTAGCGTCCTGTTTTAGCTTGACTGAAACCTTCGGGACTACGATAGAAGTAACACTATTTCCAAAATCAAAAACTACCCTGAACTTTGATCTAAGCGTTATCTTAGAAGAAACAAACTCTACATAGTCTTTTACTATGTCGTCTTCTGATATGCTGCCCTTATGGGCAGGGGCGTTAAAGTTTCCGCTAAAGAAAATCTTTTTTACATTTTCCAAACCAGTTCCATCAGACAATGTTATTCCTGTCTTGTCTGCAAGTTTAAAACCATTCCATTCCGGGGGCAAGTGTGATGCAGTAATCATTATCCCCCCCGCAAGCCCTCTAAACCATGTACCAAAGTAAAGTAACGGTGTCGGCACCAGGCCGAAATCTATAACATTGCAACCGGACGCAATCAGTCCCTTCAGAAGAGCTTTGTGAAGCGACGGGCTACTAAGTCTTACGTCTCTTCCTACTCCAACTTTATTTCCTGCGCCTAGAAAAGTACCAAAAGCAAGACCTACCCTCTCCGCGATATCCTCATTCAAATCTTTACCGTAAATCCCGCGTACGTCATAAGCCCGGAATGTGTTTATAACTTCAGTAGAATTTATATCCAGTTTCGACTTATTATGTGCCGGCATAGTTTATACCAAGATAATTAATCTATTAAAACCTTAGTTCTTAACAGAAATTACTTTTAATCGGAAACCTTCTGCATAATCCTCTGGCGGGAGGGTGTTAACAAAGACATTTTGACCTAGCTCTACTCCTGCTAAGTTTAATATCCTGGGATAAATTTCTAGATGCATATGTAATTTTGGTGAATATTTTGTATCATGAAAAGAAAAGTTGTAGGCTATATCACCGAACATCTCTTTATTTGTCTTAAGAACCAACTTTAGTATATCTGCTAGGTCCCCCCTCTCTTTTTTGTTTGTATCCCCAAGATAAGTTATGTGCCTTTTTGGCAAAACCATGGATTCGCCGGCAAACCTAGATGCGAATGGTGCTATTGCTACGAAGCTGTCGTTTTCTGTTAGAACTCTACCTCTCTCTATTTCGGTTTTTAGAGCATCTTCATAAATACACGAGCCATGTTTCTTTGTATATCTGCTCGCTGCTCGTGCTTCTTTCTCTATCGTCCCTGTAAACACCGGCCAAGCCATTATCTGTGTATGCGCATGTTCTAAGCTCGCACCTCCTCTACTACCGTAATTTCTGTATATCTGTACATATTTGATATTTTTCTGCTGTAAAGCTCATTTCCACGTGATATCAGAACATCGAGCCACATAGTTAGTCGATTTAAATTTAAATCTTCCAAAACATCTGTGTGGCACGGGCTATCTACCACAATCTCATTATAACCGTATCCCCCTATCGATGCAAACAATCCATTTTGTCCGACATTATGTAGAATATTTGAATTCTTTGTAAGAGATGGGAATTTGTTCTCTATAACTCTTATTTCCCAAGGTTCTCTAGCTCTAAACACTTCAACGTTTAAATCCTCTTTTCCGGGCTCAAAAACGCACTTTGCGATCCTAGACTCTAACTCTGAACTTCTGTCAAACGCATCTGATTTATTTTTGTATTCTTCTGTCGTTATAGAAGCTAGATATTGCTTTCCTCTAAGTCGAGATATTATAGTCTTATAGCCGTTTCTGTAATCTGTTCTTATTTCGCTAGGGTTGTCATTTGCTGAGTTATTAGATAAAACTAACTCCAGCATATTTGGTTTTTTAGGCATGTTTAGGCCAAGAATGGTCCCTGTATAAATACCTTAAAAACTCACAAGATACCTAAATAACTATAACGATTAATCCTGACAGGAATAAAACGCCCCAAGCGAGATTCGGACTCGCGTCAATGCCGTGACAGGGCACTATCCTAGACCGCTAGACTATTGGGGCTTAATTTTTATATGAAGCCATTTATTTTAATAGCTTTTCTCTTCCTACGAACCTAGTTTTTCAAAATCATTTTATATTCAGTATAAGAGAATTTGATTTCTTTTTGTAAGATTTACCTTCCGCCGAATTAAACGAGCAGCTTGCCGAGCGTAGACCTATGCTTCCAACTATTCCTAACTTACTCTTTATTTCGTACATAAGTAAAATTTCGTCGTTTGGCTGCAGCTCTACCTCTCTCCAAGTTATACTCAAGCCATTATCTGACCTCCCTATCTTTCCTTCTTTTGGCCCTATAGATGAAACTTTTAATGCGTGGGCGGGAACATAGTCTACGATAACTAAGTCTTTAAGTACTTTCTTCGAAACATTTCTTATTTTTAATGCGATTTTCACATCGACAAAGCCGCCTACCACTTTATGCTCTACTACTTCTTTAGAGATTACAAGTTTACGATTAAGATAAAAGAATGTAAATATAGCTATTATGATTATTGCAACTATAAGATAAATTGGCAGATAAGAAACGGTATAAGAAATCGTAACTGACTGGCCGGGGGCAAGGGAAGCAACCGTCGCTGTTTTAGATATTATGAATGCCGAGTTAAACTGGCTTACCGAAAGAGAAAAATTACCAGCTGAAAGATTCTCGTTGCCTGTATTTACTACAGTTACAGAATAAGTGCCGCCAAATAAATTAATATTATTAGAAGAAACTTTTGAAAGCGAAACATACGGCAAAATTTCGATGACGGTATAATTTACCGCTTTTTCTTCCGTTCCATAGTTTGTTGAAATAGACAGATTGTAAGTTCCTGGGGCGAGATTCCTGTTTAATGGCAAAGAAAAGGAAAATTGATCTAACCCGAGCGTAGACAAAGTTACTTGGCTTGAAGAGGCGACAACTTTCTGATTATTAGAATTATTAAGTTCATAAGATAATGTAACATTTGCACCCTGCCCTAAAATATTTTGTAGACTTACATTGAAATTTAATGGTTCCACAGGTTTCATTGATGCTGGCGCAGAAATCTTATAGATAAGATCGTATACCGGAACAATGGGCGCAAAGAAATTAAAGTAACTTGATACATTGTTTTCAGTGTAATATACATTAATTGTAACTGGATAAGAGGATATATCGCCATTTGGCACAAATGAAAACAGAACATTCTCCGATTCTCCCGAAGCTAGGACAAAAGATAGTGGTTTTATACCGATGCTTAAAAAATAGCCTTCATTTTCTATTTTCGTAAGCCCAACATCGAATGAAATGTTTTCAGAATAAGTTTGATTATTATAAAAACCTATATTAAAAAATGAGTTTGAGTTACTCGGGATGGTAATCGGTTGACCTGACACAGGCTGTAATGCACTTACTGTACCTACCGAGAGTAATAACAATGAAAGGAATATCGCAATTCCAATTTTTCTCATAAATTACTAATAAAATTGAGATATTTAAGCATTAGCAGACATAAAGCCAGCTAACGATGAGAATGCATTTCTAAGCTTTTAGAAGACTATAATAAAGATGCAAAATCTTGTCTACAGAGGTTTTTACAGAAAACATTTCAGCTACCTTATAAGTTGAATATCTCCTACAGTTTTCAAATATCTTAATCGCCTTTTTTACCATGTCTTTTTTGCTTCGTCTATCAAAGACCTCTCCACATCTCCCATGTAAAAGAAACTCTGCTTGTGCCGAATGATCCGGTACCAGTATAGGTAATCCTCTAGCCATAGCTTCTATATCTACCAAACTTAATGTTTCAAAAAGCGACGGGTTACAAAAAACATCCGCGGCGCCATAATAATATTTAATAAGGTCCTCTGGGATAAAACCGGGAAAACTTACATTTTTTAAATTCAATTTAGTGGCCATCGCAACACATTTTTCTAAGTACGGCCCACCGCCGGCTATTATTATTCTAAAATCCTTCTTTTCAAATAATTTAGCAGCTTTTATAAGAAATTTTAAATTCTTTTCCGGGCTGACTCTACCAAAATATAACAAGATTTTTTCATAATTTTTAATCCCCAGCTTTTTCCTAGCTTCGAATCTAGAAACCTTCTTTATTTTATTTAGGCATATCCCAGACGGTATAACTTCTATAAAATTTTTAAGATGCAATTTTTCTTTTATTAATCTTTTTACATATTGTGACGGCGCAATTATAGCGTCGCTTTTTCTATAAATCCAACGAAGATACCTCATCAAAAGCAACCTCTCAAAAATTCGAAGGAATTTATTCTTTGGGAGGTAGCTAGAAAGCACTTCTTCTGAAAATACTAAGGTGTGGAGTGTGCTTACTAATTTTGCATCTGTAAATTTTTGATGCCTCTGCGCTAAAAACCCCATACTAAATGGTGTGTGGAAGTGTAGTATATCTGGTCTTAACTTTTGTATATTTATCTGGAATTCAGGTCTCATTGCTATTGTATATTGAGGATAACTCCTAAAGTGCACCCCCCCCATAACCACAAGGTGCTTATCTTTTTTCTGAAGCATTTTAGTCTCTTTAGTTCCGGCGGTGAATACATAAACTTCGTGCCCCCGCCTCTCTAACTCTTTTCTCGTGTTTAAAATAGAAGTTACTACACCATCAACTGAAGGAAGATAAGAATCCGTATAAAATACTATCCTTAGTTTTTTCATATTTGTATTTTAAAGACTTGTACTATTTAATTGCGGATACGAATGGCTCTTTACGCTTTCCTAATATACGATCAATCTCTTTAAGTTCTTCTTCATTTATATCTGTAGGTATCTCTGGCACTACATTTAGTATAATATCTCCTCTTCGCCCTTGCTTATCAAATATACCTCTTCCCTTTACTACGACTCTATTCTCTCCTTTTTTTAATAATATTTTTTCTTTACCTTCCGGGGTATCTAAGTCAAAAGCCTTTCCGTTTATTATATCTCTCACATCTACATGCAATCTAGATATTAAGTTTAAACCATCTATGTCAAACTTATCGTCTCCTTCTAAATGGAAAACGACGTATAAATCTCCGTTACTGCCACGGGCACCGCTTTCACCTTTGCCGCGGATAATCATATAAGTTCCTTCTGATATGGTCTTTCTTATAGGAATGCGGATAGTTTCTTTCCTGTATATGTATCCATATCCCTTACAAACCTCGCATTTTTTGTCGATTATAAATCCTAAACCTCCGCAGCTATTACAATCCGACATCATTATAAATGTCGACCCGAAATCTCTGGATGTTTGTCTTATTTTCCCGCTGCCTTTACATCTCTGACAAGCGCGTTTCTCTTTAGCCCCACTTCCTTTGCAGGCATCGCATTTTGATTTATTCTTTACTTCTATCTCTTTAAAGTCCTTATTAAAAAGGTCATAAACGCTTAAATTTAAATCGACTCTTAAATCTTCACCTTTAGAATGAAAAAATAAATCATTGAATATGTTAGTAAATCCTCTAAAACCGAATATGTCTTCATTTTCGAACTCTTCGAATTGTGTTTTCTCGTTCCCTGCGCGTCCCTTATTGGTTAAAGTCCTGTATGCCTCATTTATTTCTTTGAATTTTTCCTCTGCAGCTTTGTTACCTGGATTTAAATCAGGGTGGTATTTCTTCGCAAGCGCCTTAAAAGCCTTTTTTATGTCTTCGTCAGCAGCATCCCTAGCCAAGCCCAATACTTCATAAGGGTCTCTGCTCATATTTTTAGATTATTTTCGGCTTAGTTTATATACTAAGATTATTCTCGTTTCCCGGAATCGGGATCTTGTTCCCCTGATTTATCTTGCTTCGTAGATTTGTAGAGCTCAGTTCCTATTTTATTCATTAATTGAGTAAGTTTCTCTTTATCTTCAGTTATTAAATTTAAATCGTCTTTATTTATATCCTCTTTGGCCCTCGCTATAGTTTCCTCTGCCTCTTTTCTGTCATTTTCACTTATCTTGTCTTTAAGCTCATTTATCGTCTTTTCTAGCGAATATGCTAAAGAGGAAACTTCATTCTTTTGTTCTATGCTCTCCCTTCTTTTTTTATCTTCTTCCTCATTTTCTTTTGCATCTTTCATCATTTTATTTATCTGGTCTTTCGAAAGCTTATTGGGGGCGGTTATAGTTATTTTTTGTACTTTGCCTGTAGCTAAATCCTTGGCTGAAACGTTTAAAATCCCATTTGCATCTATATCAAAAGTAACTTCTATTTGAGGTATACCTCTCGGGGCAGGCGGTATCCCTTCTAGATTAAAAGTACCTAAACTTATATTATCCTTAGCCATCGGTCTCTCACCTTGTAAAACGTTTATGGTTACTGTTGTTTGATAATCATCTGCTGTTGAAAACGTCTTACTAGTTTTTATTGGGATTGTAGTATTTCTTTCGATAACGGGAGTTGCAATGCCACCCATCGTTTCTATACTAAGGGTAAGTGGGGTTACGTCGAGTAAAACTATATCTTTTATATCTCCAGAAAGAACTGCGCCTTGTATGGCTGCACCAAGAGCCACAGCTTCCATCGGGTCTACACTGTGCTCTAGCTTGTCACCAAATATGTTTGATAAGAATTTTTGTACTATTGGCATCCTTGTTGGACCCCCAACTAGTATGATTTTTGATATACTTTCTTTTGGAATTCCCGCATCTTTAAACACATTTTCTATCGGCTGTCTTGATCTTTCTATTATCGGCTCTATCAGGTTTTCAAACGTCGCTCTAGATATCTCCATCTCAAGGTTTCTCGGGCCTTCATTTGTTACAGTTATGTATGGCAAATTTATATCGGTCTGTATAACGGTAGAAAGTTCTATCTTTGCTTTTTCTGCAGCGTCCTTTATTCTCTGGTACGCTACTTTATCCTTCTTTAAATCCAAGTTCTCCTTCGATTTAAAATCATTTATTATATAATCAATCAATGCATTATCCATATCAACGCCGCCTAATTGGACGTCCCCCGACGTTGCAAGGACTTCAAATGTCCCGTTACTTATTTCCATTAAGGTAACGTCCAAAGTTCCGCCACCGAGGTCGTAAACAAGTATCTTTAAGTCTTTTGATTTATCGAGCCCATACGCCATTGCAGCTGCGGTAGGTTCGTTTATTATCCTAACTACTTCTAAGCCAGCTATCGCCCCCGCATCCTTAGTTGCTTGTCGTTGATTATCATTAAAATATGCTGGAACCGTTATAACGACTTTATTTACTTTTGCCCCTAGAAATCCTTCTGCATCTCGTTTTATTTTCTGTAATATAAAGGCTGATATTTGTTGAGGTGTGTATTTTTTACCATTTAAAGTATAAACAAAATCTGTACCCATCTTTCTCTTCGCAGCAAAGACGGTGTTTTCCGGGTTAGATACTGCCTGTCTTCTTGCTGGCTCGCCGACTAGTAGTTCATCGTTCTTTGTAAATGCGACAACTGAAGGAAACATTTTCCCTGCAACAGTTGCTCCTTCTGCGCTTGGTATTATTGTAGGTTTCCCCGCGATAACTACCGCCGCTTGTGAGTTTGATGTTCCTAAATCGACGCCTATTATTTTTTCTTTTTCTGTCATATAGATATCTTAACCTTTGGATATCTTATTATTTTCCCATTTAAGATATATCCAGCTTGTAATTCTTCGACTATTTTTCCACTTTTATCATCAACCTTCTCAGTCAGTATGGCTTCTGCTAGCTGTGGAGAGTATTCTTTGCCTATCACCTCCATTTTTTCTAGGCCATACAAGCTCAAAACCAATTTCAAAGACTTAGAAAGAGTTAATACCTTTTCGTCGTTGTCATTTTTTAATACGCTTTCGAAATCGTCCAGCACTTTGAGCATATCAACTATTAATCTTTCATTTGCATTTTTGTATTGCTCTGCTAGTTCCCTCTCCTGGGTTTTTCTGTAGTTCTCTACTTCTGCAAGTAAGTATAAATACTTAGACTTGTAATCTTCTTCAGGCCGTTCTTCTCCCTTAGCGTCATTTTCTTTTACCATAAAGGCTATGTTAAGATATTATTCTCAGATTATAAACATTTATAAGCATTTTTATGGCTGGTAGCTATTTCTTTTTCTTTTCGTGCTTTGGTTCTTCCTGTGCATTGGAAGGAGAAACTTTTGGTAGTGGGATTACAGATGGTAACTGTAGCATTTTTGATAAGGATATTGCTTCTAATGTACTAATGTTTAAGCCTGCCTGGAGAACCTCTATATTTACGGATTCATCGCGCTTCTTAGGGTCTTGCCAATTTTCATATATCTCTTCAAGATTTTCTCCAGTGTAAACTACAAAGCCTTGTATCAATATCCTACCAAGTTCGTCCGAGCCATTTCCATTAAACACAGCATCAAATTTGAAGTCAAATTTTAATAACTTTGCATTTTCAACTTTTTCCACATTTTCTATACTTATTTTGGTCGATATACTCATCTGGGTTTCTGGAGAAATCATTTTTTCGCGCTTTGCATTAACACTTGTTATAAGATAGTTTATAATCATTCAACTTTAATAAAATCTGTCTATTTAAATGTTTCTATAACTAAGACTAAAGATGGCCCTTTTATTGGTTTAACGGTATTTCAATAAAACTCATAAAAGTCCATATTAACTAATAATTATAAGGTATGGATAACAAATTACACGTTCTTTCAAAAAACGGGGCATTTTTATTTAGATTCAATGATGGTGAATTTGGATCAAAATGGTGCGGTTTATGGAAGAAGTCTACAAAATATTTTGATTATTTTGCGTTTAAAATAAATGGAGAATATTTAAATCCTGGAAACTTAAAATCTTTTGATTTTTATAATTCGCAATTAGCCAGGCATACTTTTTCATGTAAAAATCTAACCATAACCGAGGATGTTGTTTGTTTGGATGATGCTATAATAATAACTATAAAATCTGATTTGAATTTTAGACTAGACGTGGAGGTGGGCGTTAATATAAGAGATAGATCAGAAAATTATACAAAAGGCAAAAGGTATGCTTTAAGCCAAGAAAATAAAAAATTAAGTGTCTCTTATGGTGCAAAAACTGCTTATATTATATTCGATACTGGCAGCTTTACAAAAAACGAATATTATGGCATACATTCACCAGGACAGTATTCTATAGAAAAGGGCTTTAGTAAATATCTTGACGACGGTTCTATAGAGAATAAATATGTACCGGGAACGATAGTCGCCGATATTCCCAAAAATGGCGAATTTAATCTAATCCTATCAATAAGAGATCTAGACAATGAAAGCATTCATAAGATTATAAAAAATAGCGTCTTTTCTGTTAAGCAATATGAAGAAATAATCAATAGCGTATGCAATTATTACGGCGATATAAATTTAATAAACAAAAATTTTTTAAAGGATATCTTAGATGCTACATATTCATATGCTAACCTGATAGAAAAGGAGATTTATGCCGGGTTTCCTTACTTCAATGAATTTTGGACTAGAGATGCTCTTCTTGTTCTCCCGTCTTTCTTATCCTTGAATAACCCGATATTTGTAAAAGATATTCTCAAAAAGATCGCTTACAATAGTGGCAACATAGGAATTCCAAATGTTTTTGAAAGCAATCTCAAACCGCTTGATGCACCTGCTCTTTTCTTGATAACTTTGCATGAATATTTTATGTGGACAAACGATAAAGCGATTTTGCTAGAATTGGCTGATTTTATAAGAGGTCTAATAAAAAATGGACTTTCTTACCTAGAAAATGGACTAATACACGATAACGGAAGGGCATCTTGGATGGATTCTATAGACAGAGAATACTCTATAGAGGTACAGGCTCTTTGGGAAAAGGCATTAAAAGATGGCGTAGATATCTTAAATTTTTTAGAAGATGACACAAGTGACCTGATAGCAATTGCAAGAAATTTACACATTAGATTCTCTGCTTATAAGAGAGGCAGTTATTTCTCTGATCAGCTTGGCAAAGATATAAATTCCGGAAATCAAATAATCCCTGCATTTTTAAAAATAATCGAAAACGATGACGCGAAAATAATATTAAAGAATGCTGAAGAAAAGCTTCTTTCGGAATTCGGGGTCTTAAGCGTTGCAAAAGATGACCCAACATATAATTTTAATGGCTATCAAAATGGCGCGATTTGGCCATTGCTCACCGCTATGCTTGCTGGTGCAGCCTATTGGTATGGAAACGAAAACCTAGGCAAAAAGTGTCTTAGCATCCTAAGAGAGAAAAATCTTTCTGCTCAATGTTCTTCTAGAATAAATGAGATATTCCAACCGGATGGGATACCAAAGGGCTGTCCTTCCCAGGCGTGGTCAATAGGACTTATTCCTCAAATCTTAGACAAGCATGTCTTGGGAATAGGCATGGACGCCCCGCATAGGATGATAAAAATAAGGGCCCCAATAAAAGGAATTAAAGTCGAACGAATACTATTCGTAGAAAACCAAGAGATTAAATTGAGCTTTCTAGACGGGGCGGTTTTCTCAAATAAAGCTATTACTGAATCTGAGGACGGTTTTATTATAAGTTTTTAATTACTGCTTTACTTTATTTAAAATACTTTTCAATTGTTTTGACAATTCATCGATGTCTAAATTGTTTAAAATATAATAATCGGAGGTTGCTATAACATCTGCTATACCGTATTTAAGCTCCTGCGCTTCACGCCACTCAAATTCGCTGAATTCAGTAACATCACTAGAATTATGGCGCTTCTTTATCCTTTCAAATCTTATCCGTTTGTCTGTCATTATAGCGATAGAAACTGGGTGGTAGCCGTCTTTCTTTAGTCTCTCTATCTCTCCAATGTTTCTCACGCCATCTAATACGACCAAGTCACTAGTCTTGAATGCATTATCAATTTCTTTCTTTACAAGATTTAATACGTAGTATCTCGATATTTCTCTTATCTTCAGAACATATTTTCTAAGGGAAACGTTATTTATCTCTAGACCTTTTTCGGTCATCTCTTTTCTAACTGCGTCTCCCATCCGTATGGATCTTAAACCTTCAGATTTAAGTAAATCTACGGCAGTAGATTTTCCGCTGCCTGGCATACCGGTTATTGCAATTACCAATTTCATATCAGACTACCTATGGAGTATAATATATATTTAGGATATCCTAAGTAAGGCATCACAGTTTCAACTTCGCCAATTACTGCACTATATGGTATATCAATTTCAAATGGTAATGAAGCTGGATTTGCATCGCCTTTGGTAGTATAATAATATGTATCGTTTACTATCGTTTCGTTTATTACTCTATGTATAATCTGTTCCGTAATGCCTTCGTAAGTGGCGGTGTAGATTATAATGTCGCCTACTTTTATCTGATTAGCGGGCACCTTATATGCTATCACCAGTGATCCTATATTTATGCCATTTTGGAAAGGCCATGCACTTGTTACTGAAGAATTAAAACCATTCTGAGTGAGCCATTCATAGTAGGTTAACTGTATAGTCGGCCCATTATGTTCCATGCTACCAGAAACGACCGCGCTTATATAAGAAACTGGCGTAAAGGCATAAACTGACGGCAAGGCTACGTAAACGAACAGCAAGTATATTATTACTATATATAAAATTATAGAATAATATTTTTCGCCGGAAAAAAGATCCTTTAGTAAAGCTTTTATTTTACTTCTCTTTTTTTTCATACCTTCTTATTGAATTTGGGATTAGAATAATCCAAGTAACTGCTTCTTTGCAGTTTTAAGGTCTTCTTCTGTTTTTTCTAATACTTTCTTAAAAACTTTCTCGACGTCTTTTTCGTCTGTTTTTATCACGAATACTGAAGACTTGTCTAGCGGATGTTCTATAACAAACCCCGCAAAGCTTACTCCGGATACAGAATCTGCCTCTTCCTTGAGTAGATTTAAAACTGATTGCGAACCGCCTTTAACTCGGAACTTTATTGAAGAATCTGTCTTTTCCAAAACCTTAATTTCCATCTATTTTATATGTCTTTATCCCTTTTTAATAGTTTCTCTATGATATTGATTTGTTTGCTTGAATTTTTATTCGCACTTAGTGTAACCACAATTTTTGCATATGTAACATCCATTTTCGAATATTAGCGTATGCTGTTGGCAAGATGGACATGTATTCGATTTTATGCTCGCATCTCCATCTATTGCACTATGCAGCGTTGCATTTGGCGAATTAACGTCTCTCTTCTTCATCACAAGTTCTATACTCTTGGCTATTGCATCTGGGACAGATAAAAGCTGTATTCCATTGAACCAGGTTGAATTACCGCCTTTTATCCCCCTAAGAGTCCTAACTATCCTAGCGGCATTTCCGCCGGATTGTAAGTATACGCTTATTAAGCGACCTATCGCCTCGGTATAGCTCTTTTCAGTTTCTCCTGAGCGACCCATGCTTATGAAAACCTCTTTTATTTCGTCTTTTTCGTTTTTATTTATCGTTACATAAAGGTTGCCCTGTGGGGTTGGAAGTTTTATTGTCGTTCCAGTCATCATATATGGTCTTTCTTCTTCGACGGTTATTTTTTCTTTGTCCTTTTCGATCTCATCTGTGGCCTTAAGAATATCCCGCTTAGAGCCCCCTCTGTACACCGTTATAGATTTGCAGCCCAGCTTCCAAGCATATAAGTATATCTTGTTAACGGTCTCTCTGTCTGCTGAACTCTCTAGATTTACAGTAGAAGATATGGAAGAGTCTATATGTTTTTGGATAGTTGCTTGCATCTTTACTCTGAAGAACGGGTCTATTTTGTGAGACACAATGAACTGGGGCGGCAGCGATTTCGTATCTTTTACCGCAAGAGTCTCCATATATGTTTTGACAAACGGATCTGAAACTTCAAAATTCTCGGCAGAAAGCGATTCAGATCTTCTGATATAACTCAAAGCGTATATTGGTTCCACGCCGCCACTTACACCGGCCATCGTAGAAATGGAACCAGTTGGCGCTATTGTTAGAATACAACAGTTCCTCAAACCTACACTTGATATCTTCTTCTTCAAAGTTTCTGGAAGCCGTTTTACAAAATCTCTTTCTAAGTGTTTAGTTTTATTAAACCCCTTAAATGAACCTTTTATAGCTGCTATGTTAGAACTTTCATCATAAGCTATTTCTTTTATCCTCTTAAATAAATCGTCTGCAAATGCTATCGCTTCTTCTGAGTCGTATTTTATATTCATGTCTATGAACATGTTTGCTAGCCCCATAACGCCCAATCCTATCCTCCTAGCGTACATCGTTTCCTCGGATTGGGACTTCAAAGCATGTCTTGAATAGCTATAATCTAGAACATTGTCCAAAAACCTTACTGCATATCGTATCGCTTTTTCTAGATTTTCCCAATCAACCTTTGGATTTTTAGTAAATGACTGTAGAACAAATTTATTAAGGTTTATAGCACCTAAATCGCAGGCCCCATAATTTTCTAAAGGCTGTTCTGCGCACGGGTTCGTAGAACGTACTACCATCTTTTCATCGTACTCTGTAGGCGATTCTCTTTTAATCCTGTCCCAGAACATTATCCCTGGATCTCCAGTATTTAGTGCAGTATCTATAATTTTATTCCAAAGTTCTCTGGCATGTATCGTTTTTCTTTTTTCTACCTTATCATTCTTAAAATGAAGTTCGTAGTCATCGCCTCTTTCTACGGCCTGCATAAAATCATCATAAACCTTTACACTTATGTTTGCAAACCGTACACTTACTTTATCACTTTTTACTGTAACAAATTCCTCTATGTCTGGGTGATGGACGTCCATTGTTATCATTAAAGCCCCTCTTCTCCCAATTTGCCCTATTATTCCAGTGGTAACCGAATAAAGTTCCATGAACGAAACCGCGCCGGTTGTAAACCTTGCTGCATTATTTACGGGCGTGCCTTTTGGCCTAAGGACAGATATGTCGATTCCAACTCCGCCCCCGTAAGAATAAGTTTTTGCCATCTCCTTAGCACATTCATATATGCCTTCTATCGAATCTTCCTTTAGTGGCAGATAATAGCAATTTAAAAGAGAAACGTTTCTATTAGAACCTGCACCGAATAGGATTCTGCCGCCCGGCACAAATTTAAAATCCTCTAGCAACCAAGAAAATTTCTTTTCAAATTCTTTTTTCTTATCATCTGAGTCTTCTACGCTTGCAATTGCTTTAGCGACACGTTTCCACATTTGGGCAGGTGTCTTTTCTAATGCTTTGCTGTCTAATGTTCCCAAAGCGTATTTCTCATAGAAGATTCTTGCTTGTAATTCATCATTTTTAAAAAAACCTAAAGTTTCTTTAGGCAACTCAATTGGCATTCATCCTCCTTATTATTTACAGTAAGTTGTTGGCTGTTTTTAAACCTAACTGAACAAAAATACAATAATTTATTCTGTAATGTCTTCTAGCGATATAACTCTAATGCAGGTCGGTTTCACGGGGTCACGTGTTCTATAGCAACGAATCCTTTTATTCCATAGTTCATCTGAAATTTTCAGTCTGCAGAAGCTTATTATATTCTCTTCTGTTGGTTCTAAAGCAAAATTGAGTTCAAAAAGTTCCTTAAAATATTCCTTATAAAATTTTGCTTTATCTTGATTTTTGGAATTCCGCGCGGCGAGTAGCGCTTGGTCAAAATCCTTTCTATTTGAGTGGCATCATCCAATTTTGCTTCTAAAAGCACAGTCTGATTGGTCCAGAATTCCTCCGAATAAATGCCATTGTTAATCAGTTTCTTAACGAGACGTATTCCTTCGAGCGAGTTTAGACATACAAAATTTGGATTGCCTTTTATTCCGTAATATATATTTTACATATCTGTATAGACGGGCGGTTTTAAACCCTCACTTAAAATCGAGGAAAGGCATTGCCTTTTTGTTGCATGGTAATATGTTCCCATATTTTATTTACAGATAATTCTGATATAAAAAAGAACATGATGATGATACCGACGCACTTGAATATGACCTCACTGATTTTTAAAAATAGGAGGTGATCCAGCCGCACGTTCCCGTACGGCTACCTTGTGGCGACTTAACCCTACTCACTGAGTCTAGATTCGGTTATCATTAATACGACAGTCTCATCTAGATCCAACTTGTCTGGTTTGACGGGCAGTGTGTGCAAGGAGCAGGAAAGTATTCACCGCGCTTTGTTGAAACGCGGTTACTACGGATTCCGCCTTCACGAGGCCGAGTTACAGACCTCGATTCGAACTAGGATAAAGATTGTAGGATTGGCTTCTCCTTTCGGAGTTGCTTCCCATTGCCTTTACCATTGCAATTCGCGTGTAGCCCAGAAGATTAGGGTCATACTGACCTACCGTCGCCCTCACCTTCCTCTTTCTTTCGAAAGCAGTCTCCATATTTTGCTCGTTCATAACGGATTACACGTTAGCAAATATGGAAGAGGGTCTTGTTAGTTACCCGACTTAACGGGACGTCTCAAGATACTAACTGATGATGGCCATGCAACACCTTTCAGCGTATTAGGCAAGTTCTTCAGACTGGCCTTCATCTTGCTGTCGCTTCTGGTAAGATTCCCGGAGTTGAATCCAATTGAACCGCAAATTTCACCCGTTTTTGTGCTCCCCCGCCAATTCCTTTAAGTTTCGACCTTGCGATTATACTCCCCAAGTGGCTTACTTAACGCCTTCGCTGTCACACTGCATTTCCTCAAGGAAATGCAACGTATAGTAAGCAGCGTTTACTGCTAGGGCTACCCGGGTATCTAATCCGGTTCGTTCTCCTAGCCTTCGTCCCTCACCGTCAGGTCCGTTCTGGGAATGCGCCTTCGCCACTGGTGGTCTTTTCCAGATTAAAGGATTTTACTCCTACCTAGAAAGTTCCCATTCCCCCTCCCGGCCTCTAGTCTGAAAGTATTCATACCATATTGTCCAGTTAAACTGAACGATTTAAGCACGAACTATTCAAACCAGCTACGAACGCTTTAGACTCAATAATAATGGTCACCACTCGAGCGACGGGTATTACCGCGGCTGCTGGCACCCGTTTGCCCCGCTCTTATTCGCCATGCCATTTAAAAACATGGCAAAAGTTCCTTCTTAAAAAGAAGAAACACTTGGGATCCCCCTATCACACTTTCGTGCATTGTAGAGTTTTCGGGACTGCTGCACACCGTAGCGCTAGGGTCCTTGTCTCAGTACCCTTCTTGGGGAAACCACTTCCATGGCCCCTACTGATTTTAGATTTGGTGAGCCGTTACCTCACCAACAGTCTAATCAGGCATAGACCGATCGTAATGCGATTTATAACGGTAATAGTCATAAACCTTTCACAATAAAATCGTTTCAGAAACTATTGCTATGGAGTATTAACCTCAGTTTCCCGAAGATATTCTCCTCATTACGGTACGTTATCTATGTGTTGCCTAAGCCGTACGCTATCAACCCTTACCGGGCAGATAAAACTTGCATGTCTCATTCGAATCCCAATAGCAGTGACCTCCAGCAGGATCAACTGGAATTGTGCGTCGATATCATCATACATGAATATGAATTCTTGCACTCATTTCTCTCATCTGCTTATTTCTAAGCATCGAACTTATTTGTAGTCTACTATATGAAAATCGCGTCTTCACAGCACCTTTTTAGGCACTCTGGCGCATCCGGGATATTGTAGACGATTACTTATTGAGAACGAACAGCTTTAAATACTTTTTTGGGCAGTAAAATTTATTTTTGTTATAATATTATATGTTATACTCTAAGTTATCGCAGAAATATTTTGTTATAAATGGGTCTCATTGCTCTTTAGATTCTGAGTTTGTATCTGTTGATTTATCCAAATCGTCACCTTCAATAACTTCTACATTTATTCTAAATGGCTTTGAGCCAAAAGTTCCAAGTTCTGCTGAAGCATATGGCAAGGTGTAAGCGCCTGCCGCTTGTACCATATCTAAGTCGTAAGGCAATATTTTTGAATAGCTTATTTTTTGTGAATACCCCTCTTGTATTCCACTCATAAGCGCATGCGATTTTTCAGTTTCTAAAATAGAGAAGCCAATTACAACTCTAGAAATGGTTTTTCCCAATTTACCTTCTAGCTTGTCTTTTCCCATATCGTACTTTATAGACATTCATTGTTTATAAGTGTTTATTTTACAGTAGTTAATACAAAAATTATGCTAATCTTTCATTTTTGGATAGTATTTTATAATACATTAACCGTAAATTTTAATGCGACGCTTTATTCTGTATTCAAGGATAGGGTATACGGGGCCATTCAGAGGCTCATTGTTAGATGCCGGTAGACTTGACACGGTTTATCAATGTATTTTGACTTCTCTTTTCGTATCACACGGAATAAGGCGCGACGTAGAATTTCACGTATTCCTATACGGAAAACCAAATCCGCCACTTCACTTAACTGTAGACGGAAGGGCCTTACATGATGTAAGAATCGATGAGAACACCTGGAAAGACATATTGAATAAAGTACTGAGCGGGGGTGCTCACCCGGGTATCAGCATTTCTAAGGAAGGGATAGAAACTTATACCAAACTGCTTAAAGAGAAATATATATTGAGTGAAAAAGGCGAGGACATAGCTACAGTCACTTTTGGAGACCCTACTTTTTTTGTCGGAGACCATGTCGGATTGCCCAAAAAATTTGAGGACTCGTTATCAAAAAACGGCGCTAAAAAAATATCAATCGGCCATGAAAGATATCTTGCGGCTTCTGCGCTAGACATAACGAATTATGTACTTGACGAAAAAGGGGTAATATAAGTTCTGACGTGCGTAGACTAACGAATAAGGCCTTCTACTTCCTTTTTTATATTTAGCCGTATGTATTCGGCCTGCTTATCACTTTCGTAAAGATGCCTTGGCCACATAAAACCTTTTAGCCCATCCCCTTTGTTTCTCGGTATTATATGTATATGCAGATGGGGCACGCTTTGACTGATCGTATTATTTATTATGATCAGAATGCCTTCCGAAGACATTGATTTCTTTACTGCTTCTGATAGAATTTTAGTATTTTTGAACAATTTTGATACCAGTTCATCCGGAACGTCCATTATCGTTTCAAAATGTTCCTTTGGTATGACCAAACAATGGCCATAGAAGACTGGTTTATAATCCAGAAATGCAAACGTTGTCTCGTCCTCAAAAACGACATTCACGCTTTCCTCCCTCTTTACAAATGCGCAAAATTTACAATCATATTCCATATAGTTATTTGGCGCTGATTATTAATTAAGTTCTCCGCATCAAAAAGCTTGTATTATGTAAATTTACTACTAAACATTCGTATCAACAAGTATTAAAATAGGGTACTTCTTATAATTACGTGGAAAAGCTGAAGATAGCGTTCTACACTGACAGCTATCTCCCCATAAAAGACGGTGTTACAAGGTATATTGTAACAATGCGTAAAGAACTAGAGAGGCGGGGACATGAAGTCTTTGTAATAACAGCTGGAGACCAAAAGACCCAGGAATTAGCCGAAAATGATCCGCATCTTATAGTGCTTAGGGGGATAAAATTTATAGACAACAAATCGATTTTGGCTCTTGACCCGACTGTGCTTTTGCAGGCGATAAATGGCAGAAATTTTGATATAATACATGCACAGAGCCCATTTTCTGTTGGTTTATCCGCTGCGTTTATATCTAAAATCACAAAAGCTAGGCTAGTTACTACTTTTCACACGCACTTTTTCCACAGGCTAGCACTTTCTAAGTACATATCCTATGTCTCGGGTTTTCTTTCTTCTAATCGGTTTTTGATTAAAATATCTAAATTCTTTATGGTGGGGTATCTAAAACTATATTACTTTGGTTGTGATAAAGTGATTTCTCCATCGAAATTTGCTAAGAGACTCCTTCGAAGAAATGGTATAAAAAATGTAGAAGTTATCGAGAACGGCGTTGAGATAACAGATACGCTTAAAATAAGTAAAAACGAAGCCAGACAATTAATTGGGTTTTCAAAAAGGGATAGAATAATACTATACCTAGGAAGGGTAGATAAGGAGAAAAACTTAGAATTTCTCTTAAAGGCGGCTAGACCTCTTGCTAAAAAGGGCTTTAAGATAATAATTGCCGGGCGTGGGCCACACCTTGACGAATACAGAAACAAGAGTATGATCATGGGGCTCGAAAATGTGTATTTCCCGGGTTTTATAAAAGAAGAAGAAAAAAGATATTATTACCGAGCAGCAGATATCTTCTGTAATCCTTCTACATTTGATACGGCATGTTTAGCTGATATAGAGGCAATGAACTTCAACCTACCGATACTTGTGCCGAAAATAGGCGCTCAGGCAGAGTTCCTTAAAAAAGGGAACGGCGGGGAAACATTTAGTACGAACAACATTTCTGAATTTGTTGTGAAGGCGATGAAAATAATTAAAAGTAAAAGACGTTATATCCCAAGATTTGTCGCCAGAAAATTCAACATAAAAGTTTCGGCTGATAAACTTATCGCACTTTACAAAAGAGTATTATCAAATAAGCACACTATTTTTTAATACATGCAAAAAAAATTAAAAAATGCTATTTCTGTTATAACGAGATGCAGGGGGGACAAAGGATTCTACGCCAGTTCAGAAAGATACAAATATGAATATTGGACGCGAGACCTGTGTTACTGTGTTAATTCGCTTATTTCCTTAGGCTTTGCAAAAGATGTTAAAAACCAACTTCTTACAATATGGAAAAAGCAGGCTATGAACGGAGAAGTGCCACGTTACATGATAGATAAACGTTTTAAATGGTTACCTGGAAAGTTATTTACGAAAATACGGAATGGGAAGATTCTAAGCACTATAAAATCGTTGGATACCATGGAAACGCGATTCAATAAATGGACGATTGACTCAACGCCATTAACGGTTATAGCTACCTACAAATATGCAGCGGCTTCTGGCGATTCACACATAATAGAAGCGCTAAAGCCACAAATAGAAAAGGCACTTCGGTATACAAAACTGCATGTGAGAGATTTTCTTATACGGGGCGGTGACTGGAGAGATTCTATGCCGTGGCTTAGAAACAAATTTCTTCTTTCCAATAACGTAATGCTTTACGAACTCTATAAAATACTTGGAGAAGGTGGAAAGGCAACCATAATAAAAGATAGAATAAACTCCGAATTTTGGAATGGCGAGTACTATACAGATTTTATCGGTAGTGTAAACTTTGATTGCTTTGGCGCATCATCAGCCGTTCTTTCTGGTATAGTGCCAAGAGGTCATTTTAAAAAACTCTCAGAGAAGATTTTATCTGCATCTTCAAAATATGGCATAAAGAATATGGTGGAAGTTAAACCTGTGAACCGCGAAGAAAATGGTGCAAATGAAAGCTGTAATCAGAGATATGCTATTTGGCCGCTAGTAAATACGTATGCAATAATGGCTATTAGAAAAATGGGAGCAAATGCCGCTGCTGAAAAAGAACTTAAAAAGATGGAAAATTTATTAGGCTTTCGCGAATGGTACAATCCTGATACTGGCGATGGCCACGGTAGCAGGGAGCAATTGTGGAGCGCCGTAGCTTATTACGAGTTGATAAAGGTGCTTAGATACTCAAATTTATTGTACACTTATAGGTAGTAAAAGTATTTATATTGGTGCTTTTCTTTAAAATGCTATGGAAAGTAGTCTCGAACGTATAATAGAACTAGCAAAGACGATGAGAAAAACTGGTAGAGTAGCCGATACTCCTTACTTCTTTAAATCAAAACATGGTCTATTTGGATCAAGATATGGAAAAAGAACTAAAAAATATGGCATAGAAATATCTATAGAAGACGAGTACAATACGCTTACTAAAATGCATGAAGTGATACCTGAAAATTCCCCTAAACCGATTACACTTATAAGAGATGATAAAGGGTCTACAAATGGCTATCTTATGACTATTGTACCTGGAAAGAAATTAGAACGGTATTTCTCTGTCCCAGACAAAGCTAGAAAAAGCCTTGCTAGCGCATTAACAAAACTGCGTGAAAGTAATGTAGTACATGGGGATTTAAGAACTAAAAATATACTTGTAACGGGGGATAATATAAGTATAATAGACCCTTTTGGTACAAATTGCTACGCTGATTACAGAAAAAAAGACGCCGAACAAGATGCGGTTTTTGAAAACTCTATCATGAAAGCATTCCCACCGCACACGCAAACTTCTGGAAATCCATATGGTGTCCTATTAGCCCTTGTGGACCGATTTAAATACGGGTTTAATGCCAGGGTAGCTTACCATATCGGAAATAGGGGTTCAACAAATATTCCATACTTGCGATAAGTTAATAAAGCGTAACTAAGACTTGGGGTCAGCCGGATTTGAACCGACATCAAACGCTTTCTTCTAATCATCCTTTAAAAGTCATTTTTCCAGACGAGCTGGAGGCGTTTGTTCTACCTGGTTAAACTATGACCCCTTAGGTAAAGATTTTATACTTATCCTTATTCTCCATCTCTTCCAGTATCCTTCCTTCTATGCTCCTCATGATATTGGAAGAAAGTTGTAGTCTCTCGTCTATTTCTACATAAGACTCAAAAGGCTTTTTCTTTCGTTCTTCTAATAGTTTTTGTGTAAGCTTTTTACCCATCCCTGGAATTAGCTCTAAAGCATGTAGTCTTACGTTTATGGAGCCAAGCGTGTTTATTGTTCCTACATATTTCTTTTCGTTTTCTTGTACAATCTTGTGAACGAACTCTTTTAGGCTGTCAAGACCGGTTTCTGTCAATTTACTTGGCGTTATTCTACCGATTATATGGTGTATCTCGTCTCTCTTATTTTCGCCTATGTAAACTCTTTTTCCAGCCTCTACAGTTACGTTCTTTTTCAAAGCGGCGATTAACAATGAAAGAGAATCGGTCAATATGACTGCGGATGAGTGCCTATCTTTAGAATCTACGATGCCATAGGGTAGGTATTCTAAAACATATGCGTATTCGTCCTTTCCCATATTATATTGTTAGCTGTGCCGATTATAAATGCTTCTTTATAACGGCGAGAATTTTCTTTATATCGTCTTCTTTTATCGTAGATTTAAGAGGGGCTAGTATTGCTCTAACTTGATCGACTGACGCGGGCGCTGCGTCTATAAGTATTCTTACATAGTCATCCCGAATATCTAGGTTCAGACCGATTATCTCATTGAAAGCTTCATCAAAGTTGTTTACTTTAACATTTTTCTTTATGTGTTCAATAAGCCTTTTTCCTGATTCGTGGGCCGTATCGATATAATCCATATACTTTTCTTTGAGTTCTGTCTCGCTCAGTAGCTTTTCATCTATTATTTCGTATTCCATATTCAAAGTTTCTTAAGATGAACTGGCAGCAAATCAACGGTTTTAGCCATTGTTCCTTGCATTACCTGTACCGTGTAGGCACGTCCTTTTTTCTTCAATACGATGCCATTTATCCCAAAGAAACGCCGGTGTGGTATGTTTCTCTGAACTGATGCGCTTGGATCTATTAAAACGCGCTCACCTTCATTAAAAGATTGCAATGCCTTTTTTAAATCTATCTTGCCTCTGTCTTTTTTTCTTAATGCCAATCGTCTTCTTGAACGGTGGTGGGCGCCTTTTCCGGTTATTGACATATCTATATCTTAGCCAATTTAGAGTATTTATATCTACCTAAACTGAGCAAATAAATGCAGAGGGTGGGATTTGAACCCACGAAGGCCTGAGCCATAAGGTCCTTAGCCTTACACGTTTGACCGCTTCGCTACCTCTGCTTTGATAAACTTAATTTGATTGTTTATTGATTATAAATATTGCACGATTTCTAAACTATTTTCTATAATTACTTTCCATAAATTTATTATTTCGTTAATTATTCCCTGTTATCAAACAGAATACTGATTTACCTTTAAATAGGGCCGGGTGCGTTTTATTTATTTTCAAAGTTCCGGCAAACGAAGCTGCGCCGCCTAGTTCTGAATATATCCTTGATTCATGTAATTTTCTGCGCGCAAATTCTAACTCTGCGTCACTCACGCTTAAAGCTAAACCATTTGTTTCTTTTAGCGCTTCAACGCCTTCAAAACCAAATGTTGGGTATCCAACCGCGATGGCATCCGCTTTTGTGTTTGAATGCATATAAGTTAATCGTTTATGCTGGTTATACGCCCTCACTAACGGGTCACATCCTCTAGCTTGCACCGCTATGAGCCTAGGCAATTTATTTATCATCTTGATTTTTCTTAATTCCTTAATTCCTTTGTATAATGCGGCTAATAGAGTGGCGTTTCCAACCGGCAAAATGATAAAATCAGGTAATTTTCCTAATTGGTCAAAAATCTCAAAAACTATACTTTTTTGCCCTTCTTTTCGATAATGATAATCGCCACATAGAAATATGTTGTTTACTTTTGAAAATAATTCTGCTGTCCCTAAGGCCGTATTAAAATCCCCTTTAATCTCGACTATCTCAGCACCGGCCTTCTTAATTTTGGCTATCTTTTCAATTTTAGCATCTTTACTGATGAATATCGTGCACTTTTTTCCAAATCTTTGGGCGTAAGTTGCGATAGAAAATCCCATGTTGCCAGTTGATGCGCAACAGACTTCTTTAAATCCTAATTCGATCGCCTTTGTTATTTCTACAGATGAACCGCGGTCTTTGAATGAATTAGTTGGGTTATGTGTTTCAAGCTTTAACATCAAGTTGACGTTACCTATCTTATAATTAACAATGGGAGTTCCCCCCTCACCCAAGCTTAAGAGTTTTCCTGATGTCGGAAAAAATTGTTTGTATTTAGAATGTTTTATTTTCCCGCTGCCTAAATCAATTTTGTCAGGATATTTGTAATCGACTTCGAGTATAGAATTGCATTTATTGCACCTATACATCTGGCTCTTGGGGCCATAAATTGACGTGCACGATGTGCATTTTAAACTATATTTCATAATGTACTTGACACAGACTATATCAGGTTATAATATTTAAAATCTAATTGGGGTAGCTGGGATTTGAACCCAGAACAACGGACCCCCGAAGCCCGCATCATACCAAGTTAGATCACCACCCCGATTTTAAGTGATTGAATATAATGCTTATAACTCTTTTCTTGTATACTTAGGATAAGTCCCGGGTTTCATTACAACGCTATCTGTTTTTATTGCGATACCCTTCTTGCCTTCGATTATGTCTTGCGACGATAAAACTGAGTTCCCAAGCCCGATTAATTCGCCTTTAAGAGTCGAAAGGAACACCGTATTTCCAGAATCAAATTTATTCATTTTTACCAGGCCTGGAACAGCAAGAGGAGAACCATGACAAATGGTATCAACCGCGCTGTCAGAAATATAAACTTTTGGTAAAAAATCTATGGCAGACTCTATGTTCTGCATACAATACGATAAGAACCTGTCATCGTTTTCTTTTTCTTTATAGTACATCGCGTCATCAAGGTCCTGTAGGGTAACTAGGTTGTCTTTCTCTGTTAAATTAGATACTTTTGTCCTTCGCAACTCTGACATGTGCGCGCCTACGCCTAATTTTTCCCCCATATCGTGTATAAGTTTTCTTATGTAAGTCCCAGACTCTACGCCGGTCCTAAATAGCACGTCGTTCCCTTCCACTTCCAGTATGTCTAGATAATAAATCTCACGTTCTCTGTACTGTCTTTTGACACTTGACCTAACCGGCGGCAGTTGCATTATCTTACCTGTAAACTCTTCGAATGTTTTTGATATCTTATTTATTTTAACTTCGCTATGTAGGTGCATTAACGCTACATATTCCTTTCCGCCAAAGAGAAGAACTGATATAGCTTTGTTTGCAGAGTTTATCGCTAAAGGTAATAGCCCTGTCACGTTGGGATCCAGAGTACCGGAATAGCCTATTTTTGAAACGCCGATAGGAGAAAGTATATTTTTAGCTATAACCGCGGCGGTTTTAGACCTAGTTCTTGGTGGTTTATCTAAAAGTATCATGCCAAAATCTAATTTTTGAGAAAGGTTGCGCTTTTCTGGATAGCAACCATGAGAATCATCGGTACTTTCATCTGAAAAAACAATGATTTCTTTTTTAATATCTTCTAATGGCAGTTTCATCGTAATAGTAGTATGCTGGTATTAAAGTGCTTTAATAAGATTATCTCCACTTTTTCATTCGTTTGGTTATATATTCTAGGCATACTTTTCTAAGACTGTCAGCAGACAACGCAGAAGAGTTCACTACTAAATCAAAAGGCGCCATGTCATCTGCTATTTTTATTTTATATAAAGTATAATATATTTTAGATGATAGCCTGTCTTTTTCCTTCATAAACTTAAGGGCCTCGCCGTAACCCACGTTATCGCGCTGTGAAACCCGCCAAGCTCTTGTCTCTAGATCGACTTTAAGGTATATCTTTATAGTTCTTTCATCGTTTATCTTCCAAGAAGCGACCCAGCTATCTAAAACTAAATTGTCATGCTCTTTAACGTATTTTAATATATAGTCATCGAGTAGCTTGTCGTATTTTAAATGCTTAAGTCTAAACTTGACCACATCTAGCCCCTTTTGCGATTCCCAAAATTCAAAATCTCTTGGCGGCATTATCTCACGTAATTTTGAACTCGCCGAAAAATATTTAAGATTGAGCTCCTCACTAATCCCTTTTGCTAAAGTCGATTTACCGGATGCCGTTAACCCAGATATTATAATTTTCATATTAAGATGTTGGGCTTGCGTTTATTGGTGTACTAGCGAGTAATTCACTGTTGTTGCTGAATACTTCAGGCAGGTAGCTGAGATTGGCACAATAATCAACTGCAGAAGGTGACACTGAACAGAAGTCGCTTTGATTTAGTAAATTGTACTGACTTAATGCCGTATAATTTATTGCGTATACGTTTATGTTAGTCAAGACTTGATTCCCTATGCTTAACAAGCTATCCTGCGGTAGACCATCAGTAAATATCTCCGTAAAACCAGGTACTGTCTCATTCAAAAGATAAAGTTTTACAAAGAGTGTATCCAATGACTTTTCTGGTAAATAAAGTACCCCTGGCCCATTTCCATAAATCTGCGTATTTATCGGAGCGACTTCATATCCTCCCGTAGCAGCATAGCCCCCCATATTAAGATTTACGGTATTTGTGTCGTTAAGTATCATAATTCCCCCCGGTATAGCGCTCGAATTAGTTGTAACCCGATCGCATCCGACACCGAAGACGCAGAAGTTTTCTATAGGTAATGGATTTGAAACTTGTTTGGTCAGCGCATTATAAACTATACCATACACTACCTGACTCTGCACGAAAGACGAATTTGTATAATTATAAGGTATTAAAACTTCTACTAAAATAGTAACTGAAGAATTCCACGGCACTCCGTCTATAACCATATTTGATTCTATCGGACCTAAACCGGCACTGCTGCTACCCCCAAAAATTGCAAGATTCTGGTAGTCTTTATTACCTATGTTATTAGAATTTGCTGACGGCCGATCTTCCGCCATCGGAGTAAATTCGGTTAGATTCAAGGCTATAGTAGATATCGCCGAAAATTTCTCGACTTCGCTACCGCTTATAACTGCGTACGTAGGATTATGTATAAAGTTAAGGTATGTAGAATACTGGTAGGGCGACGTAGCTTCAAAGAAATAATCTGCTATCATAGATTGGTAGCCATATGCATTACTTCCGTCAGCCACAGCCGTTCTATTCGCAATAGCTTCTTCCCAATAACCGTAATCCCACCAAGATATTATGGAGGTATTAACTGGCGTATTGTAGTTTATCCAGAGCATTGTTGGCCCCCACAAAGCTAATCCGCTTCCACTTCCTTGTGATGTTAGATAAGAGGCTTGTAGGCTATTATTAAGGTCGACTACAAGAAATATTATGGCAACCAATATAATTATTGCGCTTACCGCAAACGCGGTTTTCTTAGAAGATTTTAAGATGTTGTTAACATATTTTACGACAAAAGTAACTATAAAAACCGCAGCGAACGGCAGAACTATAATGCCTATAAAGCCAACCGATTCAAGAAGCTGGTTCTGCAAATTTGCAAAAAGCATGGCAAGAATATAAAATATAAAGGCTACCATGTACACGGATTTGTGCGATGTTTTCTCATCTAATTTATCAAAAAAGAACGCTAAAAGCAGTATGATGATTATGCCAAAAATTCCATATTCATAGTAAGTGGTAGTTTGTTCTGCTAAGAAAAGAGAAACTAACAAAATAAGAGAAACTAACGTCATAAAGACAATTGAAGTTAATGAACGTTTAACATTGGCCCCTTTTCTATTCAGACCAAACCAAACTAAAGGGATAAATGCGGCAAAAACGAAAACTAAAAGCACGGACGTCGGGCCTGAGCCTTGAGTTGTGTAATTGCCTCCGAAAATAAGCAACAAAAATGGTAAAATTGCTAAGAAAGGCAGATACCAATGTTTGAAGCCCTTAAGAAAGTAATAAAGAAGAAAGATTCCTCCCAACAAAAGAAGTAGAAAGTTTATGCTTATAGCATTTGCGCCTGTACCAATCAGACCTCCTGCATCGACCATTCTATCTAAGAGTGTAGTCTGGCCATATTCTGCAATGGTCTGCGTTACTGGATTTGCTGCGCTTATACCTAACGGTGACTGAATTTCAGATAGAAGATGTGAGAAAATACTGGAAAGTTTGCCAGCTAGAGCCAAAAGGGCAACAAGTATTATTGTGCTATAGATAGCAATTGATGCGCCTATATTAACAAAAGGAATTTTTAATTTGTTTCCATATCTATCATAAATAAGTAGTTTAAACAGAACCATCGCATAGCAGAGATAAATCGCGTAATATTGGGCACCTGTAACCAATGAGTCCGGGGTCAATGTAACGAAACTTGCTAATATCGGGATAAAAAGTGCAAAGGGCAAGAAAGCATAAAGGTCTCCTTTTTTGACATAATTAAATAATATCATTATTATGTATACCAAAGGTACCAAAAAGAAAAGAAATTTAGAAAACCCACTAGAATCTGCTGTTAAAGCAGTTGCAAAAGCAACCATAAATCCGTAGAGTATTTTTGATCTTGTTTCTTTTGATTTAAGCGCTTTTACCAAAAAGTAGACTGCAAGTAATATCATCAAGAAACCCATTGCATCTTTGGTGGAGAAGCCTGCAGTTGTTCTATTTAACAAGGTCTGAAATACGGGCATCATAAAGCCGCTTAACGCTGCTATCCAATAATCACCGAATAATTCTAAACATATAAAAAATAATATGACTGTAGCCAAAGCTGCGACTATTACCGGGTATATCATAAACCACGTCATAGAAGTCGCCGCGGGGAATATTGGCGTTAAAATACGAAACAAAAAGGCGCCAAAGAAAGAGATTAATAGTGGATCGCCTCTAGTAACCGCACCTATAGGTAAGTATTGTATGTGGTTTATTATCGGGACGGTACCGGTATGTATTATCGTGTTCATTTGGATATAAAACGTATATGGGTCTAAACCGGTTAATGAACCCCCCATATTTAGATAGCCATTGCCTATTAATGGTGATGCGCCAAGGGCAGGTAGACTTGCAGAACGTATAACAACTCCTATCACTATTGCGATTACAAGCAGGATATAAAACAGAACTCTCTTTTGTATGAATACATTATACAGCGTTCTAAAAACTTTTTTGGCAGAATCAAAGTTTACTTGTATCTCAACTTCTGTTATTTTTTCCTTTTTAGCTGGCTTAAGCTGTTCTAATCCAGAACTCTCAGTCTTTAATTTATCCAATCGCGCCTGCCGTTTTTTTAGTTCTTCAAGCTCTTTCCTCAGTCTGATGTTTTCAGTTTCAATTTCTTTATCTACTCTTTTTTCAGCACGCTCTGTCTCAGATTCTATCTTTTTTAGCTCATCGTCTTCAGTCATAAGTGATTTAATAGTATAAAGAAAACGCTGGTGCTTTTAAATCTTTCTTGTGACTACATTCAAAAGTGCTGGCTAGACAAATCCCATTCGTCGTGCTTCCATAAAAGAAAGTCTGGATTATTCAGAAATTTAAAATGTTCTGGATGTGAAATATATTCATCATAAATACTTTTGTTTGAATCTAAAAACTCTATCTTTGGCGCGTCCATATGAGTTATCGATACATTTTTGTAATTCTGGTTTAAAACTATGGTCTTTTTATCTGTTAAATAGACTGCCCCACCATGCATCTCCATAATCGGTTTATAGTTTGATTCAAATTTAGAATTTACCAAGTTTGCTTCAATCAATAGCTCTTTACCAATATTTACGGAGATATGACCGTAATTTGGTTCCATTATGACTTTATCACCCGCTTTTGCGTGTATTAGTTTTATATCATAACTGCCGTCTTCGCATCTTTTCTGCAATATATAAATAACTTCACCAGAGACTACCTCATAAAGTTCAGGGTACATCAGATCGTCTTTGCAGATTGGATGATAATGCCCAAAAGTCTTATTAAATTCTCCACCCAGGTTATAGTTCATGATAACCGTAACGTCGTATCTCATGTCGTGCGCTTCGAATATAGTATTATTCTTACGTTGACCCGCGGCCCTAAACATATAGTATAAGCCATCATCTTTATTTTTGTTATTTATAAAATTCTGGTTAAAAAGTACGTTTTTCATATCAGAAAGTTTCCTCACGGAAAAAGGAACTTCTTCCCTATCTGCGTATAGCTTCCTTATTTTTTCATCATAGTCTAGCTCTACTGCATTTACATTTAGACGCATATTAGTCCTTATATCCAATAATATTAAAGTGTTTTTAAATTATATCTTAAAATGCAAAAACTTGTCTAATCTACTTAATTTTAAGAAAAAGTTTATGTCCTTCCTGGTCAATACGCCCATCACATATATAATAAAAAGATAAAGAACAAAGCTTCCGATAAGAATAACCGGAAGCAGCGCCAAAGAAACCGTTTTGTCTAAAATGTATATAATCCCGCCCATGAGTAGCGATGCTATTGTAATTTTCAGCATGACAAAATAAGGCAAAGTTATTTTTATATATTTTGAAGTAAAATAAAGGTTTACCGTCAGTATGGCCGTGCTCGAAAGTAATATTACAAATGCTGCGCCGGTGGCAAAAAATATAGGAACTAAAATCAGTGTGCTAATAAGACCAACAACTGCACCGGCTACGCTAGAATACAAAACATATTTTTGCTTGCCTATAGCACTTACAATATTCGTTAAAGGACCAAACAAGGCCATTAAAAACGTGGCGACCATGACGATTATGAATGGGGTTTCGGCCCCTAAAAATGAAGAACGGTAAAAGTAAGAGATTAAAGGCCCTGCAGCAATTATTCCCCCTATTAATAATGGTATGGTAAACATAGATACGTACCTCAATATTAAATTCATAAACCCGTAAAATTTATCAAGCTGTTTTGTCTCAAAATATTTTGTATTTGTAGAGAAAAATGCTGAGCTAAGAGCACTTGCTGGCATTGCTATAAGAGCTGCAAGATTCCATCCAACGGCAAAAAATGAAACTGACGATAAATTTGGTGCAAAGACTCCGAGGATAAGTACTATCGCTGAGCCGTAAAAATAAGATATCAGATTATGCCCGTATGAGAACCAGTTATACCTGTGAAACTCACTTAATTCTTTCTTAGGCACGGGTCTCTCTTTTTGAATCTTATTTTTGCGTAATAATTTATAAACAAAATATAGGGCGACGGCCGCTACAATTATATAAATAACATCATAAAACGCTATAACACCTAGAAGACCTAAACCAAAAAATACTATGGCAACTTGCACAAGTCTTAAAGCGTCAAAGGTTATACCGGAAAAAAAAGTGTATTTAATTTTCTGGTAACCTACGTATACATTGGTAGCAAAGCCTTCGGTTATTCCATAGAAAACTATACCCAACGCCAAAATCTCTATAAGACTTTGCATTTGCGGTACCCTATACGCTGCTGCAATTGGCCCGGCTAAAACGAACATTACAATTGAACCTAATATGGAGCTTATTATAAGTATCATAAGATAGTGCTTCACCAACCAATTTAGCTTTCCAAATTCGTTATGCACTCTATATTTTGCTATTCCATATTGCACAGCGTTTCCTAACCCAAGTAATGCGATCGTTGTGAACATTGCCCAATAAATCGTGGCTATCGTGTATATACCATAATCTATAGAGCCTAAGAATCTTACAAGAAATATGCTAACAATAAAAGCTATGAACGACTTTGACAAAAATCTAAAAAAGTAGTAGAGGCTATTTGATGCAACTAAAGATTGCTCTGTTTCGATTTCGGAAGCCCTTTCGTCAGTTTCATCCATACAGGATTATCTTCTTAGTTCTTAGGTATTTATTAATGTGTTTTCATTAAATTTAATGCTGAGTATAATGTATAATATTCTTTTGTTACTGTTAGTTTCTGCTTCGTTTCCTGTAGGGTATATAATCGGGACGTATACCGAATCCGAGATAGAAGCTTTTTCTGAAAAGATAAAAGTAGACCGTTTTCTAAATGTTTACTTCGTACTATTGGAAGTACTTGTAATGATATTACTAGTATATTTTGATAGCCAATTCTATATAATTGTTGCCGCCGCCCTAGTGATAATAAATCTGGCTCTATCTGCGTTTTATACCTCCATAAAAGCCGACCTTGTTAAGATAGTGGGCTATGAAGTGGCGTTTCTTGTCCTAACGCTTGTGATTTCTTCGATTATTCTATTATGAAAGTTGGAATAATAGGCAGAACCAATGTAGGGAAAAGCACTTTTTTCAAAGCATTAACCTTGGAAGACGTGCAGATAGAAGACAGACCATTTACAACTATCGAACCAAATCGGGGCATTGCATATGTTACAGTAAAGTGCCCCGAAAAAGAATTCGATACTAAATGTGTGCCACATAACTCTCCTTGCGTAAGTGGCGTGCGATTCGTGCCGCTTGAGATAATAGATGTAGCTGGTTTGATAGAGGGCGCAAATGAAGGAAAGGGCTTGGGGAATAAATTCCTAAGTGATGCAATGGAAGTAGATGGTTTGATCCAAGTAATAGACATATCTGGTAAAACTGACGGCACGGGAAACCAGACAATAAATTATGATTCAAAAAGGGACGTTGAGATGGTGAGAAAAGAATTGAAATTATGGGTAAAATCAATAATATTAAGAGTAAAGTTGCACGGAACGGAAGATTTATCCGAGGCTGTATACAAGGCATTGTCTGGTATAAAGTTTAGCTTTAACACCGTAAAAGAGGCAATAAAAAATTTAAACATAAAAACGCTAGATGAGAGTTCCGCAGAACTAATAAGCGACTATGTTTTAAGCCGAGACAAGCCAATGATTATCGCGGCAAATAAAATGGATGCGACTGAAAATTTAAAGGAACGCCTAGAAGATTTAAAATCTAACTTTGAATATCCGATTATTTCATGCTCCGCCGCTGCGGAACTCACGCTTAAGGAAGCTAGCAAACACGGTTTTATAGATTATTATGATGATTCGATAAAGATAAAAAGGGACCTAAACAGAGAACAAATCAAAGCGATTGATATAATAAGCAAAATAATAAAGAAACATGGTAATACTGGCGTCCAGCAGGCGCTAAATGAATTGGTATTTGGACTTATGAAAAATAAGGTTGTATTTACCGTAGAAGATGAGAAGAAATTGTCGGACGGCAGGGGTAGAATCTTACCGGATGCTTATATAGTTAATCAAAATGCTACCCCGCGTGATGTCGCTGAGCTTGTACATTCTGAAATTGCAAAAAACTATAGAGGCGCGATAGACTGTAGGAATGGCCTAAAAGTAAAAAATGACGAACCTATAAAAAATTGTCAGGTATTAAAGATAATAGTATGAGGAACACACAGATTTTTCTTAAAGACCGAAATATAATGAGTAAAATAGTAGCCTCTGCGGAATTAAACAAAGATGATATAGTACTAGAAATAGGGAGCGGGGATGGCAGGCTTACAAGAGAGCTTGCTGAAAAGGCCGCAAGGGTTTACGCTGTAGAGAGAGATCTTAATCTACTTGATTCATCAAAGATCGCGCTAAAAGAATTAAAAAATGTTGAATTGATAAATGCAGATGCACTGGAAATCGACTTTCCTGAGGATGTAACCAAGATAGTATCTAACCTACCTTACGCTATTTCTTCTCCAGTAACCACAAAAATCGTATACTTTCTTAATAAGCGGCCGAACTCGTTTGCTATTTTAATGTATCAAAAAGAATTTGGAGAAAGAATGCTCTCTATACCCGGTATAAGAGATTATTCCATGCTTTCAGTATTCTGTCAATACACTTGCGATATAGAGAGAATAATAAACGTGAACAAAGCTTGTTTTAGACCGATGCCTTCAGTCGATTCGATAGTGATAAAACTTTCGCCTAAACGTATAACAATAGACGAAGGGTTTCTAGCGTTTTGCAGAGCGATATTCCAGCACAAAAAGAAGAACCTTTATTCTGCGATACTTGATAGCCGAGAGAAAATGGCATTGCATACAAAACCTGAATTAAAAGCGCGCCTTGAAAAACTAGATGAATCTTTTATGAGGAGGAAGGTTTTTTTATTTGAGGTAGATGAGTTACTTAATATATACAAAGAGATGGTTAAATTAGGTATATGCCAAAAGTAAAGATAGTTAAGAAAGAGAGAGTTGGCTTTTATGCCGCTCTCAAAGCCTTCTCACAGAGATTCACAATCGTAGAAATAGAAAATATACTTATAGCATGGATAGTACTTTCTCTTGCTTTTGCCTACGTCTTAGACGGCGGTGCTATTGCCACGGGCGGATTTATACTCGTTTTTGTAGCGTCTGCCATAGTTCTTGGCTGTGGATTCATAATGCACGAGCTAATGCACAAGTTTACTGCACAAAAATATAGGTACCGCGCAGAGTTTAGGATATGGGTCTGGGGGATATTTCTTGCTATCATAACCGCATTATTTGGTTTTATCTTCGCTGCACCCGGAGCAACGTATTTTGAACCGGATCCAAGAGAACAATTTCTAGACCCAAAGGGGTTTAGAGAACGCTATGGAATGATTTCTTTTGCCGGACCGAGAATAAATATTATATTCGGTTTCATATTCTTGGGTTTCTTTTTACTACTTACGCTAGTTGCTGGTAAAGTTAGCTCATCTTGGGTGGCGTTCGGGATCTTGGTAACCGCTTTAGGTTCGTACATAAACTTCTACCTGGCCGCGTTTAACTTAATCCCGATAAATCCTCTGGATGGTTACAAAGTAATAAATTGGAACAAAAAAATATGGATAACTTTCTTTGTTATAGCTATCGCGATGACGATAATTAATTTCATCTACGTCGTACCGGCTATTTTCTGATAATCGATCCCAAAAAGCATAAAGCATTTATAATAAGTAGAACAAATCTCCTTATGGCTAAGTTCTATTTCAAAAAGGCCCTGAAATCTGGAGGTTATATAATTACAGCTTTTCAAACGGTCGGCTATATATCTATATTAGCCAGCAGATATCTCGAAGAGAAGGGTGCGATAAAAGATATAGGTTTCATAGACTTAGACATCGAAATGCCTGTGGCTGTAATTGATCGTGGCGAAATAAATTTTCCAGTAAGGATACTACAAGCAGAAAATTCAATTTTCATAAATTCTCAGTTTCCGTTGGATCCAGATGCTATAAAGGAGCTGATATCACAGATATTTGAGATATACAAGAAATATAAATTCGAGGGCATAATCTGCCTAGACGGCCTTGCGATAGATAAAGGAAAGGAAGTCAGTGAACTCTATTATGCATCTAGCAGAAATGGCTTTCAGCCTGCAAATGCGAGAAAGCTAGAGGATGGCGCAATAATAGGTCTAAATGCTGAGTTGACTTTAAGGGCTAAAATGGAGGACGTTCCAGTAACGCTTTTGATGGCAGAGACTCACTCCGAAATACCAGACGGCTTAGCGGCGGCTACATTGATTAATGCGCTTGCACCTCTTGGCATACACGTTGACACAAGAGAACTCGTATCAGAATATAGGCAAACGCTTGCAAAGATAGACGAGATGCTGAAGAAAATAAACAAGAAGGAAGAACCTAAAACCGACTTATATGGCTAAATTTTGGCCTATAGATTTTTAAACTTTTCTCTTTTTTCTGCGACTTCGTTAAGATATTTTGATACATGGTCATCCATAAATGAAGTGGAATAAGCAACTATGTCTTTTATAGGAACCCATTTATAGGATTGGAAAAAGTGGGATACTTCTGGTCCTCCCTTTATATAATCAGCCACGTATACAAAATAAGTAAGTTTCGGATTTTCGCTCGGTACATATTTAAAAACCCTATCGGTTAGCTTATAGCTTACCATCATACCGCCCAAAAAATCATTTATTTCCTTTCTTGGACTGCTCTCCTCTGTCAAATTTATGAAAGGAAAAACCCATGTAGCTCTAGGGAGAAGTTTGTCTTGGTCCTTTAATTTAACTAGCAAAACCAAGTTATCTTTTAAAACTATTATGGAAGCTCTACGCTGCATATCTTTTTAATAAATCCACTCGTATAAATGCATTAAAACAGATAAAATTACGATAATATTTATAGCGTAGACAGCTAAGATACTTATGTACAAAGCAAATGCTATAGTATTGATAGTACTTGTTGTGCTTGTGGTTGCTGCAGCACTATTTTATACAAACACCGGAGAGAACCATCGTACCGTTTCCGTAGGCCTGTGTGAGCTAGAATGTCAGAACATTACAGCACATGGTGCTACGTACACAAATTACTGCGCTGCAAAGAACATAAGTTATGGTTATTCTTGTGCGATATCACAGACTGCTAACTCATCGATATGCGGGAATCCTACAACAGTTTACGTAACAGACAGTTGTCAACTTGTAGACGTCGGCTAGGCGTGTGCATAACTGTCTTGTAGCGTGACTAGATACTCATCAAAATTACCCCGTTCCTGCACACAAAGTAGAAAATGAGGAGTTATGCACAGGCGTAGACGTCGGCTAAATGCTTATCGTCGTTTTCGCTTTGAAGATTTATTTTGACGTGATTTCTTCGATTTTTTTCCCCCTGTGACTGCCGGGAGACTGTTGTCTATTTCGCCAAGTTTTCTTATCTTTTCGTTCAAGAAAGAGATTCTATTCTCTTTTTCGCCGACTACTTGTGATGTTTCCATATGCACCAAGGTGCCATTGCAGTTTGCACAACGAAAGTCATTCTCGAGGGCTTGCTTTAATTCATATTGCCTGTTGCATGTTTCGCAGATATAAAAGTCATTGGCCTTGTTAAGGTCTATGGATTTCTTCGCTTGTTGTATTTCATCCTCATATTCCTTCTTTATAAGGAAAATCAACCTTTCCGGGTTTGCTTTCCAATAGTAAGTATACCACGCCTTTGCGCCCTTCTTTTTCTTCGTATACGAAACCAAATTTTTGTTATATAGTTTATACAAGAACTTTCTTATTGCGTTCGCCTTTTCGAATTTCAACTTCTTTGCTAAGGTATTCTCCTCCATTGGACCTTTTGCGATTAAGTACTTGAACACTTCCAAGCCTTTTTCGCCGCTGAGATCGACAACGTATTTAACCGCTTCTTCTAGCGAAAGAAGCTTGTTTATGTTTATTACCACTTTCTGAGGCTTTTGTTGCTTAACCGCAGGTTCCCTTTTTCTGCTTTTAGAAACTTTCTTTCCTCGTTTTATTTTCTTAGCCATATCAGTATAATGTGCTGCTTATCATATAAATTTGATTATAAGTGTGAGAAAAGTAACGTTCCTAGCGGCGTTAAGAATAGGAAAAAAACAGAGAAGAATATTATAACTCCGTTTGTAGCGTTCCAAAGTAATTTTTTGTCCTTTATTGTGTATCCCAATAGCTCATTAACTATCTTACACCCGTCTGTGATATAAAATATCGGCAAGAAATTTGCCAATCCTAAGCCTAGTGATATGATGGCAATCCATAAGAATAAGCCATCAAACCAGTATAAGGTTTGTGATGTCGCATTATTATTCGGATAGGCATTTTGAGAAATCGGCGATATGAGGAACTGAGCTGGTTCTGTTGCTATGAATCCCGCATATATTCCTATATAGCTATGATTTGTCGTATTTATCGACGCGTTGTATGTCGTCTTTATGTCGTAAACCACTCCAGAAGACGTGGTTAAATTAATGTACCGCCCGGGGATTACGCTTAATTTTGATTCTGCCTGCAGTACCGTCGAGAATTGCTGTCCGTTTATTTGTGTTATTGTGGCATTTACCGGAAGACTTGCATTTGCTGCTGGGCTATTCGGAACCACGCTTATTACTTGCAATGCCAATGGCGCAAACGATACAGCGTGTATGGCTACTATATAATTTGAAAGCAAAAGGTAAATTACGAGAAATAAAATACCTAGTATGATGTTTGTAAAAGACCCAGCTGAAAGGACTTTAAGCCTGTCAAATCTACTTGCTTTTTCAAATTGCTTCTCATTTGGCTCTACAAAAGCCAGGGGGAGGAAAGCGAGGAAAAAGCCGAAACCTGACGCCTTTAGTTTTATTTTCTTTGAAAGCGCGACTATTCCGTGTGATCCCTCATGAAGAGCGACCACTACTATCAATGCGATAAGCCAATAAAATATCGGTACCCCCACTATACCTGGAACTCCGGACACGGGCAAAACGAGATCTAATGCGGCCGGCGTCGAACTTGGGTGGGACATCATCAAATTTAAGTATGGGATAAGGAGATAGAGCATGAATCCTATCGATGCGACGGCGGCTATTACCCCAATAATTGCGTAAACGTTTATAATTCGTTTATACTTAGATAGCCGCTGCATTATTTTCAGGCCCAGTTTGGTCCTGTAAATGAACAGTATCTTGCCTTCTATCGAGAACTTTTTCCTATTCCATAGAACAAATGCAATGACTATCGCGAATACTATCAGTGCAAGTATATTATTTTCATTTGCATAAAAGAAAGTTGCAAGTGACATGCTTGCCTAGACCTTCAGTTTTCTCAGTTCTTTGTGCTTTGGCCTAAGCGCCTGCCTGCCGCACCGCCTGCACCTTACTTGTATTGGCCTAAGAAGTTTCGGGTTGGAAATCCTTATCTTTGCGTTACAATTCCTGCAAACATAAACATTTTTAAAAAGCCTTGAATCCGCGACTGGATTATTTCGCTCTGCCATATTACGTATTTATTATACCTTCTTAGATTATATATAAGCTTTTGTCCGCTTTAGATTATATTATGTACATAGACCTTATACAGAAAAATGACAAAGAAATTGTTGATAGGCTCAAAAAACTTGGATTTGATAACATATTCGACATAGAACGTAGTTCGATAACGGATGTCGATGATAAACTTCCTTTCGAACTAAAACTATACGATGGAAAAGACTACAATTTTATAATACAAAAGGGGAAATCCAATGCTATCACAGATCTAGACAAAAATGCGTTATTCTTGAACAAAGGCTTATGCTCAAAACTTAAAGAAAACCGCATGTTTGTAATATTCAAACTGTCATCCTTGATAGGATCCACTGATTTTTTCCGCACATATAAAAACTTCTTGATAAACGGGAAACTATGCGATGACTATAGCGTACCTGCACTTTATGTTTCCTTTGCGGGTGTCAAGGAACAAATAAAATCTCCTGCGCAACTTGTCGCCTTTGCCGAGGCTTTCGGGTATAACCTTAAAAACTACAATAAATCAGTGGAGCTTTTATTAAAAATAAAGTAACTTAAAAACTTTTATATTAGTAACAATCTAATTAATCGAGATTATGTCTTCAGCAACCATAGTATTGCTATTCGCTGTACTGGCTCTTATATTGGTTGGGTTTGGCGCGATAGTAGGGTATCTTGTAGGTGATTTACTGGTAATAATGTCCTTATTCTTCGTTTTGGCGATAGGACTCAACATATTCTCGTATTACAAAAGCGACTATCTCACTATAAAGATGACCCGGACTAAGATTATAGAACGAGAAGATAATCCTCGATTCTATGATCTTGTGAAGAAAGTGGCGGATATGGCAGGACTGCCAATGCCAAGAGTCGGGATAATGAATTCGCCATCTCCAAACGCATTTGCTACGGGAAGAGACAAGAACCATGCGGTTGTCGTCGCAACTGGTAGCATACTTGCAATGCTAAATGACGACGAAATGGAAGCCGTTTTAGGCCACGAAATTAACCACATAACTCACAGGGATATACTTGTTTCATCTGTAGCCGCGACTATGGCAACTATAATATCTTATATAGGCAACATAATACTTTTTTCCGAGCTTTTCGGCGGAATAAACAACAGAAACGGTAATACAACTATACTTTTGATAGTATCTGCTATACTTATCCCGTTAGGGGCGACATTTGTAAGACTGGGAATCTCTAGATCTAGAGAACTATACGCAGATATCGGAAGCGTAAGGCTTGTAAGAAAACCTGACGAGTTGATATCTTCGCTTCAAAAAATAAGCAAACCTGTCGTCAATAGCGCAAAAAGAGGTCCTTTTGGCATGGGAATGCCTAAACCTACCGGCGAAATGGGCCAAAACTCTCAAGGCGCAGCATACTCATCGTTATTCATAGTAAACAATCTTAATGGAAGTGCACTGTTAAATCTCTTTTCTACGCATCCTACGTTGGAGAAAAGGGTCGCCGCTATATTAGCAGAAAAGCAAGCAATAGGAATGTATTAGTGCAAATTATTCCTAGATTAACGTATTAATCTTTTATAATATATCCTTTGATATGCTCCCGTAGTCTAGCTTGGACAGAACATTGCCCCGCGAAGGCGAAGACGCCGGTTCAAATCCGGCCAGGGGCAGCTTTGCGTTGTAGCAGCCAAAGAATACCAAAACACTAACCACATAATTTTTATTCAGGGGATACATGGTATAAACATGAATAACCTGTTAAAAGAGCGTGTAGAAAAGATTTTTGATAAAATCGACGACAAAGACGTCTCACATATAATAATAAACAATGATATAAGCCCACAAATAGACTCTACGTTCTTCTACCTTACCGGAGTTAGCAGTGGAATATTCGAAAGATCTTTTGCGGTGGCATACGCAGACGGCGATGTGACAATTATAACCGGTGCTCTTGAGGCGGAGAGCGCTCGTAAGACTGATCTAAAAGTAATCGTAGTTGACAAAAAACCCAACGATGAATTTAAGACACAATTATTACAAGTACTAAAAGGCCATAAAAAGATTGGCGTAAATTACGGCGGACTAACTGCAAAGAATTATCTTTGGCTCTGCGAGGCTGTAAAAGATTCTAAGATTGTAGACGTTAGTAATCCTATAGAGCACGCAAGAATGATAAAAGACGAAGTCGAGATAAAACTAATCAAAAGGTCTGCCGAAATCGCAAGCGCCTCGTTCTATCCGATAAAGGAAGCTATAAAAGAAGGCTTAAAAGAGACTGAAATGGCTGCTATAGTCAATTATAATATGATGAAACTTGGTGCAACTGGTGCATCTTTCGAAACCATATTTGGAAGCGGAAAAAATAGTGCCGAGCCACACTATGTTCCAAGGGACGATAGGATACTAAAAGGCGACCTTATAGTATGCGATTATGGGGCGAGGTATAAAAGATACTGCTCTGATACTACAAGAACATTCGTGATGGGAAACTCGGATGGAAAGAAAAAGAAAATTTACAACACTGTATTCGAAGCACAAAGAGCTTCGTTAGACATTATAAAGGCTGGAGCAAACGGACTTGACGTTTACAAGGCCGCGGCAAATGTTATAGACAAAAATGGGTATCATGGCCTATTTACGCATGGTGTAGGCCATTCGCTAGGCTTAGATGTACACGATAGCACAATCCTTAATCCATACGGAGACTATCCGCTTGAGGAAGGCATGGTCTTAACGGTCGAACCAGGTGTATACGTACCTGGTTTTGGCGGCGTAAGAATAGAAGACGACATTGTAATAACCAAGAAAGGATACGAAATTTTAACGACAGCACCGAAAACCTGGGATGAGATGATAATCGCCTAAGCAGAATTAACAAAACCGACACTTATTAATTTTCTTAGCCTTGTAGCTGAATCTATCTTCTCTAATTTTAGCAAAGTATTCGATTAGGTTTTCCCCATAAACTAGTTGCATCAAGTACCTATGCGCTTTATTATCCAGCTCCAAATCGCTGTACACCAATGCATAAGGCATAGCTACGAATTTGCTGCTTGCGTCATATGGCCTCTTCAAAGACTTGTATTCGCTAATAACTCCTGCGCTTGTTTCAGTTACAGAACTATGTCCCTTCAAATAAATCCCCTTATGCACCAAATTGATTTTCTTGATGTCTGCGTAGTTTACTTTAGGGTCTGTCTATGGTCAAGACGGTAAAATAATATGCGTGATTGCAAATTTAGATCGTATCCGACAGGCCATGTAGTCAAAACGCACTATTACTGAGCGAATCGCGGAGCCAACATCCAAGGGAAAGAAAGTAGTTTATAAATGTATCATTTTATTTTGCGGCAATCCCTAATATAGACTATGAAAATTTTGCATGTCTGCGACTACGCTGTTCGACTCTAAGTTTCTCAATCTTTTCCCGCATTTTTCATAGGCATTTACTAGAGACAAACCAGAATCACTAGGACGGGTACATACGACTATAGAACCTTCGGCTATATTTTCATTTTTTAAGATCGAAGAACAAAGCACATCTCGGATTTTTCCCCAGCGGCCCCAAATTAAATCGAGTATATTCGAAGCATAAATCATGTATACTCCGGGTTCGTTTATCGCTGCTACGGCCTTTTCCAGCGAGCTTCTTACTAGGCATACGCTGGGCTGCCTTTGGACAACGGGTCTTTCGCTTATTCCAGGAAAATGCGAATTTCTTGGATTAACGGTTTTGTAATGCCTTTCCAGCTCTTTAACATAGTCCTCCTCGCGCTCGTTTGAATTATATATATCAACCACTTTCCTAAAGTTTTCCAACTGCCAGCGACTAAGGTCGACAAGCGTTATGGATTTTAGAGGACGGCCTAGCTCACCAATCAGTTCTAAATTTTGAGTTCCGCCACCACAAATTCCAATATATCTCTCTACCGAAGAAAGCCTGTCGCTTCCTATCTCTTTTCCCAAGTTGGATAAGCACTCGTTAGATACCGGGTAGCACGAGACGAAGCATGAACTAAATAAACCGGGCTTTGTTAAAGGCAGTATTAGAAGCTTTTCAAGCCCACGCGCCTTATAGCCGCTAACCTTTATTTTGTCTGTAAGACTTGCACCAGACATTTGACTCGTCATTAGGTTTTAAAGAAATTAGCATCTATTTAAAGGTATGCTTATGCAGAGCGTTGTAGTTTAATTACCAATAAAACTACAAAATCGGGAATAAAACTACAAGATGATTTGGCCAGTAACAGCTCCGAAAGTGGAAGTCTTAAATAAAGCGGACTACTCTAAGCTATTATGGCAAAGGTGAAGGTTACTTTTAAAGTCGATTCTTTTCGCATGGAAACTAAGGAATTTGACTTGGCTGATTCGGCGCAGGCGGAAGCCTTGGATATTCTCTTGAAGAAGCATCCGGAACTAAAACTTAAACCACCAAGAAAAGAGACTAAAATCTAGCCGCCCCTCAAGGAAGAAAAGCGAATCAAAAAGATCGAGGAATACTATTAGAAATGGTTAATAGAGACTAAGAAAGAATGGATCAAGCTGGGCGGAAAAGTTTAGAGTAACTACAGAATTTGAGGGTTATAATATTATTAAAAATTAATTTAATAATCTAATGACACTTTAATAATATATGCAAAATAAAGAAATACTGAGAAAGCTTCAAGAATATAATAAGATATTAGACGAGTTGCAGGCTGCTGGCGTGTTAAACTCCGCAAATTTGGTTTCTTCATATGGTGAATATGTAGCATGTAAGCGTTTACACTTAACACGCAATAGTAACTCTAATCAGAAAGGATACGATGCATTAGACAAAAAAGATAAAAAATATCAAATAAAAGCTCGTAAAGATAGTAGACGTAGTAAAGGTATGGTATTCCTTATAAAAAGAGAAAAAATAAAGGATTTCAATTATTTAATTCTAGTAAAATTCGATTTTTATTGGGACATAAAATACATGCTTAAACTTTCTCAAAAGGATGCAAAAAGAGAGTGGTCTAACGGAAGGATAAACGAAACGATAGACTTAGTTAAGAAATTTAAAATATAAAAATTAATGTTTTTGAATAAAGATCGTTTTTTTAGATTTAATTCTTCTTTTTCATTAAGTTTTTTCTGAGTTTTTCTAAAACCACGAGCCGTCGCCATACCAATTCATTTTCTTTACATGTTTCTATAACGACTACTGCTTTTTTAGGGTCCAGATATTCCTTTGTGAACAGCTTGACGTCCTCGTTCATCACTTTGTCGACTTTATTGTACATTACGCTTGGCGGGACTGCTTACATCCCTTTCGGAAGTAATGCCAGTGGTAAGCCAAGAGGAAAATCTTGGGTATGGAGAAAGATGTTCAATTACTTCGTCTACCAGAGAGAGGAGTTTATGGGACACTATCACTTGAGAAGCAACATAGAAACGACCAACTTTATGATAAAAGCCAAGTTTGGCGATGTGGTTAGAAGCAAGAATAAGACCGCACAAATAAACGAGGTCTTGTTAAAAGTCCTTTGCCATAACATAGTTGTGCTTATACAATCGATGTTTGAGCTAAATATAGAGCCAGAATTCTTATCGAATAAAACTACAAACGAGGTGATTAAACTACAGAAAAACAATTAAACGACAACGCCCTTGTGCAGGGCGTTGGGCACTGTTACCAAATACGGTTGGTGAATGTTAATTACATCGGCTGCCATCTTTATTTAAGGTAAAAAATGGAAAACCGATGTAATTATTGTAAAAGTAGCAGCGCAGCCTTAAATGGTTTTAGAAAGACGAAAAACAGGGGAAACATACAGCGATACCGCTGTATGTCCTGCGGTAAGACGTTCGTGGAAAACGGCGGTTTCAGGTGGAAACACCATGCGAAACGCACCATAATCGGCAGTATTCACCTCCATCTGATAGGATCGTCGCTTAGGGACGCTGCAAAGTTCCTTTCCGTGTCCGTTGATTCCGTATTCAGGTGGTTTCTTGAATACGGAAAAATGATCATAGGATACGTAAAGGACATGAAGCCTTTCAGGACGGAAAGGCTTCACATGGACGAGATGTCCGTAAAGACGCGTGGGAAGTCCTTTTACGTATGGGCTTCCATCTGCAGGGAGAGCAGGTTTGCCACGGCTTTTCTCGCTTCCGACAGGACGAAGAAGAACGCCAGACTGCTGATGAAGGAGTCCCCGCCAGCCATGAACATCACCACGGACGGAGCCTTCGGATACGGATCCGTAATAAAAGACTTAAAAGGCTTGGGGTATCACCACGACCACTATCACCGCTGCGCTTCCTTCGAGGACAAGAAGGACAATAATCTCATAGAAAGATGGAATAATTCCTATCGTGCTAATACCCACGAGCTTCGCGGGTTCAAGGAGCTTTACACTGGAGACTTGTTCGTAAGATTGTGGACGTTCTACTATGACTTCATAAGGCCGCATTCTTCCCTCGGCAGGACCCCTGCTGAAGAAGCGGGACTTGTAAGGTATCACGAAGGCGATGATTGGTTCGGACGGTGGGAACGATGGGTCGAGAGAGCTTCGCTCTCTTTTTATTTGGCTTATATATCAACCGTATTTAGTAACAGTGCCCAGGAATCTGCCAAATCCTTCCTTCGAGGTCTCCGTGTATCCCTCTTTTATTATTTTTCCATGTTCTTCCACCACTACATAGCTCTGCCTCTTTCCCGTGTTTATCGACACTACCCTCCCTGCCGTCTTTTCCGTTTCTCCCATGTTCCCTTCGCCTCCGAAAGCGACGACCTTTGACTTGTCGTCGCTTTCCGTAAACTATTTATTCTCTCTCTTTATTATGCCCCACGATCATAAGTCGCAATCAGCATTAGAATATCTCTTGACCTATGCACAAGCGTAGATAAGTTTTATTAGAACAAATTGCATAAAATAACAATGGCAAAGCTTGAATTAAGTGAATATTTTTCTGAAATTTATAAAAAAGGCGAAGTGCCGCGATTTAAGGTATTCGTAGATGGAAAATGGATCGATGCTAAGGAAACTACGGATTTGGTAAGCCCAGTCGATGAAAAGGTCGTCGCACAAATAAGCGCTGTGTCTGCTGAACAGGTAAAAATGGCTTTGGACTCTGCGGGCGCAAATAAAAACAAGATACGTGACATGGCTGCCATAGACAGATTAGAATTGCTAAATCGGATAAGACAAGAATTAGCCCGGCACAAAGATGAGATAGTAAAAGTCTTGATGATAGAATCTGGTAAAGCATTTAGGGCCGCTAGCGGAGAACTAAATGCTGCTTTGGAGAGAATGCGACTTGGTATGGAAGACTCAAGAAAGATAATGGGGGAGTATATGCCAGGAGACTGGTCTAGCGACACTGCCCAGAAAGTTGCACTTGTTATAAGAGAGCCCATCGGCGTAGTGCTCGGCATTTCTCCGTTTAATTATCCAGTCTATACTTCGATAGCAAAAGTTCTGCCAGCGCTTCTTGCCGGCAACTCTGTCGTAATAAAGCCCCCTAGCGCAGATCCATTGGCATTTCTTATGTGCACAGAGATATTCAGAAAAATGGGCTTACCTAGCGGCACATTGCAAGTATTGACTGGCAGCAGGGAAGAAGTAGGCGACCTGCTTATAAAAAGCGATGAAGTTAACATGATAAGTTTCACTGGCAGCACAAACGTAGGAAAGCACATATCATCTATTGCTGGTCTTAAGAAAATGCACTTAGAACTCGGCGGTAAAGCTTCGGCGGTCGTGCTAGATGACGCTGACCTAGACTTGGCGGCAAAAGAATGTGTAAAAGGTTCCATAGAGCTCGCAGGTCAAAGATGCGATGCTGTCAGCAGAATCCTAGTGGTAGAGAAAGTCTACAATGAATTTATAACCAAAATAAAAACCCACCTTAAAGATTATAAGCTCGGTAACCCCTTTGATGGCGAGGAAATAACCGTCGGACCAGTAATAAGCATAAAAGCGGCTAAGAGAATAGACGGAATGCTGCAAGATGCTATTAAGAAGGGCGCTAAACTACTTGCAGGTGGAAAATACGATGACGCTTATTACGAACCTACGCTTCTCATAGACGTACCACTAACCGCTGAAATAGCAAATGAAGAAACATTTGGTCCTATTATAACAGTAATAAAAGTGAAAGACATCGAAGATGCGATAAGAGTTGCGAATAATTCTAATTACGGACTAGATTCCTGTGTCTTTACGGAGAATTTCTATAAGACCTGGGAAGTAATGAAAGCACTGAAGGCGGGTAATGTGACTCTAAATGCTGCGCCTTCGCATGGTACTGCTTATTTCCCTTTCGGCGGGATAAAAGATTCCGGCCAAGGAAAAGAAGGGGTAGGATACAGTATAGAAGAAATGACAGTAATGAAGACGATGATCTTTAATCTAGCTCCAAAAAACCTCGGCAAAAAATACACCGGCGAATTTAAGGACTAACTAATATTATATGAAATAAGGCCTTTGTAAACATTAAATAGGCAAAAATACATGATTTTATACATATGACAATGCAGAAGTGGGAGAGAGTGATAGAACTAAGCATAATCGGTGTCGTTCTTTTTATAGGACTAGTTTCTATTTTATACAGCTGGATAGACGGCGCCATCGGTGGAATTGTAAATGTATATGTGCTCACTGCAATCGCCGCCGTATTATCATTCCTTATAGTTTACGCGATAAAGGTATTTGACAAAGGCTAGATATGCGTACCAAAAAAAGGTATCTGCTGGTCGAAATCAGCGGTATTACTTCCGCAGAAGAATTTGAGAAGGCGGTGCGCTCTACATTGAATAACCTGGAACCTCTGATTTCCATAAAGGCGAACCTGCGGATAATAAAAGATTGCTTTTCTAGCACACCGGACAGTATTTTAGGTATATTGAGCGTAGACAATTCTTACAAAAATCAAGTGATATTCTTATTATCTTTAATTGGTAAGTTTTATAAATCAAACCTGCTTACCTTAAAAAGTAGTGGTAGTCTAAAAAAGATAAAATTGGAGGAAACTAGATATGGAACAAATGCCAAATGATTTAATGGGTTATGACCGTGCAATCACGCTCTTCAGCCCAGATGGTAGACTTTTACAAGTAGAATACGCTCGAAAGACTGTCTCTCAGGGTTCTGCTGCATTGGCTTTGGCCGGCAAGGACTCCATTGTTTTCGTGGCCGATAAAAGACTTCCTGAAGTGGAAAAACTTATAGTTACAGAAAGCATAGAAAAAATATTTAAAATAGACGAATTTGCTGGCGTTGCGATATCAGGTATGATAGCAGATGGCCGCGCGCTTATAGAAAAGGCTCAGTTAGAAGCGCAACAGCACCGCGTCACTTACAACGAACAGGCGGATATGTTACTTCTTATAAAAAAGATCAGTTCTGAAATGCAAGCTTTCACGCAGTACGGTGGCGCAAGACCTTACGGTGTAAGCATGTTGTTCGGAGGGTTAAGAAATGAAAAGCCGGTCCTATTCATGTTAGAACCAAGCGGGATATTTTTCCAGTACAAGGCAGTGGCCATAGGCGAAGGTTCACAAGCTATAAACAAGAGCTTGGAAGAAGGATATAAGACAGACATGGATACTGATGCATTGATAAAGGTCGCTATAAAAGCCATGAAAGTTGGCGGTATAAAACTACATCCCGACAGATTTGAAATAGTCATCATCAATGCTTCTGGTTTTAGGAGACTTGGAAAAGAAGAGATATCAGCATACATCTAAGCAATCTCATCAAATACATGGAAGATAGAGTAATAGCAAGACTTCAGATCGAAGACAAAAGATTCGAGATTTTTGTCGACTGTGAAAAGGCGATGGCCATAAAAGAAGGCAAAAACGATGATATAACTTCTGCACTTTTAGTCGACAAGATATTCAAGGATATAAAGAAGGGTGAAGTCGCTGGCAATCTTGACAAGACTTTTGGCACAGAAGATGTAAACAAAGTAGCTCTAGAGATAATAAAAAGAGGGGAAATCCAGATCAGCAGTGCGTACAGAGAAAAGCAGACTGTGATGCTAAAGAACAGGATAATAGACAACATAGCTTCCATGGCTATAGATTCTATGACAAACTTACCAATACCAAGAAAAAGGATAGAACTTGCTATGAATGAAGTGCATCATAATTTTGATTTGAATAAACCAGAGAAAGAACAGACAGAAGATGTCCTTATAAAGCTTAAAAAGATCTTACCTATAAAACTAGGGGAATTCTCCTACTTGGCTGAGATACCATTGGCCTACGCAAACGACTCAATGTTATCTTTAAAAAGGTTAGCAGACATTAAAAGTAATACAAGAAATGACAACGGGATAAGTGTTACTTTCTCGGTAAAAGCTGGAAGTGAAGGAGAGCTTTTAAGTAAATTAAAGAGTGTGACGCATGGCACAATAATGCTAAGGAGAATATAGAAAATATGGCACAGCTAAAAAATTATGACATTGTTACCCCTGGCGAATTGCTTTCTGAGGAAGGCGATGGCGGAAACGGTACTTATGTCGAAAATGGCAAGACATTCTCAAAATACTTTGGAATGCTACAAGTGAATGAACGGGGGGCAAGCGTAACTCCTCTTACCGGAGTATACAAGCCAAGAGAAGGCGATGACGTAATAGGGCAAATAGTAGAGGTTAGCAGCAAATATTGGGTGGTAGACATAAACGCGCCATATTACACTAGACTAGATTCAAGAGATGTTAATTTCAGGGCCGACATAGACGACCTCGCCCGATATATGCAGATGGGTGATTTGATTTTTGCTAGAGTATTTAGAATATACGCGAACCACGCAGCCGATGTTTCGATGAGAGGCACAAAATACGCCAAGTTGCCATCAAAGATGATAACAAAGATAGACCCTATGAAACTCCCTAGACTTATAGGCAAGGAAGGCGCGATGATAAACTTAATAAAAAATGAAACGCATTGCGAAATCGTAATAGGACAGAACGGGATTATATGGGTAGGCGGCGACAAAGAACAAATGAACTTAGCTATTTCGGCTATAAATCTAGTCGAAAGCGAATACCACATTCCTAGACTAATGGAAAAAGTAACGGAGATGTTTGAAAATGTACGAAGAAAGATTTGATAAAAGAGCGTTTGACGAATTGCGGCCAATGGAGGCTGAGACAGGCCTGATAGCTAATGCGAATGGCAGTGCTAGATTTAGAATAGGAAACACGGAAGCTATCGCAGCTGTGTACGGTCCGCAAGAGGTGAAACCGAAGCACTTTGAAAAGGTTGACCGAGGTATTATAGTTTGTAAATATGATATGATGCCATTTTCTGTCCCAGACAGGGCCAAACCAGGTTTCGATAGAAGAGATATGGAAATAAGCGATGTAATAACAAACGCACTAAGCCGCGCAATATTATTAAAAGAATTTCCAAGGTCTATGATAGACGTGCGCGTTTACGTAAGCCAAGCCGACGCTGGTACCAGGTGTGCAAGCTTGACAGCTGCTTCGATGGCATGCGCAGACGCTGGCCTTCCTATGAGAGACTTAGTTGCTGCGGTTGCAGCTGGAAAAATCGGCGACAGCGTATGTTTAGATTTAACTAAAGAAGAAGAAGATTTCCACGAAGGCGGTGCAACGGATGTACCTATTGCATTTTTGCCTTCCAAGAACGAGATTGTGCTCTTGCAACTTGATGGTAAAGTAAGCAGGGAAGATCTTAAGAAAATAATAGAGATGGGGAAACTCGGTGCGCACAAAATCTATGAGTTAGAGAAGAAGGCACTGAAAAGGAGGTTTTCAAATGAAAGTTAAGGTTAGAGGTATTTATTCGACTGCAATAACAAAGCTTTTGCTAGACTCTGGCTTTGAAATAACCCAGGCTGCGGATGCGATAAAACAAGCGCTTAATCTGTCTGATGACTCTGCGCCGGATGTAATGATAGAAGATGTTGACACTAAAGAAGGAATCTACGTTTACGGTTCAGACCCTGGCAAGATAGTAGAAATCCTCAAGAAACACCTGAAAGAAAGCGTATTCTACAAAGAGGACATAGGTAAAATCTACTGTGGTATAATAAAGAATACTGATCAAAAATCTAAATCTATAGTAATCGCTCTTCCAGATGATGAAGAAGGCGTACTAGATTTGAAAAACTTCTGGGGCTACGTAAAACCGGGATCTAAGATATTAGTACAATCAAAAGGCACTTATGACGGCAAGATAATGCTTTCTACGCAGCTAAGGATATTCGGAGAGAACGTAATAATAATAAAGAATGGCTTCACAAAAATGAGCAGGGGCATACGTTCACACGAAGACAGAGACAAATTAGACGAGATAGCTAAAGGAATGGACCTTAAAGACTGGGGGATATTATGGGTACAGGGCGCAGAAAACAGGGAAGAAGATGTACTTAGACGTGAACTAGAATCACTTATGGAAAAAGAAAAAGAAATAACTGAAAAGTTCAACTCTTCCACCGAGCCGGCTACATTGTATGAAGGCATAGATAAATATTTCACGCTCTTCGGAAAAGAGGACAAAGCGAGATTAGACGATATCCGAAAGAAAGTCATGCCTACTATACCAAAGCACCACATGCTGAAATCTGCGGGATATACAATACTTACAGATTTCGCTGAGAACCTAATGGACCGCGCTTCTGATTCTGAAATGTCTCAGAAAGTAGCAGAAACTCTGTTAAGATATGGCCCTATAAAGAACAAGATGTATAGACTTGCATTTACAAGATTAAACGGGACATCCTATAGGGTAGACGGCATACTTGAGGATGTGGTAGTTGAAAACAATGATGTAAAATCCCTAAGGCTTACGAACAGAAACGATTGGGGAGAAAAAACTTACATAGTCGAAGCTGGCAAGGATTATGTCGTTGTAAAGCGAGGGGATTCCGAGGACAGAATATTAACTCTAAAGCCTGAAATATTTCCTAAGTTTGCGAAGATAACTACATTTGATATAACAGCAAAGAAAGAAAATGGGGCGGTCACCGTATCTAACGATAACAGGATAGAAAAACTACGGAAGAAGGGCGAGATAAGCCATGAACTCGAAGAGTCGCTTAAAAAGGCACTTTCGGAGATAAGCAGCATATGAGCATTGAAAACTACGATTACATAAGAGAGATGGCCGAGAAATCTATTAGAGCAGATGGCCGCAAAGAAAACGATAGACGTAATTTGGTGATAAAAACAGGAGTTATAAATCACTCCGATGGTTCAGCTTATTTAGAGCTGGGTGGCACTAAAGTACTAGCTGGCGTAAAAATACTTCCCGGCGAGCCGTTCCCGGACAGGGCTGACGAAGGGGGGCTTATAGTAAATTTCGAGGCTTCTGAATTAGCAAGTAACTACCAGTCAGACAGGATAATGTATTCTGTAGAAGTGGGAAGAGTGACAGACCGCGGCATAAGAGAGTCAAATTTGATTGACATGAAAAAACTCGTTATAGAGGTCGGAAAGAAAGTTCTTTTCGTTTACATAGACATATTCGCTCTAAATAATGAAGGAAATCTTTTAGATGCTGCCAACATGGCCGCATTAACCGCACTATTAGATGCTAAGTACAAAGTCGAGGGGAGCGAAGAAAAGATACAGCTACCATTAAACCACGAGAAACTCTCTATAAGCCACACGTTTGCAAAGATAGGAAATACAATATTATACGATCCAAGTCTGCCAGAAGAAAACCTAGCTGACGCTAGGCTATCTATCGCAGTAAGCGACAAGGTGAATTCCATGCAAAAAGGAAAAGTCGGCTTTTTTACTCCCGAAGAAGTGGACTATTGCGTTGGCAAGGCATTTGAACTAAAGCATGAGAATAAGACTTTATTAATGCATCATACTAAAAAATAGCTATGGAAGAATACAATAAATTTGAGAGAGCCCGGCTTGTGGGCGCCAGGGCTTTGCAGCTTGCACTTGGAGCACCAGCTCTTGTAAAAGTCAACAAAAAGGAAGATAGGTACATAGACATCGCAAAACGTGAGCTAGAGAAAGGCGTGCTACCTATAACAGTAAGAAAAAGTTGATTTTAAATCATCCCTAAAATGGCATTTGACAGTCTAGCGAACAGGCTTAAAGAAGGCATAAAGAAGTTACTTAATTCTACAGGAAATGAAAAAGTCGAAGAAGTAATAACAGAGATACGCAAGGCTTTACTCGAAGGCGACGTAGATCCATCCCTCATAGAGAGATTCATACAAAAAGTAAGAGACGACATAAAATCCAAGAAAGGCAAAGGTCTACTTACGCGTGAAAGAGTGATAGATGTAATATACAATAACCTTGTCGACGTACTTGGATCTACAGAAACAAAAATAGACGTTAACACCGTACCTTACAAGATATTACTGGTAGGTCTTTTCGGTTCCGGAAAAACCACCACTGCTGCAAAACTTGCAAATTACTATAAGAAACGCGGCTATAGAGTACTACTTTTAGGTCTAGACACCTTCAGACCGGCTGCTTTCGAGCAGCTTACACAACTAAGCAAGCAAATAAACGTAAAAATAGCGAGTGCCGGGAAAAACCCAGTAGATATAATAAAAGCCAACGTCGCTTCTTTCAAGAACTATGATATAATAATAGGCGACAGCGCCGGTAGAGACGCTTTGGACGAGAATCTTGTGAAAGAAATAAAAGGCGTGAACGAAGCCTTCAAACCGAACAATGTTACGCTAGTTATACCTGCCGATCTCGGACAGAACGCAAGCGTGCAGGTAAAGGCATTTCACGAACTGCTCGGGATAAACAGCATAATCTTAACAAAGACGGACGGTACGGCTAATGGCGGCGGCGCGCTTACCGCGGCTTATATCAGCGGTGCAAAGGTTGTATTCATCGGGACTGGAGAGAAAATAAACGAACTAGAAGAATTTGATCCAAAGAAGTTCGTATCTAAATTGCTTGGCCTTGAAGGGTTAGAATCATTGTTAAAGAAGGCTGAAGAAGAAAATATACAAGTAAATGAAGAAAGCGTAAAGAAGGTAATAAAAGGTGAATTTAATCTAATGGATATTTATGACCAATATGCTAGCACAAAGAAGCTGGGACCAATGGATAAACTTGCTAGCCTTATACCCGGTATGCCGACTTCTGGCAATACCAAAGAATTGCTAGAAAAACAAGGCGAGAACATAGGCAAGTTCACTACGATAATGGATTCTATGACAAAACAGGAGCTTGAAGAACCAAATACGATAAACTCTGCAAGGATAAAAAGGATAGCAAATGGCAGCGGACAGACCGAAGAACTAGTAAGAGAGCTTCTAGACCAGTATAAGAAGATGAAGACTGTAATGAAAATGTCAAATAATAAACAGATTTCTGGCCTTATGAGAAGATTTGGTGTAAAGTTATGAAATGCTCAATATGCGAAAAAGAGATAGAAACTACCTTTTTAGGGAAAATAAAAGGCAATTACGTAAAGGTTGGTGGCAAATTGCACCCCGTCTGTAACGTTTGTTTCAACACGAATAGAGAAGACATAAAAACTAAAATTAATAAATGATGGCCAACTTAGATTCTTAATTGGGCTCGTAGCTTAACTTGGACAGAGCAGCAGACTTCTAATCTGCGGGTTGGGGGTTCAAATCCCTTCGAGCCCAATTATCAGTACATTGCCATGTAAATTTTGGCAAATCTGCCTCGCAGAATGCTTGCCATAGCTTACCAGTTGCGTTTTCTGAAAATGGGTACCCCTTAGAACCCGCCCAAGATTTAACTCATTTTGGCAAATCACCAAAAGATGTTTTTAACTGTTCTGCCAACAAATGGTATGAACAGAAAATATTCTATAGAGTTAAAAGAGCAGGCGATAAAACTTGCGGAAAGCGGCAAAACTAAGAGGGAAATAGCCAACACCCTGGATATTTCATATTATACAATCCATAAGATGGTTTATGGCCATTGCGTTTCCCGAAAACACTCTCAAGATGTAAAAAACAAGGCAAGGGAACTTATAGAGAAAGGCGTATCAAAAGGTCGTGTAGCTTACGAACTAGGCATCCCTTTAGGCACGCTGGCGCACTGGGACATTCCGAGTCCAAACCCGCCGAAAAGCTACGGTAAAGAAATCAAGGACAAAGCAGCGCAGATGGTTCTGTCTGGAATGTCGATATCGGAAACGGCTAAACAATTAGGTACGCTTGTGCATAAGTCCCTTAAATAAGCCTAAGTCTGTCCGATTCGTTCAGATCTTCTCTCTGCTGGCGCTTCAGCCGATCAGTCTATTGTAAAGCATCACCTTCAGCTTGATCTCGTTCTGCACGGACTTCCATCTTCGGGAGCATACGTGCTCCCCGAACCTCCGCTTAAAGGCGGAGAAGAAGGATTCTACCAGCCATCTTTTCCCGTATCCGACCTTTTCCTTCCATTTCTTCTGGTAGTAACGCATCACTTCACGTTCATTGAATAGTACGGTGCCATCGGTAACGGGAGGATCATACCAATTAAATTACGAAGATAACTCTGACTTTTTCGGACTGCTCTGACTGCTGCTTACATAACCATAATTAGGTGTTCCTGTCGTAACACTAACATTTGCAAAACTATTTGTTAAAATAGAAGTCTGCAAGTTATCTGAAGATTCTGCTGTATCCTCGCCGAAATTATAATATGATGGAAAATAGGACAGGCCGTTAATAGCATTGTTATAATATAACAAACTAAGATTTGCATTCAATGACTCAAAATAAGTAGAAGCCCCATTTCCTGGCCCCCCAAATACGAACTCTGTATCGTAAGGTATAAAAGATGGTGCAACATAGTAAGGAGTTACTATTATAGATATATTTGTCGCGTTTATGTTTAGGCTAACATTATCATAAAAATGCGGCTTGTAAGAAACCTTTCCATCCGTGACTGTAAAACCCTGCGAATAGCCAAAAGAAATCATTGAGTGCCCGTCAACAATATAGGTCTTTATTAGCAGCGTAATATTCATAGGTAAGTTAGTGCTAATTCTATTGCTGGCAGCATAAGCGTATACATTCTGTGTCGCTCCGTTTGCATTGGTATATACAAGGATTTCGCCGTTTCCGCTTATCGAAGAAGAACTGATATTAGCATCCAAAGCGGAGGAGTTCCAAATGTTGTCATCGAGATAATAGTAGCCTGCCGACGTATCAAACTGTGCAACATCCTGGAGCCAAAAAACCTGGGTTTTATTTCCATCGTATGAGACATTTGCGACCACATTTAGCTGTAAACCTGCCGTACTCGGCGAAAGACCGCCCGGCAATGTTGCATTGTAAGCCATTATTTTACTTATGCTCGCAATGCCTAAAACTTCGCTTGTTTGGATTTGATAAGCAGACAGCTGGCCGGAATTGCTTGTGATGCCATAACTCGCTATGCCAGTAGAGAAAATCGTCCTATTAAATTTATCTGGTACAATAGAATATGTAAAATCAGATTCGGCTACTATATTATAAGCGCCCGGATTTAAAAGTACATGTGCCATCCCAGAAGTCACCGGGCCAGAATATACTTGTGTACCGTTGCTATAGCTTACTTCTAGATTTCCAGAGATTGAACCAGTAAAATGGATATCCAGCGCTCCAACCCACGTTGCATTCACCGAAGCTGTAAACTTTGGACCAGAAGTAAGAAAGCCAGATGCATAGACAAAAATCATTATAAACGCTATAATGCCTATTATCGCTAGTTTATTCAGACTTGATGACCTAGACTTTTCGTTGCTTTTACCAAGTATCTCATTTATTTCCTTCTCGTAGCCCTCCATAAATAGAATAATTATTGCTCTTTTATATTCTTAAATTAAAAAACTATTTTTAAAGATTGGGCCCAAAGGGATTCGAACCCCTGATCTTCCGCATTTTGAGCAAACTCGTCAAGCGGACGTCGTAACCACTGGACCATGGACCCACATTACTCCTAAAAGGACAAACACTTAAATATCTTTTGTAATAACATAGGATATGCATTACGATTTAAACTATGTCAATGAAAACAAGGAAGAGCTGGTCTCTTCTATAAAGAGGAGATTTCTTATTCCTCCTATAAAGAACCCTGTTGATAAAATAATAGAATTAAACGAAACTATTAAAAAACTTAGAAAAGACGTAGACGAAATGCGACATCAAAGAAATGTCGTAAGCATGAAATTCTCAAAACAAAAGGAAAAAGTTGAATCTAAAGAAATGGAACGAATGAAAATAAGAAAGCTGATGGATGACATAAAAAACAGAGAAAACGAGATCGCATTAAAAGAAGAAGCAGCAAAAAAATTATTTTTATGGTTACCTAATGTAATAAGCAAAGAAACGCCAGATGGCAAAGATGATACTTATAATGTAGAAATAAGAAAGTTCGGAAAAATAGCCAAAAGAAATTTCGAGATTAAAAACCACATAGATTTGGGTGAAAGAAGAGATCTTATAGATGTTGAAAGCGCTGCAAGGGTAGTTGGTAGTAGGTTCTTTTATCTAAAAGGCCGGTTGGTGCAACTAGCACTGGCTTTAGAGATGTATTCTATCTCAAAAATCGCGGAGAAAGGATATACCCCTGTTATACCGCCATTTATGCTAAAGAAAGAAGTTTATGGTGGGATAGCACATATGGCTACCTTTGAAGACGCGTTATACAAGGTAACTGGATTAGAAGATACAGGCGAAGAAGACAGGTTCCTTATATCGACTACTGAACACCCAATTATAGCCAGATATGCCGATACCAATATCTCAGAAAAGGACCTGCCGATAAAGTTAGTTGGGGTAAGTCCTGCGTTCAGGAAAGAAGCCGGCGCCCATGGAAAAGATACCAAGGGTATATTCAGGCTACACCAATTCGACCAGACGGAGCAGATAGTGTTTTGCAAGCCGGAAGATTCACGTAAACTGCATGAAGAGATGCTTAGCAATGTCGAAGAGATGTGGAAAGAGCTTGACGTGCCATATCGAGTAGTAGACTGCTCCACCGGGGACATGGGAATAAGAGACGTACACCAATATGATATCGAAGCCTACCTGTACTCGCAGGAAAAGTACAGAGAGGTAGGGTCATTCGACGACACCAGCGACTGGATAGCAAGGCGACTAAATATAAGATACGCGAATAACCAAGGAAACAAAAAATACGTCAACACCCTGGACGGCACTGGTCTACCGATACAAAGGACTATAATCGCGATAATGGACACTTATCAGGACAAGGACGGCGTAATAAAAGTACCGGAAGTCCTTGTGAAATATACTGGGTTCAAAGAGATCTAGATAGTCACCGCCGCTGGGGCAATGAACTTTTAAGTGAACAGATTATTTATTCTAGCGCTACCTATAGTTATTACACGGGCAAACTTATGGCAGGCGGGATAGAAAATCTTGTTGGCGATTCTATAACTAGACCTACAAATGCCATAAAGCGACCTTACAAACTCGTAGATATAATACAAGAGACGCCGAATGTAAAGACCATGCGATTCAAATCCGAATTGGGGAGGAGATGGACTTTAAGCCGGGACAATTCGTACAGATAGGATATAGCAGCGATGGCTCCAAAATCGACGTTCAAAGGCCATATTCGATAGGCTCTGCTCCACGTTCTGATGTCATGGATTTTTACATCGAGATGATTAACGGCAAACTTACTTCTGTTCTGGACAAGGCTAGCGTGGGGGAGATTTATAACCTAGGCGCGTCAAACGGCAAAAACTTTGAATATTCTCTCAGCCAGAATAAAAAAATCGTTGTTCATAGCGGCTGCGACCGGCATCGTACCATTCATATCCATGTTAAGATACATCGAACGAAATCAGATACGAGAGGACATAGTGGTTTTATACACCGTCGGGACAAAAGCTGACATAATAAGGGCCGCTGAGCTAGAAGAATTTAATAAAAAAGGAATAGCAAAAGTCGTTATAACCCTTACACAACCGGCGGAAAGCCCTGACTGGACGGAAGAGACCGAAAGAATTGATGTGGCCAAGATAAATAAATATGTGCCAGATGTAAAAGAAAGAACGGCTTACCTTTGCGGCTCAAACCAGTTTAACTCTGCGATGACGGATCTTTTAAAATCGTGCGGCATGCCTGCAGATAAAGATCACATAAAGCACGAGGTGTGGGGCGGCCACTAAATTCAGCGTTAGAGAGTTTTCAACGACCCGAGTAATACCATAGTAATACCTAAAAACTATTTATAATCAGACCAATCTAAGTAATATTTATAAGCTAATAAATATGTTTGATTTTGGGAGGAAATTGTGGGCGTGAAAAAATCTTCTAGTCTGGAAACTCTTCTTGTTAAGAGTCCAAAGGTAAAAACTGCGTCGAAAGACGACGCTAAATTAAGGCTGGTTTTGATATCCGAACCGGAACTTGCGACTAAGTTGAGCGATTATCAGGCTCTTTATAACGCCGGTCAAGTGATAGAGAAATACGACGGCCGAATAGATGCCATAATACTAAACGGGGGGATGGCTCAGGTCCCTAGTAAATACAGCAAGAGGCGCGGGGAGAGATTTGACCTTCTGGAAGATCGGCTGAAAGAGACTTACGGTGAAAAAATATTCAAAGAAGTCAAAGGCGGCGCTTCCGGAAGCGATTCCATAGACTCCATGCCAGAAGCACTTCGCTTGGCGAGGGTCCAGATGAGGAATATACATGAACAGGCGAAGAACAAGGGCATACCTATCTATTACATATTCGCAGAGAACGACTACAAGAATGTAAGCGACCTTATAACTGTGTTTGACAAGGTAAAAGCATACGTTGATAAGAACCAGGACAAGGAAGAGACGGAAGATGGCTTCCCGGATATGGTAAAGGGTGTTGACCAAAGCCTTCTCGCGTTCGTACAGAACAGCTACAAAATAAAGGCTTCCCAATGGAAGAACAAGGACAAGGGCGGGATAAAGGACATGGCTTTGAACATGTACAAACAGTGGATCGCGTCCATATTCTCCGATAAGGAGAGTGGGGAGGACCAGACGCTTAAAATACTTGATGGACGGGAAGGAAAGGAATCGGCAGACTTAACGACCATGAAAAGGTTTGAAAATGACCTAGAAATAAACGGCATCAAGATAAGGGCGATGCACGCGATCAATGGTCTTTACTCCGGAAACAACGAGGCTAAACCTACCGAAAGAGGCGGCGTAATGGCGATAGACAACGCAAACAAAGACGCGCTGCACGGGAGATTAGTAGATGTATACATAAGGTCGCACGAATCTGCGACGCAATTTACCGCAGTAGATTTCAATTCCAGAGAAAACCCGGTATATTTCATAAACTCGGGCCCTCTACAAAGCCTTGATTCACAGATAAGAAAGCACTCGAGCTGGAATAAAACTACAAACGCCAAAAGAGCCGACCAAGCCGAAGACAGTGCAATGCTGATATTCTCTATGAGCGCAGATTCTAGAGTCGACCTCCAGCATGTCGGACTCAGGGCGCTTAAAGACGGGACCGATATATCCGCCCTTGAAAGAGCCGCTTCTAAAGAATTATACGAGACTGTGCAGATATCCGATGCGCATGTAGGCGCGCCGAGCATGACTTCTTCTTACGAACTTATGGAAGCAATACCACTAGAGCTAGCAAAGAGCACGATACCAAAGGAGCACAGGTACCTGTTCTTCTTGGGAGACATGTTACACGGCGGATCCGACAAAGCATCTTGGACGGATATACTCTGGCCGCAAAGAGGCACTAGAGACGAGCTTCTTAAGAAGCTTAGGAGCGCGAAGACGGTGGAAGAAAAAGCCAACGTATTGAGAGAGCTTCTTGATGGCGTCGCTACTCCGGACCTGGGAAGACAGGCAAGAGAGGCAGACAAGGTCCTTATAAGTAAGATAGCAAACTATTTCGATACCGCTTATGTCGTGGACGGAAACCACGTAGAAAAGGCCGCTGGCCACGCAGGTGAAAGCGGTTTCCTTGGTCCGATACTCGAACACGCCGGCACGAGGGAAGTAAAGTATCCAGACCAGGTTTCATTAAGAAATGAGGACCTTACTTTAGGGCCTTATAATCTATTCATGCTGCACAGCCCTGGTTATAGGGGTGGCGTGGATGCCGGCACGGCTTTGGCCTATAAGGTGATAAAAACGGGCAACGACAACGCGCAAATGGTCTTTGCCGGGGACTGCCACGAAGAACACGCCGTATTTTTCGCAAAGTATAACAATCAGACAGAAAAATGGGACACGTTCCTAGCGATGACTTCCGCGGCTTTACAGGATGTTACCAGCTTTGAAAAGAAGATAGTCTCAAAGAACAAGTATACCAGAGGTTTTGAGATGACTTACCTGCCTACAAACCCTGAGATAGGGACATCTTACATAAGACACACATTCATACCAGCACAGGCTCTAAGAAAAACTTTGGACAAGAACGGTGGTTCCGAACTGGAAAAGATCGTCAAATTAAGATATTCTTGATTTAAGCGCATACATATAAATGTAGGGTTTCTCTAAAGACGATGAAAGCGGGAGAAAAGGAGTCAGAGGCGATAATTGACTTCATAAAAGCCAACGATGACTTCTCGATTTTTTACCATCTGGATGGCGATGGCATAACAAGCGCGGCCATACTTGCCCAGGCCATAGAAAAACTCGGCAAAAGATTACATGGCGTAAGGCCGACTAATTATGAAGACTTTGAAAACGGCATAAATCTATCGGATTTTAGCGACACCATAGTAATCTGCGACTTGCAAGTGCTAGAAAGCTATATACCCGAGCTAAAAGCCAAAAATCTTTGCGTGATAGACCACCATGAGGTCATAAATCATGCTGGCATCATCTACATAAACCCAAAAATGTGGGGAGACCTCACTTATACCCCGTGTGCCCTATTGACCTATCGATTATTCGAAAAATTCGTGCCGGAATCGGATTGGGTCTCGGCTATCGGGCTTGTAAGTGACGCGGGCGGAAAAGAAAACGACAAATGGCTCCGCGAAGTCGCTGGAAAATACGGCGTCAAACTAAAAGACGACGAATACCTTTACGACAACGAATTTGGCTTGGTGGCTTCCATGCTGAATTCTATGACGTTGCAATATGGGCGTGAGGGTGCGGACGAGGCGCTGGGGATCCTGCTTCAGACTAGGTCACTGAACGAATTGCTGGCCAACCAGAAGCTGGTCTCTGCCAACAACAACGCAAAGAAAGAGGTATACAGACTAAGGGAAGACTTTGAAAACAAAAAAGAAGCTTATGGCGACCTAATATATTTCTTCGATGTGCCTTCCATAAAAAAACGCTATTCTTCGTCGGTGATAACCCCGTTGAGCATGGAAAAAGGTTATTACGGAAAGATCCTGGTGTTTATGACCCGGGTAAACAGTGATACGATGCGCGTGAATATAAGGGCAAACGGCCTGGACGTAAAGCTTCCGCACGCTTTGAGGGGGATATTTACGAAAATCAAGGGCAATGGCGGTGGGCACGACCCTGCGGCCGGCGCTTCGATAAGGCCGCAAGACAAGGATAAATTTAAGACCCTCTTCGCAGAAGAAATAAGAAAACAGCTTGATAAAAAGCTTTAGATAGTTAAAAAAAGCATACAATGACATGGTAGTAAGATCGGTTTTACTTTGCGTGCATGGTTACACAAACCAACCGAAAGAATCTCACAGGCCATGGAAAAAGGTTGTGAGCGATCGATTGCATACTGCGCATAAATTGGCAGAATTTTTCAATGCGACCGGTGTTGTTACCTACTTAGTATTGTCCGGTGGCGCAATAAATAATGGAAACGTGGAAGCGGACGTGATTTATGAACACGCAAAGACCGAATTTCCAGATATCTTCAAGCTAGTGACAGACGTTATACTCGAAAGAGAATCTAAAAACACACAAGAAAACGTGGATGAAATTTTAAAATGGGCGATAAAGAAAAACGCGGCGATAGTCGCAATAAGCAGTAAAGACCACGCTTCTCGAGTCATAAATGACTGGGGCTACGATAAAAACAGACACGAGCATTTGATTTTAGTTTCTCCATCTAACGAACCATATAGCAAACCCGGAATCAAGAAAAGGCCGCTTGTCATAGAACCTCCTTTTTGGGCGTATGAAGAGCTTAAATATATATTTAAAATACCAAAAGAAAAATGGGCCGAAGTTAAAAAATTAATAAATGATGCTGTAGAATTCGGATTAAAATAAGTCGTTACTAAGATTTTCTTTTAGCTGAAGCGTACTACTTTCATGCAAAGTCTTAAAAGTCTGGCATCCTTGAAAGGTCAACTATCGACATCTCTGCGTCTTTGAACTTGCCGAACTCTGCCTCCAATTTTGAAGTCCCTTCCAATTCTTCCACTATGAGCGTGACCATTATGACATTTAAACCAAACGCTAGCGGCTGTATCTCTATCTTGTATACTGCGCCGTGCTTGGCGAGGAAGTCCTTCACTTTTACCTTAAGCTGGTCTATATTTTCAGAGACGTCCTTCGGAAGCGCTTTTACTTTTAACACTACTTTCGCCATAATCTTAAGGCCCTACTAATCCGCATACAGGACAAGTGAATTCTGTGCCCTTTATCCTGCATTTGCCGCACCTTACTACGGTATTGTTACAGTTAGAACACTTGAATATTACAGAGTCTTTGATTACCGATATGTCTCTGCCACATGAATTGCAGAAGTACTCTTTATTCTGTTCTTTTTCTTCTCCCATTCGTAATTCTATTGCATTTATCTATTTATAACTTTCTTTTGAGCCGCCCAAATAGATATTTATGATAGCGCAGATTAGTCTTCTTATATGGCTAAATCCTTCACTAAAGGACCTACAATAAAGGCGGGTTTGATAAAACAAGTTATACTTGTAAGAAAGGACCTAAAAATGGGGGTTGGCAAGGTCGCCGCCCAGGCTTCACATGCAAGTCTTTCTAGCTACCTAGAAGTAAACCGACTATATCCTGCGGTAGCTGAAAAATGGCTTTCTGAAGGCCAGACGAAGATAGTATTGAAAGTAAATGATGAAAAAGAAGCCGAAGAAGTAAAGCGTAAGCTTAGGGAAGCTAAGATACCATTTAAAGCCGTGAAGGATGCCGGCCAGACACAGGTGCCGCCAGGCACAGAAACGGCGATAGGCGTAGGCCCTTATTATGAGAAGGAAATAGATAAAGTAACTGGTGAAATGGGGCTTTTTTGATACTATATATATGTCTAATCCACTATATCTGATACTTTTAGCGATAGACTACTACAATCCATTAATTTTATATTTATTCATAGCGATAATCATAGCAGGAACAGCATTTACATATCTATACAAGCTTAGGATAGGCCTGATTACGACAATATTTATGTCTGCATTTTTCTACGGTATAGGAATCACTGCCTTTTACGTTTACGTTCCATTAGCCGCGTCGATAGTATTATTGTTTTTAGATCTTTTTGGCCTCAAGAACCTAAGCAGGGATTTTGAAAATTCAGTTAATTGGTTATATCTTTATTACAGATCCAAAAGGGCCAAAAAACCAAAGCAAAACATAAAAAACTTATAAGGTTGAAAGTTATTACTGTTAATAAAGCATCGGTAGTCAAGCGGTAAGACACCACCCTGCCACGGTGGAGGCCCGGGTCCGAATCCCGGCCGATGCATTTTTACTTATGTATTTTGACGTAGACATAGAAAAAAAGCCGACGGATTGGAAAAAATTCGAAAACGATGTTTCTGAGATATTTGAAACGTTTGGCTACAAAGTATATAGAGACGTAAGATTTAAGACCTACAGCAGATTCCAAATAGACCTAATCGCTTACGATGAGAAGCGCTGCTTCTTTGTCGACTGCAAAGATCACTTGTATATAGCTCCTTCACAGGAAGAGGATTTCATAATAAAACAGAGAGTGAGAGCTGAAAACTATATAAAATCAAAACCTGAACTGCAATACAAGAGGAAAATAATACTTCTTGTTACCAGAAACAAGACTAGTTCCCTTATTAATCACATCGAAGCTGAAGGAAAGATTTTAGGTGTAGACATAAACGGACTCCGGGGTTTATTGACAGACATCTACAAATATGAAGATGAACTTTATTATTTTTAAGGGCAGAGTTTATTCTATCCTATTTGCGAGGATAAAAGACATGTTCGCGTTAGTGCTTAGTTCATATTCTAGCTTAAGCGGATAATTATTAGAAAATGACATCCTAACAGGTTTATCCGGATCTAGAGAAGTCAAGAACTTCGCAAGGTAGTCTATCGAGTATTTAGACCGCGTTATAGCCTCAGATTTTACGTTGAATATCTCCCTATTATCGTTTATAGATAAGTCTTCTGTGAATTCCTTCTCCTCGCTCTTGGCGCTTAATATAACTCTCTGTCCCTCGACTGTCAAGTATAGTGAATCATCGACAAGAAAACCTGCTTTTATCGCCTCCTTTAAAAGTGCACTCAATAAAGTTACCTCGGCAGAAAATTTCAATTGCGGTACCTTCTGCGCTGTGTAATTCTCATCTATCAATGGTATCGCAAAATGAAGTTTGTTCTTACCACTTATGTCCAAGTTCAATTTATTTTTCGAGTCCGTCAGTCGTAGCCTGTCATCTTTCTTTAGTAACTTTAGGATACTGTTTAAATCATCTAAAGACACTGACAGCTTTGTATTATTCTCAACGTTAAACGAATTGAATAAACCTTTAGCGCCCTGGAACATTATCATTGCGATATTTGCAGGGTCCATCGCTTTTATTGAAAAGCCATCTTCGGTAAAATCTAAAGAAACGTCAGCCATTAAACTGCCGACGGTTTCCATTATCCTCTTAAAAAGTTCGGCATCTTTAAATTCAACTTCCATTATTTAATAAATTACCTCTTATGTTTAAATACTTATTGTAATAATCGTATTCTTTTTCGGATATTTTCTCTATAGATTCTGTCCTTAATTCTACTTCATTATTATCTGCAGGCACTATCCTGCCGACCACGGTAACAAAGGCGCCTTTCTCGGGTTTATAATTATAGTTTATAGGCGGCAGACATGTTAGTTTTTTGGATCTGTCGGATATTTCAAATGTTCCTATCTTTTCGTCGTACGACTCCACTAAACCAACTAGCCTAACTCTTATATCAGAATTTGGGTCTATAGTTTTTATTGATCTTTCCTTTATTATGTTGCTTTCCATAATTTTAGGTAGATGAATTGACCGAGCTTTTTGTTACGGTTATATCAGTTATAAAAGACTTGGATAACAAGCAATTATCGTATCTAGAAGTTAGTGTCATATTTGCAGTATAGTTTCCGACAATTTGAGGGCTAGCAATCTCGTATTCTGTATAAGGCCGGCCATTTGTTTTTCCGCTGATATTTAAAATGAAGGACGGCGCCACTCGTATTTTAAGAGAAGAATGTGATAACGCTGACAAGCTTATGTTTTGGGTAACATTTCCTGTGCTGCTCACGTATATTAGGCCATACGTATACGTACCTATCAGGGCATTGATTTCTGTAGATGTATTATAGGTAAAGCCTAGTTTGACGGCTGCACAATTTGCTATCGCAGAAGAGACGGAAGATTTTGCAGGCACTGAAGTCAGATACGCGATCGCTATAAGCACAATAAAAAGAATAAGGGCTCCCACGAGTATATGAATCTGCTTCTTTGACATAAAACTTCTATGTATTAATTTAATTAAAACGACCACCTTAATAAATCTTTAGTTTAAATGTAGTTTATATGATTAGAATATTGGTGGATGATAAAGTTTACAGGCCGTCCGACGACTCTAGTCTGTTACTGGAAGCTACAAAGTATGCCGGGGGCGATGTACTTGATCTATGCGCTGGAAGCGGAATAATAGGCCTAAATGCCGCGGCTAAATCAAGAAAGGTGACGCTTGTAGATATAAACAAAAATGCACTGGAGTTGATTAAGGAAAACGCAGAAATAAACAATATAAAAACCTATGAAGTCGTCCGCTCTGACCTATTTAGCAATCTTGGGGGGCGCAAATTCGATGTTATTTACATGAATCCACCCTATCTTCCAGGAAAAGTCAAAAAAGCGGATTATTTAGATATGGCCACTATAGGCGGGAAAAGAGGCTATGAGCTTACAGTAAGGGCCATAAAAAAAATCCCTGCTCATCTGAAGAAGAACGGGTTCGCTTTCATAATTTTATCGACGGCTTATGATACGAATAAGGTTTATAAACTTCTAGAATCTATTAATTTTAAGTTTAGCGTAATAGACACTAAGAAATTCTTTTTTGAAGAATTAATTCTTATCAAAATATATGAAAAGCGCAGGCATAGCATTTGCAAATAAGCGAGTAATAGTAGCTATACTTATAAATTCCACAGTGCAAATCCATAGAGTCAAAGATGTCAATGAGGCTAAGGACATACTCTCGGTAGCAAAACCAGATGTAGTCGGAATGGACGCTAGCTCTTCCGCTATTTACGAAGATATAGAATATAGTTTTAATACTGTTAAGATAGCCAGGCCTTCCAAAGAAGATATAGACAAAGTCGTCAGCAAACTTATTATGCTTAATATAATAAAGGAAGAAGACGGGCCTGCAATAGTTTCTGCATGCCTCGCTATACAAAAATAGTTTCTTAAGACATTGGTTTCTGGACTAGAACGTCACCTTTTTCTACTTTCACGAAGTTTGGAACTATTAGCACATAATCTTCATCTATACCGACTATCTGCGCTTCTGCTGCATCGGCACTTCTCTTCATCTTTGTTATTGTGCGCTTAAGCTCGTCTATGCCGCCTTTCTCTTTCAGCTCTTTAACTTTTATAAATGATAATGTCGAACCAGATCTTATATCGTTTAAAACTGAGCTTGCGTCCTCAAATTTTATAAGTGAATAATATTTTACGAATAGTTTGGTAGTCGGCTTATCCCGTTGGTCTACCTCTAATTCTACATATTCTTTTGATTCTTCTAAGTTAACTTTCTTCTTGAATAAATTCAAGAAACTATCGAATGATAAATCCGCCATATGCACCTCGAGTCTAACTGTTTTATATAATAATATTATGATTTTACATATTTAAACCCTTTCTGTGGGCAGGCAAACGAAATGCAGGAGGAGGGATTTGAACCCTCGAAGACCTGAGTCATAAGGTCCTAAGCCTTACGCGTTTGACCGCTTCGCTACCCCTGCTTTTACTTCTTTTTTATTTCTACAACATCGCCGATTGATAAACTCTTGTCTTGGACGGATTTTTTGAATAACTTCGGTACAGTCTCAAAAAGAGATATTTTCAATACTTTCTCGAGTTTGAGAGCCAGTTCTTCTGATGGCATTATTTTACCATCCAGTACCTTTTTTAGTTCATATTTTGATGCATTTATCTGGTTAGAAAGTTGCTCTAGCGTAAGGTTTTTAGACTTTAAACCTTCTTTAATCACTTCAGGAAAATCTATTCGCAATTCTTTTTCTGTCGGTCTCTCAAGTTGAGTGCGCCCGGCGCTATTCTCCTGATTGCTTACTTCTTCGATTACTCTACCAAACTTAGAGCATTTTTGACAAACATTAAGAATGGCGCCGTCTATTTCCGTCTTATAGAACCTTTCGTCGCTTAATCCGCAAAGCTCACAATTCATAAGCCGAGAGAGTCTAGATATATTTCGGCCATTGATACGGGGGTCTCTATCTTAAATTCATTTAGAACCCGAGGATGTACCTCACCCATTACACCTATTTTTTTGGCCCCGTAATAAATGAATCCATCTCGACCGTCTATTAAGGCACCTGCAAATCCGTCTAGTGTCGCATCTTTTTTTATCTTTATATTTTTATCACCGAAATTATCTCTCAATAATTTGTAGATTATTCCCTGTGTTTCAGTAATAGTAGAATCAATGTCCGAGCAGCATATTGAAAGTCGTAATCTATTTTCAAATAATACCTCTGTCTTGTTGCTTCTTGCTAAAACAAAACCTATGTCAAAAAGTTTTTGAGGAAACTTTTTATGTAGATTATTAGACAAGAATCTTAGCATTTCTCCAAGCAGATTTGAACGTGCCATAGTTATATCCCCGCTTTTTTGTCCTATCAAAGGCGCATAATCTTCCGCTTTAATACCAGTTCTTTTGAATTGGTAGTCCTCGCTTGTAAGGACGTTAAGATCTAACTCTTGATATCCAAACCCAACTAGCAACGAAGTTATGTTGTCCAATGTCTCCGAATTTTCGGATTTCTCGCCCACTGTATATGAATGTGGTTTAACTTGCTTTATGTTTTCTACGCCGTAAAATCTGAGGATATCGTCTATTATATCAACTTGATGTATAACGTCTTGCCTGTAAAAAGGCGGCGTTACGACCACGCCCAATTTATCCTGCAAAACTTCATAACCCATAGATTTTAAGATTTTAGAGATTTCTACGATAGACATTTCTACCCCGAGCAAGTTTAATATATTCGACTCATTTAAAAAGAATTTGTCCATTTTAAAGTCCAAATGCGTGTCGATAACATTTCCTTCATATTTTGGCTTTATTACAGAAACCCCACCTAAAAATTGTAAGTTTAACATTAACGCTTTTGTTAGAGAGTTTACCGCATCTTTATTATTCCCGGTTATATCTATAAGCAAGTCTCTTGTATCTTTTGTGACAGATGCGAAATCGGCATTTATTATAGGCGGCATAGCGAATATCTCTCCATCCTTTTGTTTCCATATTATCGGCTTATTTTTTAAAAGTCCGCTGTAAGCTCTACCTTTCTCGGTTTCTGAGATTATTTCCTGATAATTTTTCTTAGAATTAAAACCAAGTGGAACAAATAAGACTTTTGAAGATTCTATTTCTTCGTAAACCACTGGAAATTTTAGTTTTGAAAAATCGAAAATCCCTATGGCCGCAGAACTTCTATTCCTCCCAATAGTTTTGTCGAACTTATCTTGAATTGTAAGGATTTCTCCTAAATTTTCCCCTGCTGACTCGTCTAATTTTACATAAAGAAGATTAACGAAAGGCCGGTGAGTATTTTTTATTATCACATCCATCTTCTTTGAGGATACAGCTTCTGTTCTATGAACATTCACACCTATAAGCTGTCCAAGCAGATAAGCAACAGAAAACTTTGAGATTATCTCTATGCGATCTGATGTGACCTCAAAATTTAGATATTCTCCATCGCCCTCTAGGTCTATACCGTATCTAAAGCACAGGTCCTCAAAGTCTTTTCTTGAAAGTTTTTTCCTCAATAAAGCATTCATTTCGGTTATTGTAGTGTTTATCATTACCATATTAACTAAATTCTCCAAATAACTTTCTAGATTCTGCGCTTCTTAAAAAGTCCAAATCTGCGAAGCCGCCATAAATTAATCTTATATCGCCTATCCCGAGTCTTAATATGAGTGTCCTGTCAAAACCGAAACCCCACGCAACTATGTTCTTTTTTATGCCGAATGGCTCTAACGTCTCTGGCCTAAAAACTCCTGAATTTCCGACTTCTATCCACCTGTTAATTTTTGGACTAAATGCTTGAATTTCCAAGCTTGGCTCCGTATAAGGATTATAAGTCGGTTTCAGCCGGATTTTATCTATACCCATCTTTTTGTAAAATTCACTTATGTAACCTACCAGATCAGACAAACTAAGATTATCATCATATACTATTCCCTCTACCTGGTAAAATTCTGGTAAATGAGTCTGATCCGAGGTCTCGTTCCTAAATACCTTACTTACTGAAAAATATTTCGCTGGTGCGTCTTTATTTTTAGATATATAGTCGCTTATGTATCTAAATGTGGTGGCGGTCGTATGCCCTCTCATTATAAGCACTTTACTTTTTCTCTCGTCAAATTCGCGCCGGTAACCGATAGATTTATCATTCTTCGCCGAGTTGAATCCTTTTTCGTATACCTGCTTTACTTTTTCTAATAATTCCTTTGGAACTTTAGGCTTTGGCGCGTCTATATAGATTGTATCCTGAATATCTCTGTCTGGGTGATCCTGCTTAAACATCATAATGTCGAAATTCCAAAAGCTGGATTCCGCATAATTGCTATGCATCTCTTTGAATCCCATTGTAGCTAATACGTCTTTTACCTTTGAACTGAATTGTTTTGCGATATTTCTCCTGCCACACGGCCGGGTTAGGGGTTCCGTATCTAATAGATACTCTCTGAATCCCACGCCCCTCCAATTTTTTATCAATTCTGGTGTAAGTCTATCCACTAAATCTTTGTTGAAACTGCTTGACTTTAGGACGTTTATGCCGTTCTCGGTTATTTCTATCTTCTCATTTACAGTTTCTGATTTTCGTATTATATTTCTTCTTAAAAGATCAGTTAAATCTACGTTGTCGCTAATTTTATCTAAATCTGACATATCCAAGAGCGCGTTCTTTTTCTCAATAAGTCCTACCTTCGTTTCATCTAAAATGAACTTATCCATGTTTACCTGGATTATCTTGTTTTTCCGTAGCGTGCCTATGGCGGCGCTTATTTCATCTGCATCTAATGGCATCTTTTTTATATCCTGATAAGACAAAGGGGGATTTTCTCTGATTTTCTTGACCAAAACGTATTCAGGTAAGCCACTAGAAAGATATTTTCTGCCTAATTCAGTTAAACTGTATCCTATTGTAATTTCATTTATTATTTTTAATAAACCGTAGCTCATCATCTTTCTAGCGGAGTTAAAAAGCGCAGATTTTTCTACGCTATATTTTTCGGATATTTGCGATAGATACCTATCCTCTTCTGAAACTGCCGACAGAAGCAATTTATCATTCTTATTTAGAAGTTCTGCTATTTTGTCTATGTTCATAATTTCACTTTATAATATAACTTGCAAACCTAATAATTTAAAGTTTAACTTTAAATTCTATTACGTTTGTAAAATTTACAACCTACCCTTCTCAATTAATTTTATACATATATACGAACTACCAGCATAAAGTTTTTTCTAATCTTTTCTCTATTCCCGCAGTAAGTCTACTTATTAATTTTCTTGGCTAATCTGGTTTATCCTCCATTAAATTAGTGCCAATTTTGCTTATATAAGTTATTTCTAAGAAAAATAGAAATTAATATTAAGTTAGCTATCCAAATATAATAATGATAATTTCTTTGAGTGGAACACCAGGAACTGGGAAGAGCGCTTTGGGTGCAAATGTCGCACGTAAATTGGGCTATGATGTAATTGAATTGTCAGATTTCATAAAAAACGGTTCTGAATTAGAGACCGAAGTGTCTTTAAATGATCTAAACCATATAAGTAACAGCAAAATGAAAGAAAATTCAATAATCGTATCACACCTTGCGCACCTTCTTACATCAAATAAGATTGATTTATTTATTGTGCTTAGATGTGACCCAAGAGAATTAATAAAACGACTTAAAAAGAGAGGTTACCCAAATTCTAAAGTTTACGACAACGCTATGTTTGAAGCCTTGGACGGAACTTACATAGAAGCAGTAGAGTTGCATAAAAACGTGGTGCAAATCGATAACACGAAAAACTTAAACTCTGCTGTAAGACAGATTGTTTCTTTTGTAGAAAATGGGGATCCGCCTAAGAAGTTTAATAAAGACTACAGCAAGTATCTGCTTTTGATAGAAAAACTTTTTAGGTCTAGATAATTATCGGCTTGACGCGGCTTGTCGCTCTGTGTCGATTTTCTTTGATACTGGGAAAGAAGTATCTGATCTGTTATATGCACCCATCAAAATCTCATAAAGTGCATCTTTTGCCTTTTTACCTGAAAATGAAAGCTGGAACGTGCCCTCTGCAATCCATCTTAATGATAAGTCTAGTCTCCTCATTGGTGAAGTATCTACCTGCTTTGCGATTCTTTGGCCCGCTATCAAAAGCGACATAACTTCTTCCCTGGGCGCAGAATTTTCTATAGCCCTAACAAGTACCTCGACTGGATTTTTGCTATCCTTGCTTATGCGGTCAAATGCCCCATTTACTATGCTAAAAGCGGTATAAAATCTGCCGGAAGATAACTTGGAAGTCCTTAAGTGCTTTTTACCCTTGTGTCCTGGAACCATAAGATGTGTGATAAGTCTTTCGACTATGTCTACCTTCGACCTTGCGAGTCTCTGCTGAGATAACCTTCCTGAGCTTTTAGGCATTATGATTGGCTTAACGGATATAACACCCCTAAGCCCTAAATCTTTAACCTCGACATTGAAATCGTACTTATTAAAAAGCTTATAATCAGTAACTTCTTCCTTTGTCTCTTTAGCTTTTGGTTTTTCTTCTACAACCTTTGGCTTTTCTTCGATAGTTTTTGTTTCTTCCATTTTATCTAACTGGTTTCTGTTTTCTTCCCTTTACTAATTCTTTTAAAGATATGCCATTAACTGTATTTATCCTAAATTTTACACCGGGAAGGTCGCCTCTAGCGCCTTTCTGTGCGCCACCTATTCTTTCAACTACAACATCATTATGCTCATCTACAAAGGATATGCCTTTGCTAAATGGAATGTAAGCGGTTATTACCTTTCCATTCTTTGTAAGTTGTACTTTGCACGACTTTCTTTTACCGGATGATGGTTTCTTTGGGGTTATTTCTACCTTTTCAAGAACTATGCCCCTAGCTTGCGGTGCGCCTTCTAAAGGATCGTATTTTTTCCAAGTGTTAAGAAAATGCGAACGACTCCTATTTTTGCTAAATTTCACTCTATCCCTTCGCATTAAAAGGACTCTTCCATTAAACAAGCCCCTTGTTTTATTACCCATATTATTTTATCTTATATTTATGCTCATGATATTAAAATACCTTTGCATCAACAACTTTGCCAATTTTATCTTGGTGTAATTAGGTTTCCCATTTACGGATGCTTCTATCTTCTTTTCAGAATCCTGTCCATTAGCAACGTAGCCGGATATGAGTTTATTAGGACGTATTATATTTTCTAAAAGCTTAACGGGATCATCTGAATATTCAACGACCAAGATTTCTTTTTTTAACATCTCGTGGAGCATCTTTATCTTCATTCCGTCCTTGCCTATGGCTATGCCTGCCTGCCCCTGATTAACTACAAATATTATTTTATCTCCGTTAGTAATACAGTCGCGTGGAGCTACGGTGGTCACATCAGAAAAAACGTTCATTGAAGAAATTGTGTCGCTGTCTAGTTTTATATTCATAACTTACTTCTTTATCCCTAACACAGAAATGTTAAATGACTTGCTACATGCGATAGAAAGCACCTCACTGTCTCCTTCGTATTCAACGGTTTTTATCTTTAGCTCTGAAATCGACCTAAGCATGTCTTCGCTTATGTTAGAAGCATAAACTATAAAATCGAGTTCGTCTTTCTTTGCGGCCCTTATAGTAGAATTTATGCCTATAGAAATAGCCTTACTCTTTATCCTTTCTTTCAGTTTCTCCTTTATCTTCGCTTCCATTTTCTTCTTTTACGACCAATTTTACTGCACCAGTACCAATTGGTATCACCTGGTTAGACATTACATTGTTGGCTACATAGTTAAACTCATCTGTTTCGTGATAAAGACTTGCTTCTACTAGGTGTTTAAGAGGTATCTCGAATGCCGCTCTTGCAAATACCGATTCAGTTTCTCCGCTTAGGCCGTATCTTCCTATTCCTCTAACGGTTCCGTCAAGACACATTGCGTCTGCGATAAGGAATATGTGTCTTAGATCTACTGTAAGACCTACGTTCTGAAGAGTATTGTAAACCTCTTCTACTATAAGATTCCTAGCAACCTCTACGCCTAAAACCTTCGAAACCTCTATTACATCATTTGAAATGGTTCTGGCCTGATCAACTTCTTCGAACTTTAATACCTCCTCTAGGTTTGTACCTATTGTCTTTATCCAGAAATTGCCTTCTTTATCTTGATTTAATATTGCTCTGCTTATATTTGGTATACCCGATAATGTTACTTCAGTTAATTTGTTCCTGAGCTTTATAAGTTTCTTTACATTCTCAGCGGATTTGTCATTAACTATTAATTTATCTTCCTCTACATGAGAATTCAATTTGAATTTTGAGATTTTGCTAGATATGTCTCTTAATGTGAGCCCGTATGCCTTCAGTGTTTCTCTATCAAACAAAAACTCTATCGACTTCTTTCTTATAGAAACGTCATAAGAAGAAACTAGGTCTCCTATCTTTATTTCTATAAGCCTATCGGCGAATTCTGTTACTTTCTGTCTCGATTTGGCGTATTCTTCTTTAAGAAATATATCCATTACTGGGGTTGACATCTCCTTCTTTGCGTCAAAAATTTCTACCAGGCGCGGAAGCCCGGCAGTAGTGTTTATTACCGTAAGACCAGCAGAGTGTTTTGTTCTAAGCGTAAGCTGCGTACTTGCTTCTCCTATGCTTTGAGCGGCGATTACTCCGACGTCTTCTCCCGGAGTTATAAGGGATCGCTCGTATATTTTCCTAAGTTCGTCTAAATCCGCTTTTTCGCCGTATTTTGCTTTATACGCTTTTATGTATCTATCCGGTGTTTCCATACGTCTTTATATCTTAAGATCTCCCTTGTCGCTTGCCGACACATCCAAGCCATCTTCGCCATACAGGAATTGTACTATCTTTTTGCCTAGTCTTACCGATAAATCATTGCCTACTTTAAGGTCCTGTAGAGCGGATGAAAGCCTTCTCTGCATGTAACCTGATATAGGAGTACGTATAACGTTGTCCATTAGCCCTTCACGACTACTCGCAGAGTGAAGGAAATATTCTACGGGATTCAGGCCAGACATATAACTTGAGGTTACAAAACCTCTGGCCTTAAGCGCATTATCTCCCTTCATTGAGTGTGCTGTAAGTCTCCCTTCAAATCCATTATTTATTCTGACGTCTCTCAAAAGCTGCTGGCCAACGGCACCAACTATTGGTATAAGGTTGGTAACGCTACCTTTCGCCCCGGTTGTTATCATAGATTCAACGTTGTTATTTTCTTTCTGTATAAATGTGTCTATTGCATTTCTTATTCTTACCCTCATCTTATTTGTTAAGCTAAGTACCTTAGCCTCACTAAGTTCGTTATAATTCTTTAATAATGCATCCGCGTCTTTGCTCCCTTCCGCGATTATTTCGGCTATCCTGCTATACGCAACTTTAGGAATATCGAAATCGCTTAAGTTAACGCTCATACCATATTTAAGAAGAACCATAAGAGCAAGTCGCCCGGACTGATCTATAAATTTAGCTGTCACATCAGACCCATACCTAACAAACAAGAACTGCAAGAGGCTTCCATTTTCTTTACCTATTGTTGCACTGTCTATAACGCCCGTTTCTAGCTTGCCATTCCTGATTCTAACATAGCTGTCCTCATTTTTTGTAATCTTAAACGTTGTACTATTGCTTTCAAAGTTAAGATCTTTAGGAAGAATCATGCTAAATATTTCCCTGCCGGAATATTTGTCTTTCTTTAGCGGCTGTTCTACACCAACATTAGCAAGAAGGAATTCCGCTGTAGCTCTATCTATAGACATATCGTTAGTTGTCAACATTGCACAGCCAGATACATAGTCCTGTGCTGCACCTATCAATGGCAAACCATGTCTTGGCGAAACTATATTGTGCTTTATGTTTATTATCATGTCCGCTTCGGCTAAGGCCTCTTCATTTTGCAAAACGTGAATGTTCATCTCGTCGCCGTCGAAGTCAGCATTATAAGGCAGGGTCGACGCTGGATTTATACCTAAAGTACTATAAGGTAAGATTCTTGCATAGTGTCCCATTATAGACTGCCTATGAAGTGAAGGTTGACGATTGAAAAGTACTATGTCGCCGTCTACAAGATGCCTTTCAACGATGTAACCTGGCTTTAATTCTTCAATTAAATTTTCTACCGTTAGCTCTGTTATTTTCTTCTTTATCCCGTCCGGCGTTATTATATAGTTCGCACCGGGGTAAGAATTAAAATTCTTAATCAAAGATTTCAATCTATCCATGTTTATTTCTGTAACGTACTCTGGGAATGTTATCTCCTTTGCTATTTTCACTGGTACGCCGACTTCATCCAATCTTAAGAAAGAATCCGGGGAGATGACTGAACGAGCGCCATAGTTTACTCTCTTACCTAAAACGGAGCCTCTAAATCTACCTTCTTTACCTTTTATTCTGTCCTCTAAAGTCTTAAGCTTCTTACCGGACTTATGTCGCGCTATTGGTACCTGGGCAGTTCCATTGGAAATAAACGTGGTTACATGATACTGAAGCAGGTCCCACAACTCGTCTATTATTATCTCTGGGGCGCCAGATTTTATGTTTTCTGCAAGTCTTTGATTAGTTCTAACTATATCGGTTAATTTGTGTGTCAAGTCATCTTCACTTCTCTGGCCATTCTCAAGAGTTATGGATGGCCTTATGGTTATTGGTGGCACGGGCAAGAGAGTTATTACCATCCACTCTGGTCTTGAATGGTCCGGGTCAAGCCCCATGAACTGCAAGTCTGAATCTTTTATCTTTTCCAATCTTTCAAGAACATCTACCGGGGTTAACTTTTGTCCGCCGTATATGAATGTATATGGTTTCTCTAGTTTGGTTTTCTGCTGTTTTTCCCTGCAGAATGGACACATTGTAACATTCTTTGCATGTTTTATTATCGCCTTTATAGTTTTGGTTCTCTTTTGATGTCCTTCGCTGCTCTCGATAGCTACTAAAGATTCGCTGAGCCTTTTAAGCGAATTCTCTTGGATTAATATTCTGCCGCACGAATTACAAGTTGCATTTATTAGATTGTAAATGTATGGGACCATCTTTATGTTAAAGACTGGACTTGCGAGTTCTATGCAACCAAAATGGCCGGGGCAATCTTTTATTGTATTTCCACAGGTTTTACATACAAGCCCTGGGTCTGTAACGCCCATTCTTAGATCGGAAAGGCCCCCGTCTATAGGAAAACCGTCTATATCGTATAGCTCTGATGAAGTCACCGTGACTGAACTCATTTTTTGGATGGTTTTGGGAGACAAGAGTCCAAATTCTATTCCATTTATCTTATTGAAAACAAAGTTCGAATCTAGTTTCATACTTTTTTACCTAACGCTATTCTTGGGTATATACCAACTGATTTTAATTCGTCTAGTAATATCTTAAATGATGCTGAGACTTCGATTAATTTTATCGGTGCATCTTCTCCATCTAGTTGACAGTAACCGGTTTTCTTTCTAACGTTATAAACAGCTATCATGCCGCACTTCGCACATATGGGTATAGATATCTTGTCCGAGTCGAACCGCTCTTTCAATGACATCGCTGCGCCATAAGCTACAAAACAGTCTTTCTCCATCTCACCCAGCCTTAATCCGCCGCTCTTTGATTTACCCTCTGTAGGCTGTCTTGTAAGAAGCTGAATAGGCCCTCTGGCTCTAAACTGTATTTTATTTGATACAAAGTGTTTCAATCGTATATAGGCCATGTCTCCGACAAAAATTCTAGTTTTCATTTCTTCGCCCGTTATCCCGTTGTACATCGTCTCTACGCCGTTTTCTCTGAAACCATAAGAATGAAGTTCTTTCCTAAGTGATTCTTCGTCCTCGCCAGCAAATGGAGTTCCATCGACATATCTGCCGCCCAGTGCGCCTACTTTTGCGCCTAAAAGCTCTAGCAAGTAAGCCATTGACATACGAGTTGGTAAAGAGTATGGCGAAAATATTAAGTCTGGTACTATGCCAGAATAAGTAAATGGCATGTCCTCCTCATCAAGAAGCATTCCGACTACTCCTTTCTGTCCGCTTCTAGAGCCAAACTTGTCACCTATTTCTACTATTCGTTCCTGTCTTACTTTAAGTGAAACGTACTTGTTGCCGTCTGCAGTCGAAGTTAAATATACATTGTCTACAGTGCCGCTCTCGCTCGTTCTACACTCTACTGAAGATTCAACTTGTTTTTGAACGCCTAACCTAAACTTATCTATCGAAGAAACGAATCTTGGTGGTGATACTCTTCCTATAAGTACGTCTCCGCTCTCGACTTTTGCAGATGGGAACGCTATGCCGTCCTCATCAAGGAATTTGTAAGCATCTTCAGATCTATACCCTATTACGTCTTTATCCGGAACTGTTATAACGTCGCTCTGGCCGCCTATATATTTTGTCTCTTCTATTTTGTACGGCCTGAAGAACATTGCTCTAAATAATCCTCTGTCAACTGACGATTTATTTATTATGATGGCGTCGTCCATATTGTAGCCAAGATAAGAAACTACTGCAACCACTATATTCTGGCCAAAAACGTGGCTCTTAAAAGATTCATTATCATACATCTTTGTCTTTACTATTGGCAGTTGCTGATCGATTGCTATCATCGAGTCGTTATCCATCCTTATAAGATAATTATTAGAATATATCCCTACACCCTGCTGTACACTTTTAACTGCCGTAACGTTTCTGTGCGCGTTACTGTGGTTTATGAAAGGCAGAAGGGACGCTTGTGTCCCAAAAACCGATAGTGGGGTTATTTCTAGGTGTGTATGCTGCGGAGTCAAATCACTTTCATTAAGCGCAACGTATGCATCTTCCTCCTCATCCGCATCCAAGTATTCTATTTTACCCGTGTTTACAAGAGTATCCCAAGTTATATGATTTCCTTCTAAGAGGTTTATGTCTTCCTTTGTTACAAGTGGTTTGCCGTTCTTTACGACTATCAACGCTCTGACAAGTCTACCACCATCGGTATTTATCATTACACTGTCGGTCTCTTCTCTGTATCTTACGTTAAGACTTACTGGGAGATTCCCTTCTCTTCTATCGTTTATAAGTGCTTTTGTGAGTTTTGGCCCATCATCAGTTCTGCCAGATAGTCTACCGTTTACAAAGACAAAAGTCATATCGGTTTAACTCCATAATCTTTCAATTTTTTGACTACATCGGTAGTCTCTACATTCTCTTCAGATATCTTGGCAAGTAATGCTATGTTTTTCGTAAGACCTATCTTAGGACCTTCTGGCGTCTCTACGGCACAGAATCTTCCAAAATGTGTACCGTGCAAATCTCTCGCCCTGTAATTCTCTCTATTAGAGGTAAGCAACGATTCTACTTTTCTAAGATGTGATACGGTTGACGGGAAACTTCTACGATCTAGGTGTTGCGTTATGCCTACTCTACCACCTACCCACTGACCTGTAGCTAATGAAGATCTTAACCTTGAAGTTAGTTGATCAGAAGTAAATATATATTTAGGGCTTGGCACCCTATCTTTCTTTATTCCCCTTTCAAAGTTATATTTAGCATCATTGAGGACCTGCTTAAAAACAAACCTGAACAGCATATCGAGATTATAATTCTCAGCATGTAGTCTCTTATTTGAATAATGATCCTTGTCTACTTCTTTCTTTGATATAGCACAATTAAGAAGTCTAGAAATAACATAAATCAAATATTCTCCCTTAAGCCGCCTGGATTCTTTATCTCGGCCTAAAAATGGGAAGAGTAATGCGTCTATATTCAACTCTGCTGTCTCCACGGAGTGTACAGAGTGAAGCGACTTGCCTATGCTGTCCAGTGCTTCTTTCTCGCTGTCCACGTTGAAGGCTACAAGATTTATGTCTATAGTATTTTCAATGTCTTCATCGCCCTTGGATATTTTCTTTATTAATTCGTTCTCATTAGTAAATCCTAATGCCTTTAGTAGTACCATTACCAATACTTTTTTTAATTTACCAAAGGTTATGTATAAAAGATTACTGTTTGATAATTGTATCGAATGTGGCACCTTTATATTATCTGCGTCAGCAAAGATCTTCGCAGAATAAAGGAAACCTTCCTGGCTCTCCTTTCCTATAAGAAGATTATTCGGCGCTAGGTCCTCGGTAGTTATTATTATTCTTTCGGTACCGTTTATTATGAAATACCCCCCAGGATCATTAGGATCTTCCTTTAATTTTACTAGATCTTCTCTAGATAAGCCATAAAGATTACAAAACTTGGATTTTACGACTATTGGTATTCTCCCTATAAAGACTTCTTCTTCTGCAACAGTCTTTTTGTCTGCTAAGTAAGAAACCGAAAGTACTATGGGCGCATCATAAGTCAGATCCCTTATTCTAGCTTCCATTGGCGTAGTTGGTCTTAGAATGCTATCCGCTTCGAGTATGTCTGGCTTTCCTACTGTTATCTTGCCTAACTTAATCAAAAACTCTCCTACTCCGGTTGGTTTTATAACTGGTTCGATTGTGGATTCGCTGTCTATTATTTTCTGCAGCCCACGCTCTATAAAATATTCAAAAGAAGAAATGTGGTGCGCAGCTACATTATTAGACTTAATCGCTGCTTCCAGCAGCTTATCACTTGCAGATTTGTCCATAAATTTATTTAACTACAAAACGATAATATTTCGTTTCGCCGGCTGTTTTACTATTGCGTGTTATTTCCAACACATCTCCCTCGCTTGCATTTAATTTCTTTACGGCGGGGTCGGTAAGTTTGATTTTAGGTAAGTCCCTTGTAATAACCTTAAATTTGCTTAGAACGGCGTCTACCTCTTCTACTTTCATTATACGATATTTGGGGGACAGGCGACTTGTAAAAACATCAATATCCAAGCAGGCAACCTCTATACAGATTTACAATTAGTAGAAGTGATATTTTTAGTATATAAAGCTTTCGGTTTTGTTATGATTTTGCGGCGACATCTAATCGAGGATTTTTAGACGTTTTGACCCATGATTCTACGAAATAACGGGGAGCTTATCCTATTGTTATTCTGCTTCATTAAAAGTTTGTACATCTTATCTGCGCTAAACGTGTAACCCAGCATAAAGAATGGTAGTATTATGCTAACCCCGATGTATACGTCTAAGAGAGCTAACCTGGTGTTAAAGACCAAATAAAGCAAAAGTAAAAAGACCACTAGATAAAAAAGGAATATCGGAAGTATTTTTAAGAACCGTCCTTTCGTAGTGCTAAATGAATCTTTAAGTGCCGTCTGTAGATTTACGCCGCCATTGTGCGTCTCTATATTAAAAAAGATACTTTTTACGCCAAAGTAAAAACCAGGTATTATAAGCAGTACGAAACCACCTAAAGCCAAGAACAATTGGCATACGGTAGCTATAAGAAATTTTGGGAATTTTATTAAAGCTGTTAGAACTGCGTCTTTAAAGTTCACCGGTGCTCTAAATTCTAACCTTTTCTTTACTTCTAGGCTTAACGAAAGTAGATAAAAGAACACGAAAAACTCGAGGAGTACAAGTCCTAAAGCTGTCGGTATTACGTAAGATGGATATATGTTTGTGTAAGCTGCATTTGAATTTATCGTCAAATTTAGATATAGATACAAACCAACGTAAGTTACTAAGAAAACAGAAAGTATCATCGCAATAAAAACTGCCAACACTTGTGGCTTTATTATATAAGACAATCCTGAAAATATAGAAGTAGCCGGATCTGTATCAAAAATCGATGGCGCCATAACTAAATATCACCTAGATTGCTTATAACTCTTATTTATTGCGCGATGCGATTCTTATAATATTCTTTTTTCTCGAATTTACAATACGAATAAATAGGGCATCGATAACACTGTGGTGCAATTGGCCGGCATATGCCTTGGCCAAATGTAACCAGAACATGGTTTGCTATCATTCTCTGAGCTGGTTTCAGTATACTTTCCAGAACAATTTGGGTGTTCTCCGGTTTATTATTTTTAGGCACTATACCTAACCTCTGCGAGATCCTATTGACATGAGTGTCTACTGGTATGGATGGCATTCCAAAGCCCCATACCTGCACAAGGCTCGCGACTTTTGGGCCTACGCCTGGCAATTTTAATAGCTGTTCTTTAGAGCTTGGAACATTACCGTTGAAATCTGCTAAAAGCATTTCTGCTGCCTTCTTAAGAAGCTTTGATTTAGTCTTGTAAAAAGAAACGGGATATATTGTTTTTTGGATAGTGCGAACATCTAGCTTTGAAAGCTTTTTCGGAATGTTTGCTAGCTTTAAAAGTCTGTACTGGGCGGCAAACGTAGTTTCATCCTTTGTGCGTGTCGAAAGGATGCCATGTACAAGTACCTCAAATGGCCTCTCCTTTTCGGCTTTAATCTTGTATTTTTTATTAAGTATTTTTAATATCTCGCCTATTTCTTGCCCCCCCATGCTAAATCTCTTACTGCCAATATATATAATCAAATAAATCTTATTAAATTAGTTTATTAACAAGATAATATGAAATATACATCAAAAGATGACGGCATAAAATACCTTATAGAAAGGTATGATATAGATTTTGATAATATAATCGACGCCATAAAAGAAAAGAAATACGACAAAGTCGCAATACAGATACCGGATGGTTTTAAGATGCACGCCCTCGAGATATCTGACTTCATAAAAGAAAATTCTGGGGCCGCCGTTTACATATGGGGCGGAAGCACATACGGCGCATGTGATGTCCCAGTAGGACTCGAAAAACTTGGGATCAAGATGATAATTCAATTTGGCCATGCAAGATTCCGTGCAGACGAGACAAAGAAGCCTTCAGAGATGGTAAAATGAACAGGATAGGCATAGATGAAGCTGGGAGGGGCCCAGTCATCGGGCCTCTAATCGTGGCAGGCGTTAGTTTGGACGCAGAAACCGCTGTAAAATTCAAAGCTGCCGGAGTAAAAGACTCGAAGCTTTTGAGCCAAAAGAAGATATTTTTGCTAGAACGTTTGGTTGTAGAAAATTCTCTTGGCTACATGACGGAAAAAATAAGCCCGGAATCGATAGATTCTAGATTCAAGGACGGAACAAACCTTAATTTTCTTGAGCTTGACAAGATGGCGGATATAGCAAATAAGCTGCCAGGTGAAACTGTAATAATAGACTGCCCAAGCTCAAATACCAAAAAGATAAAGGCGTTTATGACTAAAAAGATCCCAAACAAAGAACTCGTAGTCGAAAATTATGCCGACAAGAATTTCATTGAAGTGTCTGCGGCTTCGATAGTGGCTAAAGCCTTACGAGAACGCGAAGTAGCTGCAATAAAGAAGGAACTTGGATATGATTTCGGAAGCGGCTATCCATCGGACCCGCGCACCGTAAAGTTTCTAAAGATCATAAAGGAGAATGGCCTTATCATGGAAGAAAAATACAGAAAAAACATCCGGGGCACTTGGGCCACATTAAGAAACCTAGAAAATAAAGACCTTCATGATTTTTTGTGAATCAGTTTACTTATTAAATCTTTCGGTATGGGCACTGATTTCCATTCATTCTTATCGATTGCTACCTGCGTTATATAGCCCTCGCAGAGCAGGTCTCCGTCTCTTATTATAGAAAAATCGAATCTTATGGCTTTTTCGGAAATGAGCTTTGGAGCTAAGCCCACCCTTATCTTGTCTCCTTCTCTCGCGGATTTGTAGTATTTCGCGTTAGATTCTACGACTACGAACCAGATGTTGTCGTTTATGGCGGGAAATAGCCGGCCCGCGCGTTCGTAGGAAAATTGTTCCAGTGCATCGGTGAAAAATCTGTAATAACCCGCGTAATGTACTATCCCTTGCGCGTCAGTGTCGTATATCCTTACCATCTCGTCAAAACAGAATTCTTCTTCCACAATCATTACTAGCTGACATAATTCTTATAGGTATCATTGTCAGTCATATTATTTGTATTTTCAAATGAAAAAGGGTTAAATTTGGTGGGCTCAAAGGTTATTTATGAAGTTTATACACATTGGTGATACCCATATAGGCAATGTTTATAAGAATGACACTAGGAACGACGATGTCAAAAATTCCTTTAAACAGGTCGTTGATGCTGTGATAAAAGAACATGTAGACTTTGTTGTACACTCCGGCGACCTTTTCAATGAAGGAAATCCTAGCCTAAATGCACTGTTATTCGTCACTGACCAGCTTAACAGGTTAAAGGAAGCTGGGATAAAAGTTTTCATAGTGCCGGGGTCCCACGACGTCGGCATGGGCGATGAGGACAGCATAGTCGAGCTATTTGATAGAAACGGTTTGCTAGTAAACCTAAATTCTGTACGTTACATATCAAACGAGGATTCGGGTTTTTACCTAAGCGGAGAGACTTATCGAAATGCGTTCATATGCGGTGTAAGAGGGAAAAGAAGCAAAGTAGAGAACGACATATTCAAGCGACTAAGGGTAAAGATGGATGATAAAGCATGGATAAGGATATTCGTATTTCATCACACGATTTCCACATTGGGTGAACAATTCAAAGACCTTGAAACCGAAAGTTTACCAAAAGGTTTTGAGTATTATGCTGCGGGTCATTGGCACGGGCGCAGAGATAACATAAATTATGATAAGGGGGTAATACAATACCCTGGTTCAACCGAATATTGCGATGAAAAGGAAATCGTTGACAATCCAAACAGAGGATATTATTTGATAGAGTACGATGAAAAAGGAATAGAAAAATTAGAATACTGCTTATTAAAGACCAGAGAGAAGGAGATTATCAGAATAAACGCAAACCAGAAAACTGCCAACGAGATAGAAAGCGAAGTCTTTTCAAAGCTTAGCAAAAACACAGGCAAAATATTGGTCGTAAAAATAGACGGGAAAATTTTCGGCAAAAGAGGCGAACTTAATGTAAGTCACATTAAAAAGGAGGCCATCGATGCTGGCTATTCATATGTCAGCATAAACACATCAAAAATCTTCGATAGCGATGATAATGTAATCGACATAAAAGATAACGAGTTAAACAACGTAGAATCTGAATTCCTCAAGGGTAGAGGATACAGCGAAGAGGAGATTACACTTGCAAAGATGCTAATAGACCTGACTACGACCAAGACCAACCCGGAATTAATAAAGCGCAGAGCAGAGGAGACTTTTGATAAATATGATATTAAAAGAGCTTAAACTTGATAATATCCGAAGCCATAAGAATTCAGAAATAGCATTTGAAGACGGCATAAACATTATAACCGGCAATACCGGCAGCGGCAAATCTTCGATCCTGATGGCTGTTCAATATGCCTTATTCGGAAAGATAGGTGAAGGGAGGGAAGAAGGCAGGTTACTACTTAGGCGCGGTTCAACAAAGGGGGTTATCACATTAAAGTTTAGTGACGGCGGTTCAGAATACTACATAAAACGCGGCTTAAAAAAAGTAAAAGAAACCGTAAGAAATGATGACGAACAAAATGAGATTAGAAAAGACGGAAGGTTAATAGACTTGCAGAATCGCGCAATGGATTTAAACAATTACGTGTTAAAGTTATTAAAGATAGAATCTTCAAACCCGATAAAAACTTTTGAGACAATAACTTACATAAAACAAGATGAATTGAAGGATTTGATATTTGACACCGGCCAAGACAAACAGCAGTATATAGATCAATTACTCCAGCTAAACAAATACGCAGATGCGTTTGACAGATTAAAAGAAGTTATAGACAAAATAAGAAACGAAATCGAGATAAACAGAATAGAAGCAACACTAAGTATAGACGAAAATGAACTAATAAAAATAGAAAGCAGAATAAAAGAGCTAGAGTCATTAAATTCAGAAGCGACAAAAAAGGTAGTCGAGTTAGATAATCAAATCAATAACAATAAAGTTAGACTTACCGGACTAGAAGGAGAAATCAAATTTTATACTGACCTACGAGACCAAAGCATAAGGCTAAACGTAGAAAGGACTGGGCATATAAATGCGATAAATAAATTGGATAAAAACATCGCTTCTCTAGAAGCGGAGGTCGCTACCAAAGAGAGTACTATAAGAAAGGTAGACGATTTGGTTCTATCAGAATTTAAGAAAGCTAAAACAAAAAACGAAACTCTACTAAATGAAATAAATGTGAAACAGAGGCTGTCTTATGAAGCGCTATATCGAAGCGGGTCCGAACTAAAGTCAGAATCAGATAAAATCGCTGAACTTGGTAAAAATATAAAGACGCTGGGTGAAATAAACGAAAATTTAACCGTCGGAATTTCGGCTTTAAAAGGGCTGATAGAAAAATCATGGACTGGCTTATCAAAAGAGGAATTAACGGGAAGGGTGGCGGAGATGGTTAATTTTATATCAGAATTAAAAACTGAAAAAGTAAAGGCCTTAGAGACGAATGTTTGCCAGACTTGTGGTGAGAGCTTCTCTGACAGTAAACACCTAGAGAGAGAATATGCCGCAAAAATTAACAAATATGAAAACCTCATTTCTGATATGGAAACGGAAATAAAAAAGACGCTGCTTGGCAAAACAAAAAGAGACCTGGAGAGAGAATATGACAAATTATCTATAGAGATAGAATCTAATAAAGAAAAATTAAAAGCCTACCAATTAGAATTAAACAAAATAGATATAACCGAGATAAACAAAAAAACGGAATCGCTAAGAAATGAAAATAATAAACTATTAGAAGAAACATCAAAAATAAAAAATGAGATAAATAGACTAAATAATGAGATAACTAACACTGAGCTTATAAAAACTAAAATAGATGAGATAGCACTTTCGCGGTCAAAATTAAAAGACCTTGGTCTAGAATTACAAAAAGACCGAGAAGAATTAGGTATAACGGAAGAAAAAATAGGCGCGCTTGACTTTGATGTCAAGTCTCTAGAAACTAAGAATTCGGAGGCACGATCCATTTCTGGCGTTATATCAGAGTTAAGTTCGATGGTCTCCGGGATAAAAAGCGGGACGGAGACTAGGAATTCTGAGATATCTGAAAACCATCACAAGCTTGAAGAGTTTAAAACGCGTATAGAAAAGAGAAAAACCATACTAGAAGCTATTAATAAAAAAGAAAAGTTTCTCATCTTAATGGAAAACCTGCGTAAAGATATAAGAGACATAAGAGAATACGTAAGAAATCGGTTCATAAAAGACTTCAAAATGCTTTTCCAAGCGCGTTTTGCTGAAATAAGAAACGAAAGTGACTATGCTACTGAAATTGATAATGATTACAATGTAAAGGTAATTGCTAACGATGAAATATTAGATGCAAAAACCTTATCCGGTGGTGAAAAGACGTCTGTTGCACTCGCATATAGGATGGCTTTATCTTCTATCGCCTCGCTTTTAGGCGGCGTAAGTAAAAACGAATCGTTACTGATGGACGAACCTACTTCTGGATTAGATAAAGAGGATATAAATGCACTTTCTACGTGTATAACCCGGATAAATGATATAAATCAGATAGTCATAGTAACGCACGAGGACACCATGAAGAACATTGCTGATAGGCTTATAACAATAACCAAAACTGCGGGAGAATCAAAAGTAAATTAAACAAATTTCTTCTTCCGATTCTCTTTTAGAAGCTCGTAGATGTTAACGTCGTGTATTTTGCCGGTTGATTTTGCTTTAGTAGCTCTCTTTAATGTTCCAACAAACCTATAACCGTATTTTTTAGACATTTCATTTGAAGCGGTGTTTGTTAAAAATGCTCTTGATTCAAGCCTTTGAAATTTTAATTTATTAAATGCCCAATCATTAATTGCGGTTTTCGCCTCAGTGATAAACCCCTGCCTCCAATATCTTTTAGCTATCCATGAACCGCTTTCTGCAGAACCAAGATCCCGGTCTATTTTATCGAAGCCCGTTGCTCCTATTACTTTATTTTCAGATTTGAGCTCTATTACAAATTCTAAATTATCGCAGTGTTTTATTTTCCAGTTTTTCCTGACTTTATTTATCCATGCTAAAGCATCTTTTTTATTGTAAGGATACGGTGCCCCAGACAATGTCTTTGAGACGTCTAAATCGCCCACCCCTTCTTTTATATCTTTCCAATCAGATGTTTTTGGTATCCTTAAAATTAGTCGTTTTGTTGTTAATTTCATTTTAATGATATCAATTCTATAAATTTATAGCTGCAGGCAAGCACTTCTGAATAAACATAAGAAACTTTTCTACTTCTTTGATATAGCGATAAAGTGATCACTTACACCAACTACATCTGGTCGCTCCAAAAGTGAAAGATAAGTTTTCCACGCTATATCCCATAATTTTTTCTTTTTTTGCAATTGCTCGGTTGATTTACCTCTGATATAAAAGAAACCTTCTAAAGCGAATATCCGCAGATTTTTAGCCCTTTGTTTCTGGAACAATGCTCTAAACTCCTCCTGCAGAAAACCATGAAATGCCGTAAATCCGTAACCTCCTTCATAGTCTCCATTAAGTACAAAGTTCTTAAAATACGGTGCTGCAAGTTCTCTTTGGAATTTAGGATCTATAGTCAATCTACATATGGAAGCGATCCTACTCATTACCGAAACAAAGATTGGCGCATTGTCTTTAGCGACTCGAAATAGTTCAGAAACTGCTTTTTTACGTAGTTTTGCGTCCATTACATGAGATAATGGGCCGCCCAAACAGAGGACCGCATCAAATTTTTTGTCTTCGAACATTGACAAATCTTCTATTCTGCCATTTACAATGTCTAGAACATTGTTTTCTACTCCTTTACGGTGTATCCTACGTTTTGCGAAGTTTAAATTGGCTTGTGTGGTATCTAACAAAATGATTTTATACCCTCTTTTTGCGAGTTCAATCGTGTACCTGCCAGGTCCTCCTCCCGCATCTAGGATAAGACCCGTTTTAGGTAGGTATCTTTGCAATAGATAGAGTGTAGTCTTGTATTCTATATCGTGTTTCTCGTGCCGTTTCCATTCCTTTCTAACGGCACGTGTGTAATTCTCTACTATCAGCTTATGCAACTGCGCGTGTTTTTCCATAGTTTTAGTGCAGGGAGAGGGATTCGAACCCTCGAAGGCCTGAGCCATCGGCTCTTGAGGCCGACACGTTTGACCGCTTCGCTACCCCTGCGTTATATAAAATATTGGACGCTTGTCCAATTTATAAAGAAAGTTTGGTCGGATTTATTATTTTTTGTCCAAGTTGCGTGGTTTACTTGTACTCAGATCCGTGAAAAGTCCGTTTATCGCCTGGCTAAGCTTATCGAGGTTCCCTTTAAGATCCTCTACGCGTTTGGAAGTCCTCTCCGACACGTTCTTTATCCTATTATAAGCCTCTTCGAGCTTTGGCGAGTAGCGTTTTATGTCCTCGTATTGCATTTTGAATATGTAAGGTAATCCGATGAATACATCGTCTTTGTCCATATAATTTATTCTCAAGCCTTGCTTATAAGTCTGATTTTCAAGCTTATCAAGGCGCGGTTACCTTTATGGCTTGTACTGGGCAAACGTTTACGCAGGCCATGCAGAATATACAATCACTTTCCCTGGCTGGGTCGGATTTCTTTTCGGAAACCGAATTGCCCGGAGTATCGTTCCAGTCAAAAAGGGTGACCGGGCAAGCGGAAAGGCAAGAGCCGTCGGCGTTACAAATGTCCCAGTCAACCGCCACGATTGTCCCATGTATACCTAATTTAGCAGGTGCATCCACCGGGCCCCAGACATCGTGATTGCTGTGCGAACCGGCTTTTTGCCTATTTTTATTAAAATCCTGGTCTATCCCCATTTTAGTTTATTGTCACTTTCAATTTATATAAGTATCCGCTTAGCACAAAATTCAAACTTGGACAAAGATTTCTGCGCTAGATATCCTCGCATTTACCAAATTGCGGGGAGTGGGATTTGAACCCACGAGGGCGCTAAGCCACAGGATGTCTTATCTTACATCGAATACAAGACTAACAAGGACTTAAGTCCTGCACGTTGGGCCAGACTTCGCTATCCCCGCCTAAGTTTAAGATTAAAAGCATTTTATTTATATGTATCAAATCTCAAAATAAGAGCTTGTTATCATCTCTCCGGTAATACCGAAAGCAGTTTTTAGATTGTTTAAATTAGAAAAGATATTATCCGAATTTGAAAGTCTAAATTCTAAGAAATCGCCCAATTCAGAAGTTTTGCCACCGCTCTTCACCTTCACCCCAAAATCCAAAGCAAATACTGAATCATTGAGGCGATAAGTAAACCTTGTCTTTTTTATTTGTTTTAGTTCCCTGTAGATTTGTGAAAGTCCGGCTTCGACATTAGGATAGGTTTCTATATCCAACTTTCTTCTTTCAAATAATTCTCCTTGTTTTTTTGGTCCTTTGTATGTCCATAATAACCTGTTGGGTTCTCTGCGTATCCTTACGATTTCATCTCTGCAAGTTATATCCGCCATTCTTGCGTTATAATAGGTATCAGTTTGCTTTGTCTTAAAAAGTAACTCCGCGCCCAATTTTCTAAGTTTTTCATGATAATCCAATTGAGCACCTGATATCCTGAATTTAACCTGTCTATCTAAAACTTTTGCACGCTTTGATTCTATTTCCGGGTTATAATTACTATTTATTATTAGATCCGAATTAGTTTTTGTTGGTTCTACATACTTTTCATACATCGGCTCCACAGTTTCAATTGTATAACCTAATATTCTTGTTGACGGCCAAGTTGTCCTTTCTAAGTCCCTGAGAAGTTTTCTTATAAGCCGATCGTGTTTACTCGTGTCTATGAATATTTTTAAATCGCCATATTTTTCCAATTTCTGATTTAACGCAAAAAGGCCTTCTACTATTATTATATCATGTGGTACAATAGTTTCATACTTATACGGCCCATCAGAAAAGTCATAAATTGTTTTATTTATGCTGCCCCCCGCCAAAAGCTTTTCTAAATCGGATGCGGCTCTGTCTAAGTCTACTGATTCTGGCTGGTCAAAGTTTATCTTTGCTCCAGATTTAGACAATTCATCTATATACTTAGGACCGTAATAATAATCATCCAAAGACATTATAATCGCCTTCTCCCCAAATTCTGCCTTTAGTTCATTAGCGAAAGACGTTTTACCAGAGCCTGAGCCGCCAGCGATTAAAACTACAACAGGTTTATTCGAAGATGCGATTGCTAAATCAATTTTATTTTTTGAGAGATTTATACCATCTTTTAGTTTGATTTCTGACGGTTTTCCATCGACTGCTAGGCTATAATTAGAATATCGTTTGTCGTAGGTTACTTCAAATGAGAACCAGTCTTTCTGTTTTAAGACTTCTGCTGCGCCCATGGAATCGAATTCTATCTCTGCGACATTTAAGCCGTTTAAATTGTCTTTGTAGACGTTTAGCTCTATTTTATTTTCATTATCTGGAGGTATTATATAACGAGTCTTCCTTAGCGAGCTTACGGCCTTGCTTTTAAGCGATTGAAAGGTTTCCTTTGATATTTCTGCTTCTGTTTGGCTCTGTAGAAATCCTCTAAAGTAAGCACCTCTTTAATTATTATAGTAAATAAACAAAAAAAGAGGTGCTTATGAATAAAAATGGGAGTCCTTACTATAAAAGATTTGCGTCCATCGTATTG
>JAKASS010000012.1 GCA_021818905.1 Nanobdellota archaeon
CTTCTCTTAGCTAATATCACCGTATAATATTATACGCGCACAACATATTAATACTTTACTATTACTGGATAGTGATGTTATCCATATTAATCCGATTTGAGCTTTGCAAGGACAGTTTAACGCAGCATCCGGTTTAATAATTATTTTTCGCCCAGGTATTTTTTTATTAGAGATGATAATAGTTCTGAAGCGGAACGGCTTTCCTCTATAGCTTTTATCTTGAATTTCTTCCAAAGGTTTTTGCCTATAAGTATAGTCGTCCTAGATAAGTCTTCTACCATAATGTAATAAGTATGTATAGTAATATTTAAATACCGGGGCTATTTATGTAATAAAGTAATAATTATGCATTAGATAACTATTTAAAACTTCGGCGCTAAATATAAGATATGGGTAAAAAATTAACAGTAGTCGATTTCTTTTGTGGGGCCGGTGGGCTCTCCGAAGGATTCCGACAGCTCGGTTTTAATGTGATATACGCAGCGGACAATTGGGGCCCCGCGGTCGAGACATTTAAGTTGAATAACCCAGATACTGAAACGATAAAGGCAGACGTATTGAAGCTAGACGCTTCGAACGTGCCAAAAGCGGACATCGTCATCGGCGGACCACCTTGTACAGAATTCTCAGCCTCAAAAAAAGGGGGCCATGGCGACTTCAAGAAAGGACTCATCTTAGTAAAAAGGTTCCTTTACTATGTGCACGAATTAAGACCTAAATGGTGGATAATGGAAAACGTCCCAAGACTTTTACAGACGTTGCCGGACAAGTTTACACTTAAAGAGTTAGGGGTAGACAAAGAAGGATACTTTACTATACCAAAACGGCAAGTGTTCATCGCGGCAGATTTCGGCGCCCCACAAAAACGTATAAGACTGTTGTCTGGAGTATACCCGACTCCTACACAGACGCACGCTGAAAACCCAGTCACGACTCTAGAGGGCAACTCTTACCAAAAATGGGTGCCCATGCGACATGTGATAGAGTCCTTCCCGAGTCCACTAAACAAACCCAGAGAGAAGTATTTCGTGAAAGACCCGATATATGGGACTAGAATCGAAGAGACGGAGCTTGAAGACCACTTTGGGGACCATTCCGTAATGAGCGAAGAAGAAGCCGATAGGAACAGAAGACAGAAGACTCAACACCCTTATTATGGGAAGATGAAATTTCCTGACGATTTAGATAGGCCGTCTAGGACCGTTATGGCCACACAGTTCAATGCTTCTAGAGAGACGATGGTTATAGAGATGAAAGTAGGTAAAAAGACGATTTATAGAAAGCCGACTATAAGAGAAGCTGCGTCTCTCCAGTGTTATCCCGTGGATTACAAGTTCGTCGGCAGCAACCCGACCACAAAATATAAGTTAGTGGGTAATTCAGTACCTGTGAAACTGTCTCTTGCATTAGCCAATGCGATATTAAAAAAAACTGATTAGTCCGCGTCCCATCCTTCGGTGTTCCCTTCTTTCTTTAACGTCTTGCCTAAGCACCTAGTGACTATGGCATTCATATAATGATTTTTCAATCTGAACGCTCTTATCTCTGCAGGGATTTTACTGTAGGGTTGTTTTGTGTACTTATGCGCACTACCATGCTTTGGGCAAAGAGTCAGGTATCTATGTTGGCCTTGGTGTATCTCATGTGCTTTGCCGCTTCGTATCTTTTCTATTATCTTAGCATAATCCGGCCCGAGTTCTTTCAATACTCTCCTGTCGATTTTCCAAAGAAACACGTATTTTATTACGTATAAGGAACGCTTCTTCTTTTTATCGTGGATGTAGAAGACGAACAAAATCTGTCTGTTTTTCTTGTATAACGACGATTCTTTAAGGTTTTTACACTTTACTTCTTTGGAATAATTTATTATATTCAATGAAAGAGGTTCCTTTATCGACAAGAGCGTCCTTTTTTTGTTATATTTCAACGGACAGGTCTTCAGCTCTACGTATAAACGAGGGATGTCTGGTTCTGCTTTGCTGTTCTTTTTTATCCCAAAGAAGCCTTTTTCTATCAGTTCGCCGACCGTGCCTTTCGTCTTTACTCTCGACTTGAGGTCACTTCTTTTTATAGTGTCACTGACTTGCTTTAGCGTCTTGCCCTCTAACCATTTCGCTTTCTTTACCAATTCGTCTACGCTGCGTATAGCTTCGACTTTTATCGGACCGGCTAGATTTTTTGACATATCTCAATACTCTCAAGGCCAGTTTATTAGGGTTTCTTTTTATATCGTGCTCCCAGAACACAAAGACTTTCCAACCTAAACTCTTCAAAAGTCGTTCTTTTCGCAGGTCTCTTTCAGCATTTCTTACAAATTTACGGCGCCAAAAGGCTGTGTGGGTCTTAGGTAGATTGGGATAACAATCCTTACAATGGTGCCAAAAGCAACCGTTTAAAAATATCACGGTCTTCATTTCTGGCAAAACGATGTCTGGGCTCCCGGGTAGATCTTTTACATTGAGCGCATAATTTTTTATCCCGTCTTCTTTAAGGATTTTAAGAAATGACCTCTCTAAGTTGCTGTTCTTAGCTTTGTTGGCCTTCATCACATTTGAAATCGAAAGATTTTTAGGTCTTGGTGGCGGCCCAAGTTTTGGTATCGTATTACGCTTCCTCATTTGTGCATCTATTTCCATAGAAGAGGCTGTTTTCCAAAGTTAATTCTTTTTTGGCTTATCCCAATACGGACTTTTACAGCGTGGACATACTTTCGGGTATTCTTTGCCCCTTGGCGCCCATTTATGATGGCAGCGTTCGCATTGATATCCCTTTATCGTCAAACTTATTTCCGACATAGTATATTACTAGTAAAGTAAAGTATTTATATCTATCTTACCTTAGTAATAATATACTACATAAGGATATACTATGAAAGAGCTGAGATTGGCCGCAAAGAATAGATATAAGATTACAACCAATATTTACAAAGCGATTGAGCTAAATCTAAAGGGCGATAAACCTATCCTCTCTGCTAAGGTATTCGATGCCGTTCTTTACAAGACAAGGGCTATAGAAGATGTTACCTGACTTCTAGATTAAAATCTCCTTGTGAATTGTTCTAGTCGTACTTAGATTATAAAACTTAAAACTTACTCTTTTCGCTGATTTTTCTACAATTTGATTTAAATTTTACTTAAAATTAGTTTTAAAATTGACAAGTTTACCGAGACAAAATAAATCGATTTAGAATCCCTTTGGCACTTTTGTCTCTACTGGATAAACAGTTGAGAGTAAAGTCAAATTATGCCAATCAACTCTATAAAGTCTAAGCCATAAGCGATTATAGTTCAGCTTGGATAGAACGGCAGACTTCTAATCTGCGTGTCGTAGGTTCAAATCCTGTCGGGCCCAGTTTTTAGAGTATAATGATGCCCCATAAAATGTCGCATTTTTAAGGGCGGGGGTTCGTTGTCAGTGTACTACTAAATCGCTTCATTAACGGTTTTTAGATGACCTGAACGTTCTTAGAAAATGGCGCCATCCATCGGTAATCCTATTTAAATACTTGGTAGGTAAACTAATTTGATGTGGTAAACGGACATCGTCTGATATTCTTGGTTTTGGCTTTACCGGTCGTTATAGCCGTCGTCGCAGTAGTATTTATTTACATGTCGGGTGGCGCCGGTTCGGTTAACGTTCTATCGAGCTTGCCTGCTTGCGGTAATGAAACTCAGTTCTTCACCACACTGCCGACTAATTTTTCCAATCTTGCAAATATAACCCCCCTAGGGAATCTAAACCCGCCGCAGCACACATTTCCTGCCAACCACCTTTACTTCGGAATCGGGGTTTCGCAAAATGGGGTGCCTCTAAACACTTCACTCTTCGCTCCTGGCAACACCACAATAGTTTCGATTGGTTCAAACAACGCGAATCCTCAGCACACCGAATACACAGTATATTTTTCTTCATGCGGACAGTTCCTGGCATATTATGACCACGTAACCAGTCTGTCTCCTACGCTCCGTGCGCTTTTTACCCCTCCTTTTAGCGAGTGTTCTACAGATCCGTTCACTGGCAGAGCGCAATGTGTAAAAAACTTGGACGTTAAAGTCTCTGCCGGCCAGTATATCGGAACGGCGGGCGGATTTCTAGGCGCGCCCCCTTCTTTCGACTTTGCTGCGGTCGACTATCGCCTCTCGCCACTCGCATTCACTGTGCAATCTCACTATGATAATATGAATTTACATTATGTGTGCGCAATCAACTATTTCACGCCCAGTCTTGCAAGCCGGCTCGACTCAATACTAGGTCTTGGTAGCGAGAAGCGGATTACTCCACCCATCTGCGGTAGCATAAACCAGGACGTTCCTGGGACTGCACAGGGCAATTGGTTCCCACTTGGGATGAATTTCGCCAGCGGCAACCTAAGTGGGACAATAGCGCTTGTCCACAACAACATAAATACTACTATAGGAGTATTTTCTATTGGAAACTCGATGACAAGCTTAGGCTTTCAATCCGGGCTATATTCCTTCGATCCTAAAAATTCTGGCCTTGTGAATCTGGATTTCGAGCATGTCCGACCAGGCCAGGTCTACTGTTATGAAACCGCCTTCGGTTTCGGATCTTTACAGAGTCAAACTATGCCTAGCACGGTTATCTTAGTGCAGTTACTAGACAACTCGACGCTTCGCATCGGTCTGCTGCCCGGTTCTTCCGGTTCCTGCGGAACTGGTCCGTGGAACTTCACGAATGGCCAATGGGCGGACTTCCAACGCTGAGGCGCCCCAAGTCTGCTTTAGAAGCCTTACAATAAACATCGACCCTGCCGTAGCAATCAATATCTATAAGTCGCATTATTTGTACGGCATTGAAATTATTGGCTTTTATTATGCAGATGCTTGAAAATATATGAATAATTTGATTAGAAGACGCGTCGAAAGGATATTCAGAGCCTTGAAAGTGGCGTATCGCACATCATTATAAGCAACGACGTCAGTCCGTTTATCGATTCTTCTTTTTTTACCTTGCCAGTGTAAGCGGCGGTATATTCAAGGGATCATTCGCTGTCGCTTCTAGAAGCGGTGACGTAATGGTGATAACCGGTACTCTCAAAGCAGAATCCGCGAGGGAGAGCGAGCTAGCAGATGCACGCAGCAAGCTGTGGCTGCATGTACGTCTTCTTGGAGAACTTGTTCGAGAAGGGCGACAACGCCCTCCGCGCTATGCCCGATACGATGGACGCAAATCTTTTATAGTAAGACTCCCTTCTCTTTTTCATAAGCACCTCTTTTTCGTTTATTTCTTATAATCATCAAGGAGGTGCTTACTTTAGAGGATTTCTACAGAGCCATTAAAATTATATACATTATGGAAAAAGAAAAGCGATTAGATAGCGACAAATGCCCACTCTGCGGAAAACCATTAGCCGGTGAAGAGTTTAAAAAGGCTTACGAAAAATTAAAGAACGAAGTAGAAAAGGAAACTGTAAAGCAGTTAAAAACCTCAGAGGAGGACTGGAAAGTGAAATTTGAAACACTAAAAAAACAACATGACGAAGACGTAAAACATAACAATGAAAACTTAAAAGAAGGCTTTGAGTCTACGCAAAAACAAACAAAAGAGTTTTATGAAAAGCTATTAAAAGATACACTAGCTAACTTCGATTCACTTAAAAAAACTTCCGAAGCGCAGCTAAAAGAAAACTTCGAACAGCAGTTAAAAAATAAAGAAAGTGAGCTAAAAAAATCGAACGAAAATCTTAAAAACGTGCAAAAAGAAATTGCTAAAAGGGCGGTGGAACTGGCTAAAGAAGAAACGGCAAAATTAGAACAAAAAATCACAGAACGGGAGTTGGAGCTTAAGCGTGCTAAAGAATTGACTGAAGATTTGCAAAATAAACTTTCCCAATCGTCTTCTGAATTAAAAGGAGAGGCTGGCGAATTGAATCTTTATTCTAAACTTTCGGATGCATTTCCTGATGATAGACTAACTACTAAGAAGAAAGGCAAAGCGGTCGGCGACATAATACATCACATACGAATGAAAAATGGTAAAATTATAGGAATCCCAATCGTCTACGACAATAAAGTCTCCGAGCATATAAGCAGAACAGATTATCAAAAAGCAAACAAGTATAAATCTGTACATAAAACAAAATATGTTATAATAGTCTCATCTAATTTGCCAAAAGAAATAAAAAATGGCGTATACGGCGAAAAGAACGGAGTGCTTTTAGCAGCGCCTTCTGTTATTGTTGATATAGCAAAACAGCTTCGTGAAGCGATTATAGATATTTATAGAACTTCTGGAAGTAATACGGATCGCGACACAAAAGAAGCGAAATTGTATGAATATATACGTAGCCAAGAATTTTTGGGGATAATATCAAAATTAAGTAAAATTTCAGAAGAACTTAATGGTCTTCAACAGGGCGAAGAATTTTCACATCAAACTTTGTGGAAACGGAGAAAAGAAATAGAGGAAAGATTAAAAAATGCTTATACGAATCTAGCATCAGAGATTGAAAGTATACTCGCCGAACAAAGCGGAGTTACAGCTACAGAACTCATAGAAGAAAAAGAAATGCCAGTTTTGAAGAAAGGGAGGAAAAAAATAGCCGCGTCCGCAGCCTAAATTTTAGTTTTATTTGCGATATCGGCTATTTTATTACGTATCGAATCTTTGACGTCTTTTCCTACTTCATCGAATACCGGAAGTAACTCGTTATAAGTTTCCTTTCCGCCCAGAAAATCCCAAAATTCCCCACCAATCATAAATTCAGTACTGTGTTTTAATAGCCCTTGCTCGGTAAATCTTGAATATGGTTCTGGGTAGTAAGGGTTATATGGTAGAGCTAAAACCGCTCTTATCTTTTTTTGTCTCCTAGCTACCCATTGAAGCAATTTCATTTTTGATTCGGTAAAAACATCTATATTCGGTTTGGCGGTTTTTATTTCAAAATAATATTCTATGCCGCCCCTTTTCATATAAAAATCGGCAACGCGGTTCTTTTTTACATCTTTGCCTTTACGATTGTTTATGGCTAAAATCTCTTTGGATTCTTTACTTGGGTTTAGCTTTCTCTTGCTATCGCGTAGGTCTGATACAATCCTATCTATATGTGATATTTGTGCGCCATTTAAAGTACCACTCACCTTAACGTGGTCTTTGGCTTCTTCAGAGGTAGGTTTTGCGATTATGACGGCGACGCTCTCGTATATCGACATCCCTAATGTTGTGGCTAGAGACTGGATAAATGAATACGCCGCGACCAATTCATCATTTTGGACTAATTTTGATAAGAACGGCATGTATTTAGATTCTCGTTCATAGCCATCCAGTTTTTCTTTGATTTTAGTCTTCAGGAGCAAACTTATTTCTGCACGTTGCTCTTTACTTAATCCCATATAATCCTATAAGAATAAACTTATATAAGCGTAGCTTTCTTAGCGAAAGTCCTAATCTTATACTTAAGATTTTAATTTAAAATAGAAAATCGATTCAAAATATGCTTTTCCGGTTCTTTCGGTTCTCATTAATACCGGTCTATTAAAGGTATCAATTAGATAAAAGCCGCAGCGTCTCCCTATTTCTGGATAAAGTCCAAATTTATCGTTTGCGACTATGAATATCTTAGCGTCTGGCTTCAGGTAATTTTTCATATTGTTAAATACCGCCGAGATGTCTTCTACATATTTTATTTTTGCGACATTGCTCTGCCCTTGCTTAGCTGGGCCTATCTCCTTCTCATCCAATCTTTGCATGTCAAATAGTTCATATGCATATTGGTGCTGATCATGATAGTCTATCACTCCTACATATGGCGGTGAAGTAAATATACCGTCAAACTTTCCATCAAGCTTTACAAATCTAGAGTCTCCTTGGATTATCTCAGTTTTTGTATTTGTACGTATACGTGAGAATTGATTTAAGCGATAGATTGTGTCATAACTATATCTATCAATAAATTGCGTAGCATTTTCTGTCGGCTTACATTCCCTACGATGTTTTATGCACCAATAAGTTTTTGTAATAGGGGCTTTTGGTCTTGCTAATTCATAATGCGTTATAAGGCGCGAAGATCTTGCTGCCCTAGACAGGATAACCTTCAATATATCTTTGTATTTGTAATTTTTGATTATACTTTTATAAAATAAAATCTCTTGTAAAGCGGATTTTGCAAACCACGTATTCAAATATTCGCTATTAGTCTCAAAATTGGCGGCTTCGGCAAGTTTTGCGTCTTTGGCTCTTATTTGTTTAGAGAATTGGTCTACCTTTAACATAGCATCTTTTATTTCTTTTTCAACTTGTAAATAATTGTATTGATCTATTTTCACCCGTGTTATTAAGGCATTAAATTCTGATAGTTCGATACCAATTGAATTGATTCCGAGTGCGTTCGCTTCTATTAATGTAGTTCCAGAACCACAAAAAGGGTCTACAACCGTGTCACCAGGTTTAAAATACTTATTTAGGAATACTTCCACTAACTGCGGGACGAACTTTCCGAGGTAAGGGTGCAACCTGTGAACGTGTTTTGTTCTTTCGCTTTCTCTTACATTAAGAAATGTTAAATCATTTCCTAGTACTTTTACATTTTTCTCTGTGTCCACCTTTGTTTCTATTTCTTTGGTATCTATTTTGTATTTTTCTGCTGTGAGTACATTCGAATTAGACAGGGCCATAATCAGTTTTATCCTTGCGGTATTTAAATCATTTAGATTTTAATACCTCTTCAATTTTTTTGAAAATTTCTTCTAGACTAGTATCATAAAGTGTTATACTTTTACTTTTATTACTTTTTCTATCGCGAACGGTAATAATTATTGCCCTCGGCTTTTCTGTTAACATAGTATTTAATAGAATAGTTAACTATTAATACTTATAAGTTAATTATATTATTAACAGAATAGTTAACTATAAAGATTATGTTTATAAAAACAACTCGTAAAGAAAAGAGAATCGCCAATAATATTTACAAAGCGATTGAGCTAAACCCAAAACTTCTATCAAAAATCTTACGCAATCTAACTTTAGATGACGCAATAAGAAAACGCTATGAGTTCTCTAAAGACATCTTACTTAAAGTGCTAGTACTCAGCAGACTTAAACGTATAAATTTTGACATAAAAATAGTGACTATCTGAAGACGCATCCAGACGAAGCTTTGGACTTGGGTTTCTACAAAGGTGAAGAAAATGGTGTAAAGATACCAGACAGGCGTACGCTCGGCCTGTTTAGAAAAAACCTTACTAAAGAAGAATCTGCTTTGGTGAATCTTGTGGCAAAGACTATAGAAGATGCGCTTTACACGAAAGGTATGTTATTAGACCTTGAGCCTGCCGGACAAAGGACAGAAAAAGAGCGTGCTAGCAAGTCTACCCTTTACAGGGATACGCAAGATAAGACAAGGGAATTAAGCAGGATGATAAAGAAGACCTTGCTAAAGCAACTTAAGAGCCATACAAAATACAATTCTATATACAAAGACGAAGAATTCCTTGACCTACTTATCCATATCTCCCTTTCACAGGATTTCGCGAAAGAAGGTTCAAAGGTGCTTAGGACTTTGAAGGAGTCTAAAGTGCCTGTCGGAGCTACTTTATTTTATTACCTGAAGAAGTATAGTTTAGAGGAGGTATCAGATGTATTTACAAGGATATTCGACATAACTTTCTCTATGGCTGAGAAGTCTGGTCTATTGTCTAGACGGACTAAGCATACCGTGGCTATAGACTGCCACGAATGGTTCTATTACGGCAAGCAGATAGAGGGCGGCTTTATAGTCGGCAAGAAGCCAGAAAGGGGGACGTTAAGGTGCTTCAAGTTCATCACACTGGACATCGTCGACAAAGAATGCAGGTTCACGCTGCTCGCATTGCCTGTACTGAAATCAAAAGACGAGCAGGTCACGCAGGTAGACCTTGTGAAACGCTTGATAGAAAGAGCTTTGAGCAAGATAAAGATATGGCGTGTCCTTATGGACCGGGGTTTCCTCGGCGCCGAGATCATAAACTTTCTCAAGTCTAAAGGTCTAGAGTTCATAATACCCGCTAAATCGAGCAACAAAGCGATTGTCGATTCTAAACTACTTGAGCCAAATCCAGTAGCTGTGATAAAGGGCGAGAGTATGGGCGGCGCTCGTGTAAATCTTATAGTCATAAAAGAAGACAGCCATAGATATGGTTTCTTTACCAATATAGAAACGGGTTTAGACGATGATAAAATGGCGATGGCTATAGCTGATTTCTACTCTAGACGTTGGCAGATTGAGACTGGCTATAGAGTAAAGAAGTACGCATTTAGAGGTAAGACTACGTCGAGAAAATACATAATACGATACATTTATTTCATGCTTTCTATCGTACTGTATAACTTTTGGATCCTAATCAATGGCTTGCTAATTTTTGAGCTAAATCTAAAGGGCGATAGACCGATCCTCTCTGCCAAGGTGTTCGATGCTGTCCTTTACAAGACGAGGGCATTAGAAGATGTCACTTGACCACCGCCCCTGTCAAAAACTTCTTAATTTTCTTAGTAGTACTTAGGTTAGAAATCTAAAGTTTAAGCGATTTTACTGATTTTCTATTTAACTTCATTGGCATGCTTCAAAAAGTTATCTGGAAACAAGCAGTTTTCTCAAAAGTGTTTACGGTTATTTTACGTGCGATTGGCACTTTTGTCTCTACTGGTTTCGATAGCCTCAGGCGAGGATCGGACTCGCGATCTTTTCCTTACCAAGGAAACGCTTTACCACTGAGCCACTGAGGCAGCATATAAACATTCTTGTGTATTCATAGAAGATGGCATTTTGTTTATAAAAATATTTTAAGACGACACTATCTGTAGTAAACGTTTAAATACCAAAAAGTAACCCCAATAGAAGATGGGGAGAATAAGAGGAAAGGCTGTAAGGCAGTCAACACTGGACGTGCTAAGGCGATATAAAGATCATTTTAGTGATAATTACGAAGCAAACAAGACGGCCCTAAATGAGGTTATAACCGGCAGCAAGACAAATAAAAATAAGATAGCGGGTTATATAACTAAATTAGCAAAAGCAAAAAAGATAGAAGAGTACATGATAGAGCACTCTGCTAAGTAGGTAAATCTCTTAATTTTTCGTTGCTTATAGCTGCTTATATTATGTCTTCTTCTGCGACTACTACAAAGTCCCCTATCGAGATTACAGAATTGTAAGGAACCTGGTCAAAGCCTTTTGGATCCTTTTCAAATTGAAAGGTGTTTGCATAGGTCGTTGGAGTTTTTATAGTAAGATACACAATCTCTCCTGTCCTAACTTCATAGACCAAATCGTTTACAACGCCTAGTTTCTTGCCACTTTTACCTACTACTGTCTTACCGACAATAGATTTTGCATCTAGTCTTTCGCCTTTTGTTATTCCTGTCATAGTTGGCCCCCTTAATTTCCGTCAATTTAAGCGTGTCTTATAATAGATTAAAGTAAACTCTCAATTTAAAGCTTTCCGGTCTCAGCCAAAAACGTAGACTTTATCATTTGCAACCTTTTCTGTTAAGATTGGTTTTAGATAACCCAGATCTATTTTTGAAGCTTCCAAAACCGAGATGACGATTCTCCCGCCGTGCTTACAAAAAGCAAAAGCCGATTTTATGCAGCGTTCTCGTTCTGCCTTAGCTAGGTCTTGCAATACTGTTATGCAAAAAACAAGATCAAATTTTTCATCTGACTTGAACTGCGACACTTTTAATCTTAAAACTTTAACATTTGGAAGCTTCTTGGCCTCGAGAAAATCTGCCATTTCCGAGGGTTCAAGTGCGATTATTTTGCATTCCCGCAGGTTCTCTTCTAAAAGTCCTGTCCCAGCACCTATGTCCAGTACTTTAGAGCTCTTAGTGTGCGGGACTAAGGAGACTATCCGTTTTATCTTTTCGAGCTGCTCCTCTTTGTAAAGTGCCTCGTAACTCGGGGCTATAGAGCTGTAATATTCTACTGCGTCCATGCTCAATAAGATTGCGCGAAATAGGCGTTAAAGTTCGCCTTATCTCCGCAAAATACACATTTTTTGTCGATTAGCTCCTCTTTTTCAAGCGGGATTAACCTTGAAGTCGCACCGGTGATTTCTTTTATTTTGTCTTCACACTCTTCCTTCCCGCACCAGGCGGATTTTAGTATCGCCTTTGCATTCGTTAATTCGGAAATAAAGCGTTCCTTATCCTTTTCTACTTTTATCCTTGATGTCATGTCCTTCTTTGCATTATCGAACATATTCTCCTGTATTTCTTCTAATTTCTGAGCTATCTGATTGATTTCGCCTAATTTGATCGAGTATCTCTCTCCGCCAAATCTTACTTTCACAGACAGGGAATTTGCAGCTACTTCTCTCTCCCCTAATTCTATTTTTATTGGCACGCCTTTCATATCATATTCGTTGAACTTCCATCCCGCTGAATATGTGTCTCTTGCATCTAATTTCGAACGTATTCCGATAGTGCTTAACTTCGTTTCAACTTTTTTTGCATATGCTAATATGTCTTTATCCACCGCAATGCCTTTCAATATAGGTATCACAACCACTTGTATCGGCGCGATCTTGGGGGGGAGTATAAGACCGTTATCATCTCCGTGCACCAGCACCATCACGCCTATAGATCTCATGGACATGCCCCATGAAGTTTGGTATGCATACTCCCAAGAATTCTTATCATCTAAAAATCTTATCTCAAAAGCCTTAGAAAAATTCTGCCCTAAATCATGCGATGTCGCGGCTTGAGAAGTAAAGTTATTTGAAAGCGCCGCCTCCACGGTATAAGTTCTAAAAGCGCCAGCGAACTTTTCTTTTTCGCTTTTTCTTCCAATCAAGGCGGGGACTGCAAGTACTTGCTCCATGAAGTCTCTGTAAAATCCTAACGCTTCAAGGGCATTTTTCTCGGCGTCCTTTGCAGAAGTAAACGCGCAATGGCCTTCCTGCCATAGATTCTCACGGCCCCGGAGCAGAAATCTGGTTTCCTTTGTTTCCCATCGTACCATCGTATTCCATTGGTTAAGCAAAAGTGGTAGGTCTCTATAGCTTTTTACCCATTTGGAATAGCTATCATACATTATGGTTTCCGAGGTAGGTCTTATCGCTAGCTTCTCGTCTAGTTCTCTATCGCCGCCCATAGTGACCCAAGCTACTTCCGGCGAAAAACCTTCAACGTGCTTCTTCTCTTTGTTTAGTATCTTTTCCGGTATCAATAACGGGAAATATGTATTCTCAACGCCAATGGATTTAAATTTTGGGTCTAGATATCTTTGGGCGGATTCCCACATAGAATAACCACATGGTCTGTAAACTGCAAAACCTTTTACTTCCGAAAAATCCACTAATTCTGCCTTTATTAGAACGTCATTGTACCACTCTATTAGGTTATCGGTCTTCTTGTATTTCAGTTTCTCTGCGACCATAAATATTCCTTACAAATTTAGGCTTATATCCTTTTAATAACTGAATATTGGATGACCTCTATAGTTTGCAAAAAATTGTCAAAGAGGTATGGAAAGGAGAGCCTTGCCTTAGACAAAGTCGATTTATCCCTAAACATGCGCGGTATCTTCTCGCTTATAGGTAGAAATGGTGCCGGGAAAACGACGCTTTTTAGAGTCCTTTCCACGACGCTTTTACCTACTTCCGGTTCTGCTACGATAGACGGAGTTGATGTAGTTAAAACCGCAAAAGAAATAAGAGAAAGGATAGCAGTAGTCCCGCAGGAAGCTAGGCCTGTAGCCTGGATGACGCCAAAGGAGACCGTAACTTCCTATCTGATGTGGCGGGGATTTAATTATGGAGAAGCGCGAAGACGCGCAGACGAGGCTTTAAAGTTATTAGGGATATCTAAGTTTTCAAACAAGCTAAACCAAAGACTTTCCGGTGGGACTAAAAGAAAGGTGTTAGTAGCCACTGTCATAGCTTCTGATGCAGATATAATATTCTTAGATGAACCTACGACCGGTCTTGATCCCATCTCCAGAGGTGAGTTATGGGATCTGCTTTTAAAATTAAAAAAGACGCGTTTCATATTCCTTACGACCCACTACCTTGAAGAGGCAGAATTTCTGGCTGATAAGATCGGCATACTCGAAAATGGAAAGCTCTTGTCGGTCGGCACTTTACAGGAACTAAGGAAAAAAATGGGTTACCCATACAGTGTAAAGATCCTGGGAAAGACAGGTAAGGCAAACGTTAAAAGAGGCCGTGTCGTAAAAGGGCGCGACGGTTACACACAAATATTCACGACGGAGGAAGAAGCAAGAAGACTTGGCGGACATTTAATAAAAACGAAAACTAGGTTCTCATCTAATCCAGTATCACTAGAAGACATATTTTATTACTTTGTAAAGAAAAGCGTAAACGAGGAGGAAAGGAACGATGGGCCGGAATATCGGTAGTCAAGTTTTTGCGTCGGTACTCGTAAATGCATTGTATGCGATGAAGAACATGCCCATAATGCTGGTAAATACCTTGCTTACTCCTTTCTCTTTTCTTATAGTCATAACTTTTATAAGCCGGGGTGCACTCCTCGGGGTAGCTATAGAGGGTGCTCTTATAATGACGATGGTCTTAAATGGTCTTGGCTTACAAGGGGACCTTTCACATCTTAAAAATGACATGAAACTGCAGGAAATGGTGGTCGGTTCTCCGACTAGCGCATCCGTATACTTGATCGGCATGGCGATGTCGGAAATCATCTATGCACTGCCCGCGCTGATCTTACTTATAATACTTTCTGCATTATTCTTGCACTTGACATTATTGGGTATACTTGCAATAGCGGGGGCTATGCTATTGATGTTTATAGTTGCTGTGGCGCTCGGATTCTTTTTCTCAACGCTGACCGCGGACGTGATACAAAGCTTTGCATTCAGCGGGATGTTATCTATGCTTTTATCCGCATTGCCTCCGGTCTATTACCTTATAACTTATATCCCACTACCTTACCGTTATTTGGCTTATCTGTCGCCTACGACATTCGCGGCACAGATCGCTCAGAACGCAGCCGGCTTTGTAAGTCTCTCTACTAGCAGTTTGATAACAGATTGGATAGTCTTAGCTGCCGTAGCTATCGTGTTCCTTTTTATAGCCATAAAAAAGAGCCGCTGGGTAGAGATCTAAATAAAATAGACTTTTATTAAACAAACTGTATCCTTTTTATTATGGATTTAAATTCAAAAGAGGTTACAAAAAGATGGCAAGACAAGTGGCGTAAAGAAGCGATATTTGAACCAAGTGTAAACACTTCTAAAAAGAAGTTTTTCATAACCGTGCCTTTTCCATATCCAAGTGGTTCTATGCATCTGGGACACATGTATACTTGGACTAGAGCAGACATATACGCAAGATTTATGAGGATGCAAGGGTACAACGTCCTGTTTCCACAGGCCTTTCATTTTACCGGCGGCCCGATTATGGGGGCGGCACAAAAAGTGAAAGACGGGGACCCAAAGACGATAGAAGCTTTCAGAAAGCAGGGCGTAAGCGAAGCCGATCTTAAAAGATTTGCTGAAGACCCAAAGGCGCTTGCAGAGTATTTTACGACAAGTTTCAGGGAAGACTTCGATAATATAGGCATGTCGATAGATTGGCGAAGGAAATTTATAACTACGTCGCTCAATCCTTATTTTTCCCGATTTATTAGTTGGCAATTTAACAAACTTAGGGCACTGGGTCTAATAACAGAAGGAAAACATCCTGTTGTGTGGTGCCCGAAAGAAGTCACTCCGCTCGGCGACCATGACCGTGCAGAAGGGGAAGGAGAATCACCGCAGAAATTTACGATTATAAAATTTAGGCACGGTGACTTCGTATTCCCAGCCGCTACGTTGAGACCAGAAACCATATTTGGCGCAACAAACTTGTGGATAAACCCCGACGAAGAATACTCCGCTGTAAAAGTTGGCGCAGAACGTTGGATAATATCAAAAGACGCTGAAAATAAACTTACCAATCAATTTAATGCAATAGGAAAACTTGAGCCTGTGAAAATAAAGGACTTCCTAAAGAAAGACGTCATTAACCCGCTCACCGGAGAAAAATTGCCCATAGAACCCGCAGAATTTGTAGACACCAAGATCGGGACTGGGGTCGTAATGAGCGTACCTATGCACGCGCCGTTGGACTTCTATGGCGTAAACAAGCTGATCAAGAGCGGGCAAAACATAAAGCCTAAAAAAGTCATAGACGTACAAGATGAAAATGCCATCGTAGAGGATTCGATAAAAAGATTTGGCGAAACTTTGGCCGGGCTTAAAGACGCCACCAAAATTGTATATAAAAAAGAATTCAACCATGGAGTTATGAATTCAAACTCTGGTGAATTCGCCGGTATCGCAGTAAAGGAAGTCGATGGACCTATATGTACGGCCTTAAAAGAACGAGGCGCTTACGCAGAAATTTATGGACTTACGGGAAGAGTCGTATGTCGTTGTGGCGCAGAAGGGATAGTAAAAATACTAGAAAAGCAGTGGTTCATAAGATATTCTGATAAGGCTTGGAAAGACAAAACGAGAAGACTTATCGAAAAGATGAAAGTATATCCAGAAGAGGTTAGACTGCAATTACTCAATACATTGGACTGGCTTGACGATAAAGCCGCAGCAAGAAAAGGCGGACTTGGGACGCCCCTACCATGGGACAAAGAATGGATAATAGAGCCGCTTAGCGATTCGACCATATACATGGCTTATTATACGATAGCGCATAAGATTGAGCAAGTAGATTTGAACTCGCTTATGGATAGCGCCTTTGACTACATATTTCTAGACGGCAAGGAGAAGCCAAAAAATGAAGGGGCCGCATTGGATCCTCTAAAAAAAGAATTTGAATATTGGTACCCACTGGACATGCGAGTGAGCGCTAAAGAGCTATTGCAAAATCATTTCATATTCTTTTTGATGAACCATGCCGCAATTTTTGGGGAGAATAATTGGCCGAGAGGAATACAAATAAATGGCTGGCTTACTGTTAGCGGTGAGAAACTTTCAAAATCAAAGGGGGCTACCCTGACCATTAAACGTGGACTTGAAACTTATAGTGCAGACCAGTTAAGGATGATCGCGGCAGCGGGTAATGGAATGGACGATGTGGAGTGGGACCCAGCTACGATAAATGCGTTTGACCAAAGAATAGGTTTCATATACGAAATCCTACAAACGTACAAAAACCTAAAAGGAGAAAGTAAATTAATAGATGCTTATCTGATATCCAAAATAAACCGCACAATAAGAGACGCGACAGAAAGCCTCGAGAACTTTCGTTACGGCAGTGCTCTGGCTGCGATGTTTTTTGGGATTTATAACGAGATAAAACTTTACTTTGACCTGGGCGGGGAAAATAGAAACACGATACAAAGGTTCTTATCGACTTTCATTAAGTTAAACCACCCCGTGTTTCCGCACATAACGGAAGAACTGAACCGTTCTTTTGGTGTCGAGAATTTATTGGAAGGCTCTGCTTGGCCGATTTTTAATCCAGATGAAATCGATACTTTGGTTGAGAACGAAGTCAGAGTTTTACTTAATACTATCGACGATATAAAAAACGTTATAAAGATTATAAAACGCCAACCACAAAAGATAGAAATTGGGATTTCAAATAAAGAAAACTTCGATGTCTACAATAAGGTGGTATTACAAGCCGAAAAGACAAAAAATATAATAGAAATAAGAAAGGCTTTACGAATTAATAGCAAGCTGCTTGATAAATTACTTAAAAACCCTAACAAACTACCAGAAATGCAACTTGAAGAAGCGCTTGAGAACAACATTTTCTCGCAGGCAAGAGAACATCTCAAAAGAGCATTCAAATGCGAAGTGGTTATCGAACGACATGCTAAAGAAGAGAAATCTTTGCCGGGTAAACCATCAATAAACATACTTTAATGACTAAAAATGCGGGATATGCCAAAGGACATCGTAAAAAGCAGCAGAGTTGACGGTTCAAAAGAGCCGCGCGGTGGTTTTGACACTATAGGGGACCTGGCCATAATAAAGCCCCCTAAAAATCTCAATGCTGCCGATGTAAGACGCCTGGCTAATTCGATAATAAAGAAAAATAAACATATCCGTGGCGTTTTCAAAAAGATCGGAAAAATAGAAGGGATTGAAAGGGTACAAAGGCTGGTTTGGGTGTGCGGAGGCAAAAGTCCATTGGTAATCCACAAGGAAAATGGTTGTTCTTTTTATGTAGACGTTAAAAAAGTATTCTTTACGCCAAGACTTTGCTCAGAACGTTTAAGGATATCAAAACTTGTTAAGCCGAAAGAAATCGTGTTGGATATGTTTTGCGGCGTAGGTCCGTACAGTGTACAAATAGCAAAGAGAGCAAAAAAAGTCTATGCAATCGACATAAACCCGGAAGCTATAAGACTATTAAAATTAAATTTACGGCTAAATAAACTCGAGAACGTAAAAGTTTTTGTTGGGGATTCTAAGAAAGTCGTTCCAAAATTAAACGAAATATTTGATAGGGTAATTATGAATTTTCCTTTAAATTCTAAAGCGTTTTTATTGGCGGCTATAAAAGCTTGTAAGGAAACGTCTGTAATACATTACTACTGTTTTGTTAATGCAAAGGAAGGCTACGCAAGTGGCGTTAAAATCGCTATTAAGGATCTTATGGCGATTATCCCGAGTCACGTCAAGGTTTTGAGAATTGAAGACTGTGCGGCGGGTGAAGTTGCACCATATCTAACAAGGACATGCTTAGATATTTACTTAAGAAAATAGATTAAAATTGATAAACTGGCGTATCCATCTGCTATAGATAGCTACTAAAATTATGGCTTTGGAACCCGGTACCTAATTATAGTAAAGGCTCCAATTCGGAGCAAAATAAGTTATATTGGGCGGTCTGTCCAAAGCTACAGAGGCTACCCCGCTAAAAAGTATCGATTGAACGTATCTCAATAGAGCCCAGTTTTGCTTTCTTATCTTTCTTAGTAAAATATCCGCGAACGATAGCATCTCAAATGTGCTGTATATATTTTTCCTTGTGAATATCTTCGGCGCTTTGTCCGCTATCCAGATCTCGAAATTCTTTGCTTCCATGTCAGAATAAAACCTAGAATTTACACCATCGACATTACCAGAAAAAACGGAATTAAGTTGTTCAAATATGGAGTCCTCAGAATTCCTGGGCGATATATACGAATCCTTTCCGAGTGTGACCGCCAAGTTAAGGTCCGTAAAAACGCTTGAGAGGTTGCCCCTGGCGTTTCTAACTATTTTATTTATAGTATCTTCTGGCAATTGTTTCCTGTTCAGAGAAAGTACCCGATACGCAAATGCTTTAAGAGCCCTCTCGTTAAGTTTGTAAAATCTTATTATTTCATATCCATTGACATACTGTTTGTTCTTTGCGCGGAAGACTTCTCCGTTTCTTGACTCAAATATTAGTATTGTACTTTTTATTTCCCTGAGTTTTTTAAGAATCCCGGGGTCTACAGACATCAGTTTGTCTATGTCTTCTATAAAAAGCAGTTTCTTTCCCTGATCAAAAAGTGAATTGGATTTTGCCGAATTGTAGATCATATTAAAAATTAGGGGCGCCTTATCCGAATCTTCTACATTATCGAGCATGTAAAGGTTTATGGTTTCTACCGTCATTTTACCTGATTGCGCGAAAGCTTTTGCAAGAAAGCTTTTACCTGAACCAGAGGGGCCATCGAAGATAAACTTATTCGCGCCCTTCTCAAAAAGCGAAACGAAGTTTCCTCTTATTTTACCGGGATAATTCTCTATAAACTCTTCTAGTCTTGGTTCCGGTTCTTTTAGCATATCATCCTTTCAATGACGACAAAAAGGCAAGAAACGATTGAAATTGTATGTACGGAGTCGCGCCTTCGACTATGCGGTAATCGGTTTCCGCAAGCTTCTCTATTACATAATTCTTCGATTTTTTATCGACTAGGTCGTCCGAACTAGACAAAATATCAAAGACCTCAGAGATTACTTCTTTCATGTTTATACCGGACTCTAAAATTGTCTCAAATGTCTCTCTTGATTTAACATAATCCCCACTAAGGGCTAATTTTAGACCTTGCTTTATTTTGCCGCTATCCAGGATCCCGGCGTTTGCATATACCGCCATGCTAGTTATTTTCTTTGAAATATTGGATAGGGATTGCATTACGTTTGTCAGCGCCCTCAAGTCGCCCTTCGAAACATATTCTAAGGCTTCCTTAGCTTCATTATCCATGGTAAGGCCCTCGTTTTTTGCCACTCGGTCTATAAATTCATAAACATCTGTTTTTGATAGCGGCTGAAATCTAAGAATCGCGCATCTAGACTGGAGTGGTTCGATTATGTTACTTTGGTAATTAACGCTAAAAACGAATCTACAGGTAGAACTGTATTCCTCCATCATCCTTCTAAGTGCCTGCTGTGCTTCTTGGGTCAGAGAATCCGCTTCATCGAAAAGTATCATTTTGAATGGCGCATCGATTGGCCTTGACCTTGCAAACTCCTTTACTTTTCCCTGTATTACGCTAAGTTTCCTATCATCCGAAGCGTTTAGCTCCATAAAATTTTGCGTCCACACATTACCAAAAACGGCTTTCGCTAAAACTACGGACGAGGTCGTCTTCCCAACGCCCGGCGGACCAGAAAGTATCATGTGCTGTATGTCGCCGTTCTTGACCATGGCCTTTAGCTTCTCTACGCTATCCTTCTGTCCGATTATTTCATCAAAAGAAGTCGGCCTATATTTTTCTATCCAAAGAGCCATATCTATACTTCTGCGAATAGTTCCGCATTAGGATATACGACTATTCCCTTGTCAGTTATATCGATTGGACATAACTTAGTAAGATGATTTGTATTTCTCATCTTTACTATCCTCAATGCCCTGAGAAATGTGTCGTTTTTCTGGACTAGATAAAGCGCTATAACGCCGTCTGTCGCAAATTCTTCTACACCAAATGTAGAAAGTTTATTCTCTCCATACGAGACTTCTCCTACTAAAAATCCTGCACAACCTTCATTTTTCAGTATCGTTGAAACTTCTATTATCGCCTTTCTTATCGACATTATGTCAGAAAAGAACATCTGGAAATAAGTCACCGAATCTATGACTACCCTTGTTGCGCCAGTCGCCTCTATCTCGGAAGTGATTATTTGTTTAAAAGACTCGTAATCGGTTAGAGGTATCTGCATAACTTTTAACTTGCCTTCGCTTATAGACTGTTTTATGCTCGGGTCAAATGTCTGGAACTGTTCGATTATGTCTTCTGCGCTTTCTTCGAGTGTAAAATATACTCCTATCTCATCATTTTTAGCGCCGTACGATAATACCTGCATGCAAAAGGTAGTTTTGCCTGATCCGGGTGTTCCTGTTATAAGCGTTATATCCCCGACGGGTATGCCGCCTTTTAGGGCTTCGTCCAAGCCGTCTATGCCTGATTTAATCCTGTTAGCTTTTCCATCTCCATCAAGTGTTTGCAATTTTCTCCCCGCCATAATCATGCCTCCATTACTGTGTCCCCAATCATCTGGTATTTTATTCTTAATAGCGAGCTTTGGCTTAATATCTTTGCCCATCTCTCTACAAGCGCCCTGCTAGCATGTAATTGAGAAGCGGCATCCGATATTGTTATCGAGCCTTTAGATTTTACCAGATTAAGCAGGCTGGAAACCAGATTTTCGTTGCTTCTTACAATACTTATCTGTGGGACGTTTTCCATGTTGATACTCGTCACGGGGGTTTGGATCTTAGGCCCGGCTATGACGATTTTTTCCATCTCTGCTATCCTCGCTGCCTTTTGTTCTTCCGTTTCTGTTTTTGCCGGCGATACGACCCTGGGTAGTTCTACTTTTTGCATTTCTACTTCTGGAAGCTTTTGCGGTTTGAACGGTTTGGCATTGATCGACAGTTTCGGTCCCTCCGCTTTTTTCTCTTTGAGCCCTGCTGCGCCAGGCTGCATTTCTATTTGTATATCGCGTTCCCGCCCTATAGGATGATATTCTTGGGTTCTTTTTGCCGGAGTCTCCTCTTTTTTTGGCTCTGATTGAACGGCTGGTCTCGCCGGCGCCGATGGCTCGGTTTGTTTAACGATCTCTTCGGTTTTAGACGGGAGAGTAGGTGCTGGTTTTTGCTGTAGACCCATTATAGAACTTGCTCTTGCCATGGCTGCGTTTATGCCGTTTACATCAACATATATATTGTATGATGCATCTAATATCTGCTTATACAAAACGGCCGTATTGTCTGTCATAATATTATTAAATTTCCCAAGTTTAAATACTGGGGCTTAAAGAAGTGATATAGACGCGGTTTCCTATCTGTCGTTAGAATTGTCTAGTTTTCTCCTCAGTTCTTCATTCTCTCTTTTCAGCCTTTCGACTTCGCTTTCAGTTTCTGACTCGTCTTTTTCCAACTTTTTGATTTCTGCCCGTTCAACGCGCTCTAACTTTTCTTCCTTTCTTTCGGTTTCCGTGACTTTATTCTCGGTTTGTTTAAGGTGTTCTATCTCTTCTCTTAAGTTTTTAAGTTCCTGGACCAACTCGCCGGCTGGAGGAGTAGCTTTTTTAGCCGACTTTCTCGAGGATAAAAACAAGAATGCTACGATTGCCGCGGCTGCTGCTATCCCTACATAAACATAAAGCCATGGAAATGGACTAGATGAGGAAGCCACCGTAGGCGGTGGGGTCTTTACTACATTTTCTAAGGCGGAGATGTAAGCCAAGCTGCAGACCGGCGCAGCATTTTTTATCACTATGCATATATCTGCTGTAAGTATGTTTGCCGCGCCCAGAGCCGTTTCTCCAAATGAATCTTTTGAAGGGGTCTGCAATGAAGCAGTCATATTGCTTTGGGAGGTAAACGCACCAAGGTCACCAAAAACTATATTTGGATTAAGGGTCGCCCCATCAAAGACATATTGGTTGTTCACATCAAAAAATGGCACCCCGTATGCAGGATAATCCGGAAAATTGGTTATTCCAAAGCCCGCAGTCGCTGGCCCAGTGAAATTACTCGGTAGGTAAGAGGATAACGCCGCGGAGTTGACAAAGTAAGAACTGCCGGCTTGGTCAAAAGATAAAAAGTTTATGTAAGGCGAAGAATAGTGATCGCCGATAAAGAATCCTGTGGGTTGTCTATCGCCACCCGGCGCAGCCGGGCCGCTGTTCCCTATTATAGCAGGCAACGCCATCGCAGATGCGAATGTCGAAGCAGAAAAATTAAAAGTGAATGTCGGTATATTGCCGTCATTCGTAGCGGATCTATCGTAGAATAATTCTGTAAAGTTTCCGAATCGGCTCAATGCGATTGCCATCACGTATCTTTCCTGGGCACAGTATGGGCAGCCCTGTGCGCCCACGTACACCATTGTCGGTTTGCCGTTTTCAGTTAAACTGCCTGCAGCTGAATTAACTGGTATTGGGACTAAGTCATAATTGTTGTCCGGCATCACTAATACGTAGTATCCAGGTGTTGGCCCCGCCGTCGAGGTAGCCGCCGCGGCTGCAATATAGGTCAGCTTTCCAGCCAGCTGTTCTTGGCCTACTGCGGCCAGCTGGGAAGAAAGATTGGACAAACTTGGTATAAAACTAGCGTTCATTTCGGTTCCTATCGGACCCAAGAAAAATTGCGAAGAGTTAACCGTTGTATTAGAAGATGCGCCGAAAAACAAAGGATTTTCCTGTGCGCTATTTATCAAAACCGGGTTGCTTCCTGCGGATATAATAAAAAAAAGAGCTGCTAATAATATGGCTGCAAAAGCAAATGAGACTAAAACTTCTCGTTCCTTATCCATAATAAATATCATAAAGATATTGCATTTGTCTCTTTAAATAGGTTAGCCAAGCTCTTACGCGTGTGCAAAATTTAGCCCGCAGATTAAACTTTTAAGTTAAGCCAGAAAAAGAAGACACGGGGTGCTTAAAAAATACAATTTAGCTCTGATTGTAGAGATAAGAACCACTAGTTGTACCAATAGATGCTCCCGCAGTATTATAGAAATCGGCAGTTATCTTTAAACGGTCACCAACATAGTTTTCGAGTCCTGGGCAGGAAATTACTTCTGGCGTTCCAACGATGCTGGTGTTCACGCTACAAATTTGTGTATCACCGTAATTTACATTTAAGTTTACTTGACAGATGGTTGCCGGCGGAATAATTGATAGGGTCGTCACAACATAGCCATAACCGATTATTTGGTTACCAATGCAACTTAATTCAACACCCGGTTGTTTAGGATTGAACACAAAAAATAATATTATTGTAATAGCAATAGCTATAATTACAAGTACTATCGCCCACTTATATTTATTGTTGTTAAAAAATCTGAATTCTCTTTTCATAAAGCGAATATAATCTCAATTAAGTATAACGATGTGGTAAGTATTAATATGGATAAGACCACCCAATTTGCGACTTTAAATGCTTCTTTGAAACCATTGTTAAGTTTTTTACTGTTTGGATAAGAGAGACAACATAAACCGATTAAGAGAGTTATAAACCACCCAACTCCAGCAACTATTGATATCTCTCTAAATAAAGTAAAATTAAAAAAAGTTTTATTTATAGTTATCGGACCGAAAATGTTTGGAAGACTAACCCAGTATACACTCAATAAAACCCCAATCGCAATTAACTTTAATTCGATGTCTTTTTTTAACATACTACCTTATTTAGGTAACTAACCTTTATACGCATGTGCATAAGTGCTTTATAGAATCGCTGCTTCTGCAAGGATATGGCGTCTAATACCGCTAAAAACAGGGTAGAAAGGAGTGGGGGCAATCCTTACAACAAGGTGATTATCCATGGTGAAAGACTGTCGCCTCCAGAAATGTGAAGCAGTGATAGGTAATATAGTCGACTGGAAGCCAAAGGAGCACCATGCGCTGCTTTCAATGGACGAAGACGAGTCCGGGGGGCCTTTCCTTTATTCGGACGAGCTTATCACAAAGATAAGCTTCTTGAGGTCCATGTCCTGTGATAAGCTCATCCCCACTGAAGCTTTGACAAGAAGGCTTTACGGCAGCTCTCCGAACCATACCACGATAAGCAGGAGGCTTTACCGCCTTGATGTGAAATGGATCATCGACAAGAAACGCAGGAAAGGAAGGCTCTTGGCGATAGACGCCACGGGGATGTCCGTCTGCCGTACTGGAAGCTATAGGCATTCAAAGTACGGGGGAACGCCTAGATTCTGCAAACTACATGCTTTGGTCGACCTTGATGCCAAAGAGATCGTGGACTTAAGGGTCACCACAGACCGCTGTCATGACAATAGGGAGTTCCTTGCCATTGTCAGGGAAGCCGCGAAAAGAGGGGACACCGTCTACGCCGACGGAGCTTATGATTCAAAGGAGAACTTTGACTATCTCTCAAGGAACGGCATCAGAAGCGGCATAAAGATAAGGAGGAACTTCTCCACTAAGGCTGGGGGGAGCTACGCCAGGCAGAAAGCCGTGATGGAGCAGTTCGGGATATCGACTGTGCGTCTCAAGGGAAGGGCCCATTTCCTGCCTACCGAAGGGGTCGTCTTCGACAAGATAGGATACTACCAGCAAAAATGGAAGGATAAGATAAATCCTGGGCACGAGCCCGGCATACGCCTCAAGATGCGCGCAGTCCTTGAACCTGGAGATCTCGCCGATCTCTGCGGCGATGGCAAGGGCGGAGTAAGGTCCTATCCCGGGTATGGTATCGATAAGTTCTGCGTATCTGAAGGCTTTCTTTTCCTTTTCTATGCTCGCATCAAGTTCCTTTATCCTCTTGCTTACGTCTTCCAGTCCAAAAGCCATCACCGAAGTGAAGACGTTCGACTTGAGGAGCTCCACGTCCGTCCTGGAAAACGTCTTCGCCGAAAGTCCGTGGGAGAACGTCTTGTATCTCAGTCTGTTTTTGAGTGCGGTGGCTTCTTCCACAAGCGAAACCCTGTCGCGGCATAATCCGCGCAGTTCCCTTATTCGTTTTGGAGGAACGTAGGAGCCGGGCAGGAATCCCGCTTTGTAAAGAGAAAGCAGCGTATGTGCGTCTATTTTGTCCGTCTTCTTCGCGGATTCGGCTATCAGCCTTACCTTATAGGGATAAGCCGCCACGACTTTCCCGTAATTCTCTATCATGTCAAGTATCCCGTTGAAGCAAGATGAGGTCTCGATGATCATCGTATCCCCATTCGTCAGGAATCTGCCAAATCCTTCCTTCGAGGTCTCCGTGTATCCCTCTTTTATTATTTTTCCATGTTCTTCCACCACTACATAGCTCTGCCTCTTTCCCGTGTCTATCGACACTACCCTCCCTGCCGTCTTTTCCGTTTCTCCCATATTCCTTTTGCCTCCGAAAGCGGCGACCTTCGGCTTGTCGTCGCTTTCCGTAAACTATTTCCGTAAACTATTTATTCTCTCTCTTTATTATGGCTCTGTAGAAATCCTATGATAATAATATAAGCAAGCTGTATGAATCGCCGGATGTCGTAGACCACATCGATCACCTTCACCTCCTTCAGCTTGTTCAGATGCAACCTGCTGCTTAAGGTGGAGCCGAACTTCCTCTTCTCCACGGAGTTGACAGTCTCCACGATGCTTCGTTTATGGTAC
>JAKASS010000003.1 GCA_021818905.1 Nanobdellota archaeon
TGCAGAACGAGCTCAAGCTGAAGGCGATGCTTTACAATAAGCTTCTCAAAACGTAAGCCGATACGAGAAAGATGAAAGACCGCTAGCCTCAGCTATCGTCTTTTATGCTAGTTATGCACAGGCGTACTAAACCAAGCACCTATAAAACAAGCCTTTAATAGCCAAAAAGCTTTAAATACATGAAACGACATATAAATATCATATTAGTATCACATAAGGATAGTAAAGAAGTGATAGATAATATTACCGATAGTATGAGAAGAAAGGGAACTATGGCGTTTAATGATAAAGATACAGACAATCCTGATGACGATTATGAGCTAGAGAAGGACAAGTCCCTTTTTGAGTAATCAATCATAATATCAGATTAGAGGTTATTAACTGAAGTATCGGGTTCAAAAACAATAGTGTTACCAATGTCCCTATAAGCAACCCGGGCACGAAAGGCAATCCGATTTTGACTAATACTTGCTTTATACCTGATTCTTTCAACTTTTTTATATCGCCGGCTTCGAGTCCGGTATTCTTCCTGCTTACTATGGTTTTGCCGGATGGGTCTATGGCATCGTCTGCGAGCCAGTCTCCTTCCGTTAATTTATCCACGTGGGTGTTTACAAACATGAGGTTCTCTGCAACCACATATATGTACCTCATCGATACCAGCATGAACGCAGCGAACGCCGCAAGATAATTTAATGGCAGAGGGAGAAAATCTATGAAAAGAAATATCAGAACCGCCGCGCCGACGACTAGTCCGATGTCATATAAACGCAGGAATTTTTCCATGTGTTGGAATTTTGTAAGGCCGAAGACGATGGTCCCAAAAAGCCCGTAAAGCCCACCAAAGATCAGGATATTTATAAAAAGGTTTATGAAAGAAAAACTTGAAGACATGCTAAGTGATGTGAATATAAAAGACAACCCGAGCATCAACTTTACATCGCCGCCCGCCCATTGCCCTAGCCTGTACATCAGATAAGAGAACCCAAAAAGCAGCGCCGCGGACAAAGGCATAAATTCTAAATTTTCTATAGAATGGTTGCTTATCGCCAACATCAGTGACAATAATAGACCGCCACAGATAAACATGTAACTTATGAAATCCGGGACCTCTCTAGTTTTTATATCCGAATAAGAAGCCACCGAAAGCATCGCGACAAGAAATACTGATATAAACAGAATGAGATAAGATATCATATGTTATACCTAATTGGTACTGGTTTATATTATTTAACCGACATGCCGATAAGAGCCATTGATAAATTAAAAAAATGCAGGGAGATCTATCTTGAACGGTACACAAACCTAAACGACATAAGCCAGTTAAAAAAACTCGAGGGATCTATCAAGAAAAAGATAACGCTTGTCGGAAGGGAAGAAGTAGAAAGCGATTTTATAATCTCCAGAGCTGAGAAGGCCGCCGTCGCATTACTAGTGCCGGGCGACCCGCTTTCTGCCACTACGCACGTTTCATTATTATGCGAATGCAAAAGCCGCGGCATAAAATTCGAGGTCTTACATTCTAGCAGCATATTCTCTGCGATTGCTGAAACTGGTTTTTCGCTCTATAAGTTCGGCGCTACATGCAGCATCCCTATTTATACAGCAAACTTTAAACCAGAAAGTTTTTTTTCAGTTATAGAAGAGAACATAAAAGCCGGCTTGCATACGCTGGTCCTTCTGGAAGCCAAGGACGAGAAAAACTTCGTCAGCTTGAAATCCTCTATCGAGACATTGAAATCCATAGAATCAAAAAGAAAATTGGACATAATAAACTGGGGCGAGACCATATGTATCTCTAGACTAGGCAGTGAACAGCGATCTATCTCCCCCGCAGATCCATTTAGAGGAAATGACCTGCCACCTTCATGTATGATTATACCGGGAAAACTAAATCAAGTAGAAGTCGATAATTCTAAAATTCTATTGTCGTGAATCTTAGCTGACGGAAACCGGAAGAAGATTTGAGGTAAGGCAATATCTGTAACCTACACTTACGTTCACATCGGTATCTGTAGTAAATCCTGGTGACTGCGGTACTGGACTAAAAGTAAGCTCAAGTGGGAATTGGAATACGCCGCTGACATAGAGTATGCCTGGATAGGTTGAGTTCGTTATATTTACATTACGATCAACGATGGACAGAGTTGCTGCATTTGGGAGCTCGGTGAATGCTTTGCCGGCTACAGCTATGTTTAGCCAATTAAAAACGTTGTTATTTAGATAGCCAGGTGAAAGCACGGGTGCTTGTATGTATAATGTTCGATTAAGGGGCGAAGGCGGAGCAGTTACTATGCTATTAAATCCAGAGAGTGAAACCGAAACCGGCGCTGTCGAATAGCTTGGGAGAGTTATTGGCGGCGTCCCTGTAAATGTATTGTTTTCTACCGTAATCGGGTAATTTGCATACGAGATGTCATTAAAGCATGATAGGAATTGCACATCGCAGCTTCCTGCCGTCGGCGCTGAGAAAGTCCAGCTGGAAGAATATGATGAACCCGGGTATACTTCGACGTATTTTGTAGGCTGTGTAGTCCCGCCACAACCATATCCGATTATCGAAACGTTCAACGGTGCCACCCCATTACCCACGATATTAGCAATGACGCTAAAGCTTTGACTTGGATAAAGATTAGATACCTGCGCTGATGACGATGCGCTAACGTTTATAGGGACTGCAGAAGCCGTTGTCGTTGTCGTAGTAGTGCTTGGCAGCGATATGTAGCCTGCAAAATAGAGATAAGCTATAATCACTATAACAATTACTATGGCCACCAAACCTAGCATCCCAGAACCACCCTGGGCTTTTTTTGACATACTCGATTACTGACCGCAATCTATTGTTGGGCCACTGAAAGAATATTCATAGTTATAATACGCATCAACACCTACCAAATTCTGCGTCGGCTTTGATACGGCATTACTTGCTGTAACTTCTATCGGCAACCCGCCGGTTTCCAATAACGCTAGGTTAACATCTGTAAGCGTAAGTACAAGTGTAGAACCGTTGCTGAAATCGTATGTCTTTGTATTATAGGTAACGGATGCTGCAGCAATGCCGCCAGTAGCGTTGTTTACAGTCAAAACTAACTTTGTTATCAATCCAGTAGAAGCTCCTACGAAAGGTTCACCACTATAAACGACTGGACCTAACGTCAAGCCCAGTGACTCCTGAGCATTAGATGACGTCAATTGGGTCTCTATGGTTATAGGGTTTGCTATTATAGAAAGGAACCCAGAAGAAACATTAAGGGGCAAAATCTGCAATGGCGTTGACCCATATGGGTATGTTTCTATAGATGTCGTCGCGTTCTGCCAAAAATCTTGGAACGACAGCGAGAAAGTAGAAGTTGATTCTTCATTGCTTCCGACACATGTAACATTGAATTCCCCGGATGCCGAAGCTGACATGTCCGCAGGCATGCTTACGGGTTTAGAAGAATTTTCTACTTGAACGAAGCTCGGATTGCCCATTCGCAATGTCACATTTGGATTCAAAGCTTGGCCAAAAGGATTGAAATATGTGAATATTATGTTAGATGAATGCCCGGCCAGTATCGGTGAAGTCCGCAAGACTGCAGTCGTACTAAACGCAGTCGGAGTTGAAGTGCTATTCGAAGAGCCGAGTATGTTCTTTAGGCTTCCGCTCGCTGCAAGGTATATTATTACTACAAGAACGACAACTAGAACTAGAGCCAAAACGACTCCTGTGCCTGCTGCTTTTTTATTGAACATAGATAAATAAGGTGGTTTGCGTATTTAAACGTTTTTACAATCCGGGCTCTGTAGAAATCCTATGATAATAATATAAGCAAGCTGTATGAATCGCCGGATGTCGTAGACCACATCGATCACCTTCACCTCCTTCAGCTTGTTCAAATGCAGTTTGCTGCCCAGGGTGGAGCCGAACTTCCTCTTCTCCACGGAGTTGACAGTCTCCACGATGCTTCGTTTATGGTACTCGTCAAGTGGAAAAGATGCTTTCATCAGCTTCCTCCATCTTCCCCTGGTCTTCCATATCGGAACGCCTTCATTCCTTGCAGGAATGATCGATTCTGCATGGAGTCTCTCCCTCGAAAACCTGTGGTTTCTCTCCGAATCGTATCCTTTATCAGCCAGTATCTTATCGATCTTTACTATTTCAGCGGCTTTCTTCATGAGCGGTCTGAAGGTCTTATTGTCGCTTTCATACCTTCGGTTAGAGGAGGAAACGGCTATCGCTTCCGTCTTCGGGTCTACGACGATGGAATGCTTGGTAAACACCTTTCTACGCAGTTCTTCTCCTATCCTCCACAGGTAGTGATAGGAAGCGTTTCGTTCATCGTATCCGGTGGAGTCTATCGCTGCATCCATCCTTCTTATCCCGAACAGTCTAAACGCGAAGGACAGCATCGCGTCCCATACTCGCAGCGGTATCCGTTTGAAGAATTTCTGCAGTGTCGTATAATGAGGGACTTTATCGAAGTCAAACAATCCCTTGAGCTCTTCCAGCTCGTCTACGACGTCCCGATAAGGCTTTCTCTCGTGTTTCATCAGGCAGATGCACGCAGCAAGCTGCGGCTGCGTGTACGTCTTCTTGGAGAACTTGTTCGAGAAGGGCGACAACGCCCTCCGCGCTATGCCCAATACGATGGACGCAAATCTTTTATAGTAAGGACTCCCATTTTTATTCATAAGCACCTCTTTTTTTGTTTATTTACTATAATAATTAAAGAGGTGCTTACTTTAGAGGATTTCTACAGAGCCTACAATCCGTTTACGGGCACTGTTACCAAATACGGTTGGTGAATCTTAATTACATCGGCTGCCATCTTTATTTGAGGCAAAAATGGAAAACCGATGTAATTATTGTAAAAGCAGCAGTGTGTATTTAAATGGTTTTAGAAAGACGAAAAACAGGGGAAACATACAGCGATACCGCTGTATGTCCTGCGGTAAGACGTTCGTGGAAAATGTCGGTTTCAGGTGGAAACACCATGCGAAACGCACCATGATCGGCAGTATCCACCTCCATCTGATAGGATCGTCGCTTAGGGACGCCGCAAAGTTCCTTTCCGTGTCCGTAAATTCCGTGTCCAGGTGGTTCCTGGAATATGGAAAGATGATCATAGGATACGTAAAGGACATCAAGCCTTTCAGGACGGAAAGGCTTCACATGGACGAGATGTCCGTAAAGACGCGTGGGAAGTCCTTTTACATATGGGCTTCCATCTGCAGGGAGAACAGATTTGCCACGGCTTTTCTCGCTTCCGATAGGACGAAGAAGAACGCCAGACTGCCGATGAAGGAGTCCCCGCCCGCCATGAACATCACCACGGACGGAGCCTTCGGATACGGATCCATAATAAAAGACTTAAAAGGCTCGTGGTATTACCACGACCACTATCACCGCTGCGCTTCCTTCGAGGACAAGAAGGACAATGATCCCATGGAAAGACGGGACAATCCCCATCGTGCCAATACTCACGAGCTTCGCGGCTTCAAGAAGCTCGCCACTGGAGACTTGTTCGTAAGATTATGGACGTTCTACTATGACTTCATAAGGCCGCATTCTTCCCTCGGCAGGACCCCTGCCGAAGAAGCGGGACTTGTAAAGTATTACAAAGACGATGATTGGTTCGGACGGTGGGAACGATGGGTCGAGAGAGCTTCGCTCTCTTTTTATTTGGCTTATATATCAACCGTATTTGGGAACAGTGTCGTTTACGATGTTGTATAAGATTCAACTTTTAGAGCTACGCGGAAAAATCCGTTTTCCAAGTAGCTATACGAAATTGAAACCTGCATGTTCGACAGGAAATAAGGAATGTTGCCAGCGGAAAGCGCTGAATCTTCTTTTGAACTTAATGCTATGGGGAGCGTTGCGGTGGTAGTGCCTTGACCTACAGACAAAGAGCCGCTGAATCTTACCGTCCCATTCGCATATTGGTGCGAAGTGAATCCGGGCAAGCCTTGAGTCATGTTGATCTCGCTGGAGTTCATCGTTATGTTAATGTCTACCGGACCTAGGACTATGCCAGTGCCAACGTTATCTAGACCTAGCGACACTTCTGCTGCCGTCCCGTATACTGCAGGGAGCTGCGCAGATGTTTCTATGCTTACTGGCCCTGCCGTGTTTCCATAAGATGAAAAAGATGGGACGGGGTAATTTCGGCTGCTATACGCCTGTTCAGAGGCAAATTCCAATGATTGCGACGCACTTGCAGCATATGAATAATTTATGTAGTAACCTATTTCCTGCGTATAAGGTATATTCTCATATTCACCATTTGTAGGAGATGCCAGCCTGAATACCTCGAGCACGCTTCCGCCCGCAAAAAGTGTAGGTATATCTACGCATTCCTGCGGCCCAGAACTAGGTTGGTTAGGACTGGATGCTATCGTAAATAACCCTAAATTATCCATACAAAGGTCTATAGAAGTAGCGCCTTTGCCGTCTATGTTATTTGAGATCGTAAAACTTACGTCAAATTGGGTATTTGGAGATACGCTAGAAGTATAGCCGACTGATGACACCACGACGCCTTGCGTAACCGGGGGCGGTGTCCCTGCGGTGCTGAATATGCCTAGGTCTGCACTTATGTAAGGCAAAAATATTATCACTAAGACTATCACTACTATTATACCTACAAAAACTACGCCGGCATTCTGACCTCTTTTTCCTAAATTTTTAGCCGATACCATATTTAACTCGAACTTGAGCAGGCGCCAGCGCTCCCGGCTCTGATAACATAAGGCATATCCATGTCTTCTATGTAATTATAATTTATGTGCGCCAAAAGCGGGACCGTATCAAAATGTTCCGCGCCCGGAAGAGTCACTAGCTGTGGCAGGACTAGTGGTATTACCGAATTTGGATTTTCAGCGCTACAATCCCAGTAATCAGCACTTGGCAAAACGAAATTAGCTGTTAGTCCGCCCGTTGCTGGAGAACACCTCCAAGTCGGATTTAGCTGGGACATTTCGCTCAGCACGTTAACCGACCAAAGCGACATCGGTACAAATATAGACAAGGAATTTAGATAGTAGTTACCAGTACCTGAGTTGTTTACTTCTACATTGATAGGCATGTCACCCGTGTTTGTCTCTACCGGTTGCGGTACACTAGTGCTCAAGGATATATGAATCGGCCCCGGGCTTACAAAGTTTACTGTTGGCGCGTTTGCCATAAGTGGCTGGCCGGCTACGGATAGTTCCTCCGCATAAGAACTAGTGACGAATTCTATCGGTGCTATCGATGCTGCGCTATAATTTTCTATCGTGAAGTTTAGCTGAAGAGACGCTATTGAACCGCCATTTGCCACCGATACCTGAAGATTAGTCGGACAAAAGGCATTTATCGAGGTTTGATTTGTTATTGTCTGGGAAGGATATATCAAGGGCGTCAGATCAACTTTGTATTCCTTTGGCGAAGTGACGTTTGTTGAGTATTGACAATCGAATGCGGCTGCCGGGTCATTTGTGCTTCCGCATGAGGTGTTCAAAAGTATATTGTTGTCCGTACCTGATCCTAAAGGCACATTTGCAGTGTCCTCGACCGTATAAAATAGATCCGTAGGTGTCCCTGGATAATTTGCTGTTATAATAGCCACTGCCGGGTTCTGTGTAGGATTTGCTGTTATAAAAGAGCTAAAAGTAGGCGCAGTGTAATTTGTCACCGGCCCCTGGGTCGGACTTACACAAGCCACCGGGTTTGCGACGCATGTGAGTTCACCGGATATCAATCCCCAAATCGGAGAAATATAAGAACCTATCGCAGAGAATATAGGGCCGTAATAAGACTGCTCCTGATAAGAGAAAAATCCAGTGTGGCCAGAAGCGCTTAGATATACGAATATTATGACTGGCAATGCGATTAAAAAGAGGATTATTATTATTGCGCTATATTTTTTGGTACCGCGAACGAATTTGGCTCTGTCGAAAAGCCGGTAAGGCGTCCTTTCGGCTTGTACGGCCTGCTTAAGCCTTAGTTCTTCCAGCTGTTCTTTAAGGGCATCTAATTTAGACGAGCCTGCCGACGAAGGCCCCCTAGTAAAAATCTTTGAAACCCCGCCGCGGACTTTGCTATAGGCGTTTTTAGCCCTGTCTCTCCAAGCCATACATTATTCTAACAAACCTTAACTTATATAGATTTTAGACATTACCGTATTAAGAAGTCGGCTTAATCTCTAGGTATTGAGGTATGACAAGACCTGTGGATGATATAGATATCGTTCCGGTATAATTGCCGTCTGACATAGCTCCAGCAAGCGAACTATTCGAAAGTATGATTATGTTTTCTCCCGTGACTAGGTTTGCCGAACTAATCTGATAAATACGGCCAGAAGGATAGAATCCTAAAGAAACGTCTCCAGGTTCCATTATGCTATCTACGTAAAATGTCATTACGTATTCTCCAGAACTCGTCTTTACCGAATAAGGAATGGTAACGCTGTTTGGGGTTATCTCTGGCATCTCGTACGTCAAACCAGTATTCGCTATTTCGTAAGTGCTATCTTTGCTTACAACGAAGCCTAGATTAAATGTGGCCGGTAGGATAGCCGATGTCCCGGTCCCTATCGCTTTGTCTACTACGTATGATGGCAGCATAACGGTCATTGGTGTATCACTTGCATTCGTAAGCTCTGCCAAATCGTATCCGTTAGCTGAAACTGTGAGGTTTCCGTATCCTATTGGGGTGTATGTCAAGTAATAGTTGCCTAGGCCGCTTAAAGTCAAAGCCGTTACGGTAGCATAATGTGAATCGTTATTGCCAGCCATCTGTGTTACAGCAACCGCTGAGAAGCTTATGGCCTGGGTAAATGCAAGTCCATTCAAATCGTTATATATCGATAACGTGTTCCTGCCATTTACTGCTTGTGGTAATTTGATTAGTATCTGCTCATTGCCTGCCGGTAAAGTATTATAAAAAGAGTTTCCGTTTAATGATACGCTAAGTTTTGGCGTGCCCGATACCGATGTGATGTTTATCGCTAAAAAGTAGGCATCCGCAGACAATCCATTGAATTGTATGTTGTAAGAAGAAGAACCGAATATCGATGAGGTAAGAGTAAACGTTGTCGCGCCGCCGACTGTCGAATTATACTCGTCGTATGAAGCACTAAACGTCCCTACGGAGTATGTAGTATTAACTGTAGAAGGATTCCCACCTATGTAGCTCGTCAATGCGTAGTAATACGAACCTGGTTGAGTCGCCAAGGTCGCGTTTGTGCTACTATGACTATTGCTAAAGTTGCCGAATACCAGGCTGTACGCTACTGGCTGTGGTATAGTTATAAGATAAATTACTATGGCCCCTATCAAAAATATTATTAGTATCACAGCTGCGGGTATCCTCTCTCGTCCTTCGCCCATGTTATCTTTACTACCCGCTAATATATAAATCTTTTCGGATTATTTTAGCACTAACGCCACTTAGTGAAGAAAACTGCGTGCTTTTATGGTCAAGACGTAAAATACGACCTAAAATCCTCCGGCATGGCGAAAAAACCCATTTTTATCCCCGCATCGACATACGACCAGCTTATGACTATCGCCTCGAACGCCCTTATAGAATCGCCTTTGCCGTGGAAATAGTCCGAATCGTTGTAATAGTTCTTGGCCATATCTAGGAATTGTCTTTCTTCTTTTGTTTCCCTTATTATCCTAAGCGATGCAAAGACCTTGTCCATCTTGGATTTTTCTAGAACAAATCGTTTTGTTAATTCATTATCCATAGTTGAACAGCGATCCTTCCTGCTTTTTTGCTTTGTCTAGATATGACCTTATCCTGTCTTCTTCAAATGAATGCTTGTTGCAAAGAAAATCTATCAGTTTTTCAGTCTGCAAAGACGTCGCAACTGGTGCTTCCGAAATTTCCTTTACGTTCGGGTGCATAAAATATTCAAATACTTCTTTTATATCATAGCTCGAACCAAAATCATATGTTTTCATCATGTCCTGTATGTTTTCTTTCTTTACTATCGCGAGCGCTTTTTTTGGGCCGATTCCCTTAACGCCATCATTATAATCTGTTCCTACAAAAAGAGCTATCATTATTAGCTGCTCCCTGCTCAGCCCTAAAGATTCGCTGTATGACTTGTTGTCTATTATTTCTGGCGATACGTTTGCTGTTATACCTTTATTCTTTAGCTTCTTCTTGTTCGATACGTTGAGATTTCTTATTAATTTGTTGGCGCCAAAAAGCAGCGTATCATAATCCTGAGAAGCCACGCCATAAACAAGTCCCTTAGAATTTATTTGCGCTGCCTGCGCTTCGCCTTCTGCTGGAGCTTGGATCACAGGTATTCCCATCAAACCGAGAAGTTCTTTTGAAGATGAAATTATATAATCGTCTATCTTTACCGCGCGTCTCATGTACATTGCTCTCTCCTCTTCAGTCTTTGCCTGCTCCGCAAGGTTTCTTGCTTCTTCTCTCACTCTCGCTCTTTCTAGGTTTGTCGCCTTCTTGAATTTCGGCGCCTGACCGTCGAATACGAACGATGGCTTTATGTCATTTATCAAAAGATTCATCGACCTGTAGAAAAGACCGTTCAGATGCGTCGTGATGTTCCCTTCTTTATCTGTCAGATATGAACCGTCCGCTAATCTTATCGTTGTAAGAAATTGATATATCCAATTGAAAGCGTCTACTGCGATTGACTTGCCAGCTAAGTCCTTAAGCTCTATTTCTCTGCCGTGGACAATGTCTTTTAATTTTACTCCCATATCACATTGTAGTCACTATAACTTCTCCAGAATCAAACAGGAGGGTGTGTTCAAATTGCGCCACTAATCCATTGTCCCTTTCTTTCAGCACGTTAAATTCATACAGCGCGCCTGAGTTTACCATGCCCTTCAATTCTAGGTCTGCAAATTTGCCGAACTTTTCAAGTATCCAGCGCTTCGCGAATGGAAGACCATGATATTCTTTTGATATAAAATCCAAGATCTCCCGGCCAAGTTTGGCCCTCGGCGATTTCAGGTTATTAAGCATCAGTATCTGTACTTCTGAACTGTCTACTACGTAACCTCCCCCGGTGGTTGCAAAAGGTTCTATAGCTATGACTCCTTCTTTTCTTAAGGTCTTTTTAGATCCTGTAGCACAGTTCGGTATAAAATCTCCTTCGTGTATCTCATAACGCTTTATCCCATGCCCGCCTAGGTTTACTATCGGTGAAAAACCTCGCGACCTTATTGTTTCTTCTATGGCATGACTTATATCGTCTATTTTCCCTACTGGTTTCGCGACCTTTATAGCCTCTGCTAGGGCGGCATGAGCAGCTTTGACTAGGTCATTGTTATTCTGACCGACTACGACTGTTGCGGCGGTATCAGAAACGAATCCGTCTATGCTTGCGCCGACATCTATTTTTAGAATGTCGCCTTCTTTAAGAACGATTTCATCGTTAAATTTCGGCGTGTAATGTGCAGCTATCTGGTTGATCGAAAGGTTCGGAGGGAAAGCGGGCTTTACGTTTAATTCGGCCATTTTTTTTTCTATTTCTCTTGCTAACCTAAGGAGAGATTCGCCCGGTTTGACCAATGAGACTGCGTATTCTCTTATTGTCTTTCCCGCCTTTCCTGCTAGGATCCACTTCTCCCTTTCTTGTGCTTCCATATTACATAGTGTAGTAACCAGAATTAAAAATTATCTATTAGAAATTCGACAGCGACTCGTTCTTCCTTCCGACTATATCGTCTTCAGAATAACCCAATACGCTTAGTATCTGCATCACAGATGGAACCAGCTGCTGGTTGATGTAATAGTCTGGATCATACTTTATCTTATTTTTCTTGGCAATGTCAAAGAGAACCGAACGGCTCGACACGTTTTCTCCTGGCCGTCCTTTTGATATTATGTATTTTATGGTATCTCCGCTAGCAAATTCTATTCCGCTTTTAGATGCAGCTGAGATATGCCTGTTCGTCTGTTTGTAAGAGGATATATCCTTATGGAGCCGTGTGAATATCGTCAGTTTTTCCAGCGGAGTTTCGCCGCCTTTTATTTCCTTTATTATTTGCCTGACGTACTCTACCGCACCTTCTTTGTCATCATTTACCAAAATCCTCTTCAATATCTCTTTTTGTGTCTCTTTGGCTATTACGGCCCAATCACGCCTGACAGACTGAAAACCCTTTATCATTAAGTTGCCCTTCTCATCCGACATTGCATATTTCTTCTTCGCGCCTTTTTCACCTGCTTTTGAACTTACGAAAAGCGCGTGGCTGTATATACCTTGAAGCTCTAGCTCCATCGGATAAGGCAGGGTCTTATTTATTCCAGCTACGAAATCGTTTATGAAAGCTTTCATCCCGTTCTTGTGCATAAATGCGCTATCTGTGTCAGCGTATATTACATCGGCTCCGTCTTTTTCTGCTTCGCTTATTACTTTGTGCACGTATTCTCGGCCCAAAGCCGTGACTTCTCCTGCACATTCAAAACAGTACCATCTTGCATTGTAATATCCGAGATAGCCATAAAATCCATTAGCAATCAGTTTCAATACCATAACTCTCGCATTAAGCTGTTGATTCTCCTTGTCGGCTTTCAACTTCTGCTTGGCGTCTACCCTAAGCCGTATAACTTCGTCGACAGTAGATGGTATGAATCCGAGTCTTTCTTCCTTTGACTTAAAAAGCATCTTTCCATTTTCGAAGTGTATAGTAGACGGACATATGTTATGCGATACTATTATGCTGGGATAAAGACTTCTAAAATCCACGACTGCAACGTCCTTGTATAGGCCTGGCTTTGGCTGAAAGACAAATGCTCCCACATTTATTCTCCTTATTCTTTCGTTGACTTCAAATTCGGAGGGTTTATTCGGTATAACTTCTCCTAGTTCGATAGCTTTTTTCATTATAAAGTGCTCGACAACCGCGCCAGTAGTCATTCTAGAGATGTCGGATATCGTTTGACCGACTAGTTTATTCAATTCGCCGAAAAGATTGTACATCCTCTCGTATAGCCTGAAAGTTATGTAAGAATCTTTTATACAGTAAGTACATAGAGCGCCGGCGGTTTCCCGATTTGAGAATACGCTATCTATTTTAGCCCAGTCAAACTCTCCTTTTTTCTCGCCAAGAGTCTCAGCAGCGACTTCCTTCAGACTCAAAACTTCTGTCTTAAGATTATAGATCGCGTATATGTTGCGTATGAAATTGAGTATGTCTATGTGAACGCTGCCATTTATTTCTGAGACTTTCCTCTTTTCTCCTTTTATCTTTATTTCGAACCCGCTAAAAAGCGGCTTTATGCCAAGAACGTCGGCTCGCTGTTTTATGTATGGCAGGTCAAAGGTGTCCGAATTATAACCGATTAAAGTATTGAAGCCGTTTTCGGACACGAACTTTGCAAATCTTAGGATGACTTCTTTTTCGTCCTCTACTTTTTCTATGCCCTCTCCTTCCGCATCTAGCCAAGTAAAACATTTGTTTACGTTATAATTTGAAAGTGATATGGCCAAAATAGGGTCGGCCTTTGCATCTGGAAAGGCCCTTTTGGAATAAGTCTCTATATCAAATGCTATCGCTTTCAATGGAGGATTGCCGATTTCTACGCCCATTATTTTCTTTATCCTGTCGCCGTCAACGTTCACCTTTACCCTCGAAGAAGTGCCTATTCCCTTGTCTAGAAGATATCTCTTATAAAATGGAATGTCCGCATCGTATATCTTTACGTTTAACTGCCTAAGCTTTGGCACATCCTCCGGTAATTTTGTGAAGATCTTTGATACTATTATTTTGTCTCCAAGCCTTAGTTTTTCCGTCTGCTCTATCCTTCCTATAAAAGACATGCCTGCGGTCATCTGCTCTACGCGTTCTTTGCTAGCTCCTATGTAGCAGTATGGCTCAAAAGAATCGTCGTATAATATTTTCCTCTCGCCTTTCTCGACGATCCCGAACAGTCTAACTACCGGTTTCCCATCTATAACTATGTAATCGGCGTCTATTGGAAACATCTCTAATTCCACAAGTTATTAAGAACTGGCTTCAAAATATAACCTTAAATTTTTATTTGGTAGTATCTAAAAATAAACTAAGATGCTAGTTATGCACAGGCGTACGGTATATCTTTATAATACCGTTACGGTTTTGGCTAAATTGCGTGGATGATCAATGTCTAAACCTTTTAGCATAGCAGTTTTATAGGCTAAGAGTTGTAAAATAATGGCGTGCATAACAAACGTAAATGCCCCTCCATTTTGTGTCCTTATGAACATGTCGAAAACGTTTTCATTTTTATCCGAAATGCCTATTATGTTCCCGCCCCTCGCCTTAACTTCCTGTAGGTTATAGAGCATATCGTTTCTTGTGACTTCAGATACAACAGCTGCAGCATATACCTTATCCGATATTAATGCCAAAGGTCCATGTTTGAAAGTCGCTGCGTCTATGGCTTCTGCATGTATGTAAGATACTTCCTTAAGTTTAAGCGCCCCTTCCAATGCTGTTATATAGTTTGCGTCTCTCCCTAGGAAGAAAACATTTTCTAATCCCTTTATCTTCTCTGCGACTTTGTCTATTGCCGATAAGACCGAAGGAACCAGAAGATTATACATGTTAATGTTCATCAGTTTCAAATCGCGTATCGCTTCTTCTCCCCTGCCTGCCGCGAACATGCCGATAAAAGTTAAATATACCCCCGATAATGTGAAAGATTTTGTGGAAGCTACGGCTTTCTCAAGCCCTGCGCCGATTGGTATTAACACGTCTACGTCCTTGGCTAGAGTAGAGCCTTCAGAGTTTATTACGCCAATTTTTTGGTTCTTGTATATCAATGGAAGAACGTTTATTATGTCGGCCGTTTCGCCGCTCTGCGATATTAGTATGAAAACGTCTTCAGCGGATATTACTTTCCTGTACGTGATAAGATCCTGTCCTTGGACAGCTACTGCGTTTATTCCATTTTCTCTCAAGACTTTTGCTCCAAGCATGGCGGCATGATAAGAAGTGCCTGCCCCCATAAGATATACTTGTTTAGCGTGCTTTACAAGTTCGGCTGCCCTTACAACGTTCTTTAGGTCTGCGCTTTCTAGGTTTTTCATAAGGCCCGGTTGTTCCATTATTTCCTTGATCATAAAATGTTCATAGTCCCCTTTTTCTGCTTGTTGGTAAGAAAAGTTAACGGTCGAAACGTCGTGGTTGACGTCTCTGTTCATTAGGTTTGTTATAGTATAATTCTTCTTGCCCAATACTACCATGTCGCTGTCAGACAAGTAGACGACTTTATTCGTATGCCTTACAAACGATGGGACGTCGCTAGAAAGGAAATTGCCGTTTTTTGCGATTCCCAGAACAAGCGGAGAACCTTTCTTTACTGCAATCAAGTCATCGGATTGTTTATCTAGAACGATGAACGAAGAAGAACCTTTTATCTTATTGAACGCGTCTTTCACGGCGGATTGTATGTCTGCGCCGTCGTTTAATTTTTCCTCTATAAGGTGCGATAAAACTTCTGTGTCTGTGTCGGATACGAATCTGTGCGCGCCTAAGGATTCCTTAAGCTCGGCCCAATTTTCTATTATGCCGTTATGTGCCACTGCTATCCTGTGCGTACAGTCGACCATCGGGTGCGCATTTTCAGCCTTTATGCCCCCATGTGTCGCCCATCTCGTGTGGAATATGGCTTTTGAAGAAGAGAAATCCTGTATTTTGTATTTGTTTATTACGTCATCTACCTTCCCTATATCTTTCTTTATTATTATGCCGACTTTAGAATCAATTGCACAGCCAAAGCTATCGTAACCCCTGTATTCCAAGTTACGTATCCCTTCCAAAAGATATGGGATTGCATCGTCTTGCCCATTATAGGCTATAATTCCACACATAATCGATAAAACAAATATTACTAAGATTATAGCTAGTATTTAAGCCTATATCCAGAGTTTACGCTTGTGCATAAGTGCTTTATAGGATCACTGCTTCTGCAAGGATATGGCGTCTAATATCGCTAAAAACAGGGTAGAAAGGAGTGGAGGCTGCCTTGACAAACGGAGTAAACCATATGACAAGGGATCGTCGCCTCCAGAAATGTGAGGCAGTGATAGGTAATATAGTCGACTGGAAGCAAAATGAGCGCCCTGCGCTGCTTTCAATGGACGAAGACGAGTCCGGGAGGCCTTTCCTTTATTCGGACGAGCTTATCACAAAGATAAGCTTCTTGAGGTCCATGTTCTGCGACAAGCTTATCCCCACCGAAGCTTTGACGAGGAGGCTTTACGGCAGCTCTCCAGACCATACCACGATAAGCAGGAGGCTTTACCGCCTTGATGTGAAATGGATCATCGACAAGAAACGCAGGAAAGGAAGGCTCTTGGCGATAGACGCCACAGGGATGTCCATCTGCCGTACGGGAAGCTACAGGCATTCAAAATACGGGGGAACGCCTAGATTCTGCAAACTACATGCTTTGATCGACCCCGATACCAAAGAGATCGTGGACTTAAGGGTCACCACAGACCGCTGTCATGACAATAGGAAGTTCCGTCCCATAGTCAGGGAAGCCGCGAAAAGAGGGGACACCGTCTACGCCGACGGAGCTTATGATTCAAAGGAGAACTTTGACTATCTCGCAAGGAACGGCATCAGAAGCGGCATAAAGATAAGGAGGAACTTCTCCACCAAGGCTGGAGGGAGCTACGCCAGGCAGAAAGCCGTGATGGAGCAGTTCGGGATATCGACTGTGCGTCTTAAGGGAAGGCTCCATTTCCTGCCTACCGAAGGGGTCGTCTTCGACAAGATAGGATACTACCAGCAAAAATGGAAGGAAAAGGTGGGATATGGAAAAAGATGGCTGGTCGAGTCCTTCTTCTCCGCCTTCAAACGCCGCTTTGGAGAGCACGTATGCTCCCGGAGATGGAGGTCTGTGCAGAACGAGCTCAAGCTGAAGGCGATGCCTTACAATAAGCTTCTCGAAACGTAAGCCGATACGAGAAAGATGAAAGACCGCTAGCTGTGGCTATCGCCTTCTAGGCTAGTCATGCACAGGCGTATTGTCTTTCTAAAACCATTTAAATCCACACTGCTGCTTTTACAATAATTACATCGGTTTTCCATTTTCACCTTAAATAAAGATGGCAGCCGGTGTAATTAAGATTCACCAACCGTATTTGGTAACAGTGCCCAACGCCCGTGGATAGCAAACGTTTTTATAATAATGTATGCCTAATATACGTTTATGAAGACGTTCATATTGAAAACTGATGAGAACGGCTATTTTATAAACGACACCAAGATCGTAGACAACATCGAAGATTTAAGACCTATCGTAAACTCGACTTCGATTGATATATTGAAGGTGCTTGTAAAGAAACCTGCGTCGCTAGATGAAATAGCAAAAACCACCAAACTATCGAAGAAGAAAACTGCTGATCTTATCAAGAATCTCGAAAAAGCCGGATTGATAACGATACAAAATAAAACGGCCAAACGAGGCAACATATACAAATCCGTTACGAACTCGTTCGCATTCGAGGTTTCCGATGCCAAGGTGAAGTTGGCGATAAGGGAACAAAGCATTGGCGACGAAGGCACCGCTAGATTTTTCAGAAAATTCATAAAAGACGGGAAATTTGACGGATATATCTGCGTCGGTTCTACGGACCCACATGGAGAATACAGATCTATCGCAAGGGACACGCACTATGCCCTTTATCTTGCGATGTTTCTGGGGCAGTTCTGTGAACTTCCAAAGGATTTCCCCATAGTATTAGACACCGACGTTATAGCCAAAAATCTATTCAAACAAAATCTCATAGTCATCGGCGGTCCAGTAACGAATCTAGTGACAAGAGACGTAAACAACTTTTTGCCGATGAAATTTGAAAAAGCCGAAGGATGGGCGCTTAAAGATAAGGGCGGGGTACACAGCAGGGACTATGAGGGCGCTATAGAGAAGATAAGGAACCCCTTTGAAAAGACAAAGGACATGCTAGTGCTTGGCGGGATAAGAAACATAGGTACGCTCTCGTCGATACTTGCTGCGACCAGATTTTCTAAGCTTACATTTAGAAGCTACAACGACGAACCGATTTGGAACGTGCTGGTCAGAGGATACGACATAGACGGCGACGGCGAGATAGATTCTGTAGAAACCGTAAGATGAGACGACTTTTCATCGCAATAGAATTAAAACCGGAAATCTCAAATGAGATCTGGACATCAATATCTAAGATAAAAGCGAAAGTAAACGGCGCCTTTGTAGAAAAAGAAAAATTGCACATAACACTTCTCTTCCTTGGTGACCCAAAGCTTTCAAATGGAGACATAATAAACGCAGTAAAGTCACAGACTATAGACCGCGACATCGAAATAAGCGGACTTGATGCTTTTCCTAGCTGGGCTGGGCCAAGGCTACTTTTTATAGACATTAAGACTAATCTCTCAGATGTTTATCGCGAACTTTGCCAAAAACTTGGCGTTAAAGAAGAAAGGTCTTTTCGCCCGCATATAACGATATGTAGAATAAAAGGAAATATGGCATCCAAGATGGAGCTGCAGACCAGTTTCTATGTAGACGAAAGATTCAGGGTCAAAAAACTAAGCCTATTCGATAGCGATTTTAGGAACTATCACCAGCTTTATTAAGCGCCTTTTTCTCTGGTCATGAAGTATACTGCAACTGCCATAGCGGCCAAAGTCAAAAGAAGCGACATTACGCTTGGTGCGGTAAGTATCGAGATTACATACGCACTTGTAATATAATCAAGCGAGTGGTTTACAGTAACGCTACCCGAGCTGCTGTTCGAAGAAGTAGAGTTTGCGGCAGTGCTGGAGCTACCACAATTGGCTATGCAGGCTGTAGATGCGACCGGCGTAGTGCCAAGCTGTTGGCTTGCGGCGCCATATGCTATCAGGCCGAATATAAACATAATGAAGACTATAAGCACTGGAACGAGCGTACTTTTCTTAAGGTATGCACCGACGCTTTCCTGTGGTATCGTTGCTGTGTTAAACAAAAGCATTATCAGGAACAGAAACACGAGTATGGCAAGAACGTACGGGAGAAAAGCTATTACGAAGTCTACAAAGAAAGCCGATGCAAGCGAAACCAATGCTACTGCTATAGCTATCAATGCCGGGATATCAGATTTGTCAAAAAATCTAGACCTCGATAATACTGCGTACACCAGTGCGAAGACCAGCACAAATATCACTAAATCGTATATACCAAATATCTGTAAACTTAGTGCCATATATATGGTAATTGTTAAATCGTTAATCTTTCGAACCTGCGCTTGAACCGCCAAACAACCATGCTACCACTACTATTATGGCTATAACAACAACGAGCAAGGCGATGTTCCCAGAATTGCTGAAGAACGTAGACAGTACCGTGCCCATCTGGCTAGTCGCCGAAGTCGCCCCTGTGGTCCCAGCATTGCCGCCTGCGCCTGCTGGTACGACTGCGTAAGAGAACAGCCCCCCTGCGAAAACAACTATTATCGCCCCGACAAAAAGCCATTGCGCGGCTTTTCCTTGTTTTAGTTTATCATCATATCCCACAAGAGCAGCCACTATGAGTATTGCTACAAGTATCATGGCCGTGACCGCTAGCGTAGATGCCATGTACATAAGCACCGGGCCTACCCATGCCGCGGTAACTGCGAAGAACGATATTATAAGCGCGGTCAAAGCTCTAGCGCCTTTATTCTCGTTTTCTTGGAAAAAGCTTACTTTCTTTAGGACCGTGTTGAGTATGGCTAGTACAAGTAAGAATGATAACCAAAATTCTACTGGATTCGTTACGTTTGCTGGAGTTATCACTTGTAGCGCACTCTGTATAGAGGTGTACAACGACCCCGCTTCTACTACCATATTAGTTTATTGGTAGGTTATAGTATTTATACCTTTATCTGTTTATTTTCACTGTAAAGTAGAAGGAATTTTTATTACTTAGAAAGCAGGTATCCTATCACTACCAAGAAGATTAAAACGGCCGCGTAAGGTCCATAGTTATACAATCCATTTAAGATAGCTTGCTGGCTGAGCCCCGCAAACCCGAAGTTAGACCCTACAAGTACCCATAATATAAGTATTACTGAGATTATCGCTGCGAGTATTATTATTATCTTCTTTCCGCTGCGTGGAAAGTCGCTTCCAGCGGTGTCCCCGTAGACCATTGATGCGAGGACCAAAAGCATGAATATGATTATCGCGACTATGCCGGCTATAGGCAATATTATGTATGTCAGATTTAAGGTGTAGCTCGTCGTTGCGAAAACTATGCCCAATACGAACGCTATTATCGATTCTACGTCTCTCTTGCCCTCGAACATCTTGCTTTTTTCAAGGACGCCGTATACTATCGCAAAAATCAGAAGAAACGGGAAAAGGAAAGACCCTATCCCGGAGTAAAGCAACGAAACCGATGCCGGTGTAGAAGTAAGCGTGTGCGTTATATTAGTCGTATTACTAACCGTTGAATTGAATAATGTCGCTAAAGTGCTGAACATAATATATGTTATTGGCTGTTCTATTTAAATGCTGACTAATTTATTATCTGCATGAAACACTCGCTAAAGCCAGTGCTTTTTATCGTGACGGCATTCGCTGGTCTAGCGGTGGGAATCGTGCTAGTTTCATTCACTTTATACCAATATCTCAGTCTAACCTCGCTCATCGGCGGAAGCCCAGCGTACACCATAGTCCTGGGACAGAGCGTTGTAAACTCTGAGGAGACAAATTATCTAGTAATAATGATCGCGGCGGTCCCTCTGATCTGCTTAAGCGCGTTCCTGATGTATCGCAGCGTTAGACGTCTAAGGCACCAGACGAAAAAAGCCCGCTAATGAAGTCTTTTGCTTCATCTTTTTCATAGCCAGTAAACAGAAAGTCTCCCATATTCGATACGAAGACCGTCTTTTCCTCGTCTTTATACAAAAGTGCACTTCTGCCGTCTTTGAAATCTCCACCTTTGAGTTCTTGACTAAGTTTTCCCAGGTCTACCGGCCTTTGAATGGAAAATTTTATCCCGTTCCCGCACATCTGTATAAAGCCATTTTCAAGTCTATGTCTATAAGCATGTGCAGAACATGTTTCACACCTTTCGTCCTGGTTTATCCTTACGGCAAAAATAGAAATCGGGTCTACTGAAAAACTGGTAAAAAGGTTCTGGCCCGTTTTTCGCTCCAAAAATGCGATGAGCCCGTCTGATATTAATTTCCCCGCCGTAGCCGCAGAGTGCGCCGATATCCTGCTGCAGTCTTCTGCATCTTTCGGCTTTGAGTTACGGTATATGCAATTGAAGCATGCGTACTTCCAATCAACTATACAAAATAGTCCGTTGTTTCCTCTTAAAGATGCGAACAGAAATGGGATTTTTCGACGGGAACACGCATCGTTTATTATCAATCGTGTACGGATGTTATCGGTTGCGTCTATTACCATATCGGCGCCCCCTATAACGCCATCTATTCTTAATTCGCCTACATAGAAGTGTTCGCTTATGAAATTTGTTTTGCTATTTTTACTTTCTAGGGCGGATTTCGCCGCATCGGATTTATACCTGAGAAATCGTGCGTCGTCTTCGGAGTAAAGTGCCTGGTTTTTTAGATTATCCTTGCTCACTATGTCCCCATCGACTATCTTTATGGAGGACAAATCTATTTTTCCCAGGTTTTCTAGGATTGCGCACCCCAACGCGCCTGCCCCTATCACGACCAAATTAAATGTATTTAAATGCATATGCGCTCTATAACCTAATTAACAAATTATTTATATTTAACGAATATAGAAATTCGATGGAGGCATGAATGTACGAAATTGTTACTTTAAGGGACAAGATAAGGGTAGAACCAAAGTCCCTTGGTAAAAATTATAAAGAAGCCATAAATAATCTTATAAAACAAAATTACGTGGGAAAAGTAATCGAGGACAAGATGCTTCTGGTCGGATTGATGTCCATAGACCGCGTTGAAGAAGGTCTAATAATACCGAATGATGCCTCTATATACTACGATACGGTTTTTAAGATGGTCGCTTTCGTCCCGTTGCTGCACGAAACGCTAAAAGGCCAGATTTCAAACATAAGTGAGATTGGTGCGATAGTAAACATAGGGCCGATAGATGGGCTTGCGCACATTTCACAGGCCATGGATGATTTTGTAGACTTCACAAGGAATGCATTGATCGGCAGGAAGACGAAGACCTCGCTGAAGGTCGGCGATTCTGTGCTGACAAACGTAATAGCAGTAAGTACGAGAGGGATAATGAAGATCGGACTTACAATGAGATCGCCTGGCTTGGGAAAACAGGGCGGAAAGAAAAAGGAAGAACGACCAAAGGCTGAAAAGCCCAAGAAAGAGTAATAATTATGTCACTAAAGGCTTGCAAAGTTTGCAGTTATCTAACGGAAGAGAAAAAATGCCCTATGTGCGGCGGCGATGAACTTTCACTTAAGTGGAAAGGCCAAGTTGTAATATCAAATCCAGAAAAATCAGAGACCGCAAAGAAACTCGGGATAACAAAGCCTGGCAAATACGCGCTTTCGGTAGCTTAAGATGGAATTAAAAATAACATCAAAAACGAACGATAAGTATCTCGATAGAACCCTAATAAATTTCTCCTTAAAGACCGAACCGAAAGAAACGGTCAAAATAGACGACGTTAAAAAGAAACTCGCGGAACATTTCCCAGAAGGTTTCTTGGTAGTTTACACTTTAAAAAATGTATACGGTTCACGAGAGATAAACGGGGTCGCGCATGTTTACAAAGATGAAGAAAGCGCCAAGAAAGTGCTGCAAAAATTTATCCTGAAGAAGAATGGTGTAGTATATGCCGAAAAGCAAAAAGAAGAAAAGGGAACCAAGTAACGTTTGGGGGCTGTATAAAGTAGACGACGGAAGAGCCGTTACAAAGAACAAGAGCTGTCCTAAATGTGGCTCCGGCGTTTTTCTGGCAGAACATGGCAATAGGGAAAGCTGCGGCAAATGCGGTTACACCGTCTTTAAAACGAAAAAGTAGCTTTGGTTCTTTTAGTTTTTGATGCACTTGAATATTATAGTCGGTGGAACCATGTGCACCAATTTCCTCCTGTAACCATGACCCCATACTTTATCATCTGGATCAAAAGGCTCTATTATTTTTACCAGCTTAAGTCCACTGTCGGTTATACTATCGCAAATGCCGCTTATTTTTCTTCTGTACATAAAGAATTTATGTTTACTCCCGTCTGGCCAGGTCTCTTCTTCTTTTGTCTGCCCAGTCTTTTGATAGCTATTGGATAGTGTCATGCCGTTTGGCTCTATCAAAAGATAGAAAGGGTGTTCAAAACTAAATACAAAAATCCCGTTTTTCTTCAATATTCTTTTCACTTCTGTAAAAACTTTGCTTAAGTCTCCAGCATACTGCAGCGCAAGGATGGAAACTACGATGTCATAAGAATTGTTTCTAAAGATTTTTAGATTAGAAAATGAATTTTTTATGAACTTTACGTCCACGGAATTCGCATTTGCAAGTTTGGCTGCGTATCCTAACTGCTTCGCCGAGATATCTATACCGGTACAAATTGCGCCTTTTTTCGCTAGCGAAATTGCGCACTGACCGCCTCCACAGCCTAAGTCTAAAACCTGCTTGCCGTTTACACTTCCAAGTAACTTGAGTTTATTTTCTGTAGAAGCAAATGGACCATAACTGACGGTCTTCAATCTGTCGCCGCTTATTTCTTTTTGGTAGTATTCCGCTGCTTCGTCCCACCATCTTTCTATCTCTTTTTCAGTCATACCCCTATCACTTTGACCTAAGGCTAAAAATATAAAGTTAAATTTGACTGGACATTATTGATAGACTATGTACGTATTAGGAATAGAGAGTACCGCACATACTTTTGGAGTGGGCATAATAAAAGACGGCGAAGTATTAGCAAATGAAAGAGACATTTACAGGCCAAAGGCCGGCGGGATAATACCGGGCGAGGCTGCTCTCCATCATTATGAACTTGGACCCATCATACTAAAACGCGCGCTGGACAAAGCGAAAGTATCCCTGAGCCAAATCGATTTATTTGCCTTTTCCCAAGGGCCTGGCCTGCTGCCTTGCCTTAAAGTAGGATACCAAATGACAAAATTCTTGGCAGATAAGTATGATAAAAAGATAATTGGAGTAAATCACTGTGTAGCCCATATAGAGATAGCTAGAAAAGTCACGGGTCTAAACGATCCCGTCATGCTATATGTAAGTGGCGGAAACACCCAAGTTGTAACCTACGAAAACGGCAGGTATGTAGTTTTTGGGGAGACTCAAGACATAGGTATAGGCAATCTTTTAGACAAGACTGGTCGAAGGCTCGGAATCCCTTTTCCTGCTGGTCCTAAGATCGAGGAACTAGCAAAGCAGGGTAAAAATTACATAAAGTTACCGTACGTGATAAAAGGCATGGACGTAAGTTTTTCTGGCATAGAAACTTTCGTTTCGCAGATAATTGGAAAGCATAAGATGGAAGACATATGTTTTTCGCTGCAAGAAACCGTCTTTGCGATGCTTATGGAAGCAAGCGAGAGAGCGATGGCTTACTGTAAAAAAGACAGCTTGATAATAGCGGGGGGTGTCGCGGCAAACACGCGTTTAAACAAGATGGGAAAAATAATGTGCGATGAACGCAATGCAAGATTCGAGTTTATGAAAAAGGAATACGCCGGAGACAACGGTGCGATGATCGCCTTTACTGGTTATTTGATGCGTGATTATGTTCAGGACGATTTAAGTCCCAGACCAGATTTTAGAACAGACGCGGTTGAAATAAAATACAGGTAATATGCCGATAAACGCCCCTCAAGAATATTACGACCTAGAAATTAAGTATAGCCGGGAGAAAAATCTTGATGAAAAGAAGAAAATTCTACAACAGATGATGCGAGTGCTGCCTAAACACAAAGGAACAGATAAGGCATTTGCTTTTCTTAAGAGGAAAATGTCTCTTTTGAAAAAAGAAATGAGTTATTCTCCCCAAGTTCATAAAACGATTTCGATTAGAAAACGCTGGCCGAGAGTTTGCCTTGTCGGTTATGAACCTGAACTAATCCTGAAGGATTTCAATCTCGCCAAAGTAGCTACCGTATACTATGGAATCATCAGGATAAACGACATGAAGATACAGCTTCTTTTGGTGCCAAACTTCGAGAAATATAAAGAATTCGTAAATTCGAGTGAAGTCGTGATATCAAAAAACGCGATAGCTGATTTAAAGGTCTTTGAAATAGTTACCGATTCACCGGATGTAGAATCGTCAATAAAAAGCTATGGGATAATAGGCGTGTACACGGAGAAATCGGACGAAGCCGTACCTATAATGAAAGGCGATACCGTATACGACATTGCAAAAACCCTGGGGCTAAAAACAGGAAAGGACGGCTACGCAGTAGTCTATGGAAAAAATCTAAAATTCCAAGGCCAGCGGGTAGGGATGAAATACAAACTAAACGACGGGGACAGGGTGTCGATAAAAGCATGAAAGTAATAGCACGCGGTGCAGAGGCGATAGTTTACGAAAACGGGGACGAAATAGTAAAATACCGCGAAGAAAAGAAATACAGGGTCCCGGAAATAGACCTCCCCCTGAGAAAAGGCAGGACAAAAAGAGAGTTTACCGCCTTGAGCACATGCAGCAGGGCGGGATTGAAAGTACCAAAACCGATAAAGATCTCATCAGAAGGCGATAAGCTCCATATGGAAAAAATCGATGGGAAACAGTTTGACTATGTGTTTTCCGTAGATAAGATGAAGGACATAGGGATTCTCCTGGCGTCTATAAACGAACTTGGCATAGTACATGGAGACCTGACGACCGCAAACATCCTCGCTAAAGGCGAAGAAATCTATTTCATAGATTTTGGATTAAGCTACTTCTCCAAAAAAGACGAAGACCATGCAACCGACCTTTTCCTGTTCAAAAACGCCCTAAAAGCGAGGCACCCAAATGAATTCAAAAAGGCCTACCGGCTATTTATCGAAGGTTATGAGAAGACGATGGGAAAAGAATTTAAAGGGATAGAGACACATCTTAAAGATATAGAACGTAGAGGAAGATATCATGAAAATGGTTAAGATAAAAAGTAAATTCGTGCCACACTGGCTCAATTATACCCCCGAAGAGGTAGAAAAGATGATACTCAACAAGTACCAGAAGGGGATGACGAAGTCACAGATAGGCTTGGCTTTGAGGGACCAATACGGTATCCCTTCCGTCAAAGACCTTACAAAAAGCAACGTAGGAAAGATACTAAAAAGCAGAGAAATAAAGGAAGAGCTTCCAGAAGATCTTGTCGCGCTTTATAAAAAGGCTGTAAAATTACATATGCACGTCGATAAAGAGAAAAAGGACAAGGCCTCAAAAAGAAGTTTGGTAGTCTTAGAAAACAGGATAAAAAGGCTGATAAATTATTACAAAGACAGGAAAACGCTGCCTCCGGCCTATGCTTACAGCCTTGAAAATGCAAGATTGGTAGTCAAGTTATGAACGAAAATAATTCTTGGTTTAAAGTCATCGTGCCGCATCTCGACAATTTCAATGTCGGGGAAATATTCGGAAACGAAGACAATGTCGTTGGCCGAAAGGTTTCGTGCAGCGCATCGGAACTGAGGGAAATAAAAGCAAGGATGGGCTATAGACTTGTTTTTAGGGTCGCGTCCGTATCCGGATCTGAATGCAAAGCGGATCTTGATTCGCTTATACTATCAAGAGAGCAAGTAGGAAGACTGGTTAGACATAATGTATCAAAGATGGATATTGTCATACCAGTAACCATAGAAGGAAAACCTTATGCCGTAAAAATCGTCTGCGCGATAAACAAAGCCGAGAACAAATATAAAAAGGCAGTCAAGAGAGAGATAAAAGACTTTGTTGAAGCTGAAGTAAAAGACGCAAAATTAAAAGACGTTTTCGCTGACGCTATGACTAACAAGACTCAAAATAAACTGCACAAGAAACTTGAGAAGATATACCCGACAAGAGTCGCTGAGATAAGAGCAATAACGCCTAGAGCCTAAACGTTTTAAACCTTCTTTTGGCGATTATTTCTACTTAGCTAATTTTTATTCACCTTTAAAATGTATGCCGAAATGGACTCGGGGGGATTTGAACCCCCAGTCTTTCCCAATCTGGATCTTTGCCATGGGAACGCGGTGCCGTTGCGCCACGAGCCCTATAATTATAGCAGCCCTCAAAAGTAATCCTACACTCCGTCCTTTAATGTCTTTCTGAGAGGATTCAGAGAGCACACGCTCATCGCCTCTTCCGAAGACACGGACTTGACGAACCTCGCCATCGCAAAGGCCATTTGCCTTGCGGACCTAAAGAAGCGGTTGTTAAGCAGCTTCCCGCGGATATGGTTCACCGGTATTCCTGTGGATCGAGCCAACTCCCTTCCCTTCAAGATAAAGCTGGAGGCTCTTCGTGTCCCACATTGTGATGCTGAAGTGGAAACACGAGAAGACGCTGTCGGACAAGCCCAGAGAGGGAAGACCGCCATCCTTTGGAGAGAAGGAGAAGAAAGGGATGAAGAAGCTGATAGAGGAGAACGATCCTTCAAAGCACGGTTATAATATTACGTCGTATACCGTAGAACGGTCGACCATACAGAATCTGGCTGCCGCGGTTATTTCCTCTCCCGTGCTTATAGAATGAAGGACAAAGTACCTTATCTTTTCGTTCGGATCCCTGCACTCCTTTGCCCTTCTCCTCAATAACTCTTCATCTTCTTCTAACATCTGAAAAGCCCCTTTCCCTCCGACTTTGGCTTTCCTCCACCTTCTTATGCTATTATTAAGAACGTTACCTCCCGAAATCCTTTTCGGTTCCCTATTTTGGTGTCGGATTACTTCTGTGGAGAGCTATAATTATCATTTCTTGTAATCTTCGGAGTCTACGAAATGACCCCCCCTGTCTTTCTTGTCTCCGGCTTTCCAGCGGAAAATCGTTTTGCCCCCCTTGTCTACTTCTATTCTTTTACCTTTTAAGTCTAGGTCCTTAAGCTTAGTAGTCCCTTTTCCTGATCCACCCCAAAATCCCGTTTTTTCTTTGGCTGGCGGCGTCCATTCTTTCAATGGGCCTTTATCCGACTTTAGAGCAGGTGGTGGCAACCATTCTTTTATTGGGCCACGAGTCGACCTGGGTGCCGGTGGAGGGAGGTGCTCTATTTTTATACCACTCGTGCCTTTCTCCCGGACAACGTTTGTCGATTTACCATGCGCAAAGATATACCAGACTATTATTCCCACGAATACTAAGCCATAGAATATTAGCGAAAGCGGGCTAAGCAGGAATGCGCCTGCCCCTGGCACGAAGAAGAATATTATCAAGCCTAAGATCAATATTGGGATTATCGCCTTTAGTCCTGGGTGGGTCGTACTTCTGAAAGCTCTTATCAAGAGCACTATTACTCCTACAACCAAGGCACCGACTATTATGAGCGGCAATATGCCTAGTACGTTTACATGCAATGCGTTATCAACCGAACTTGCTAAAGAGGAATTATTCGACAGCAGAAGATAGAACAATACCGCTAAAAGGATCAGGCCGACTACTCTAGAAAAAGCTGAGCCACCTCTTCTTGTGGGTATCAAAAGCACTATCAAGAGTATCGCCATTACCGCCGCCATCACGGAGACTGTAAGGAAAAGACTCAAGTAAGAAGAGTTAGTGTAAAGGAATACGAAAGTTATGGCTGCAAAAACGAACGCTATTGCCGCTGCACCGCCACCAAGCGTCGTCCTCTGGAGCATCTGGTAGAATATCACGAATATTACAAGTGCAAAAAGAGCTGCGTATATCGGCGTACTTTGAGAGCCTATGGTGAATGCGCCGAAAAGGCTGCTACTGCTGCTAGAACTTGTTCCAGTGCTTAGTGCATTTACCGAAGGCACGACTGCAAGTATCGCTAAAAGCCCTAACGTCCACAAAAGCTTTGACATAATAACTATTGAACGGGATACATATTTAACGATGTGAACTGCCCCGAGCTTCCGCATGGAGCTTCTCGTTTCAACGTCCCGTAGCCTTGTTCTTCCATATCTTTCTTATTATTCTCATAGTATTATACAATAATTATTGTTATAAAATACTGTTATTTACCGCCTTTCATCCCGTTAAAGCTTAGCCTTGGAAAGGTTTATTATTATATACTCTTATATAAAATTATAGCAATTTACACTATGAAAGAGGAAGATTTGGTGCTTAAGGGTAAAAATAAGAAATTGATGATAAAACGCTCAGAAGAAGCGCCTTCCGAAGAAGAAACTCTTTCTCAGACGGAATTTGAGGACATGAATTGCCCTAAATGCAATAAAAAGAAGGTAATCTCATGGATGGAACAGACCAGGGCTTCTGACGAGCCTCCGACAAGATTCTATAAATGTCTTAACTGCAACCACACTTGGCGTGAATACAGCTGAGATAAAAACTAATGGAAGAAGTTGAATTAGTAATAATAGGAGCAGGACCTACGGGTCTTTTTGCGACGTTCTGTGCAGGATTAAGGGCGGTAAAAAGCGTGACGCTGGAAGGTCTGGAAACTTATGGCGGCCAGATGCACGAACTCTATCCAGAGAAGAAGGTGTATGACGTCCAGGGCGTACCAAAGGTCATATCTTACGAACTAGCAAAAAAAATGTATGAACAAGCTGCTATGTTCAATCCAAAAATAGTTTTCAATTCGGACGTAACCGACATAATCCCGACAGAAGGCAACAGATTCATATTAGAAGTAAACGGCGAGCAAGCTTATACTGCAAGAGCCATATTGATATGTGCAGGGGTCGGATATTTTACTCCGAACAAATTAAACGTAGAAGGCGAAGCTACTTACGCAGACAAAGGAGTTTATTACACGGTAAAATCGATAGCCGATTTTAAAGATGCCAGCGTCCTAATAGTCGGGGGGGGCGATTCGGCCTTTGATTATGCGCTGCAAATAGAACCTGTCGTCAAGAACGTGATAATCGCACAGCATAACGGTGTTCTAAAGGCTGCAGAGAGCAGCGTAGTTGCCGCCAAGAACAAGCCGAAAATAAGGGTGATGCTAAACACAGAAATAAAGGAAATCGTAGGTGACGGCAAAAAAGTAATCAAAGCCGACGCATTTGACAATGTCTCAAAAACCAATGACCGCCTTGATGTAGATTCCGTAATCGTAACCATAGGCCACAAGGCAAATCCGGACATATTCAAGTCTATTACATTTGAAAGCGTAAATGGGAGATACATAAAAGTCGACACAAACTATAAGACAAACGTAGACGGCATCTACGCCGCTGGAGACATAGCAAACGTCAGCAACGAACCAAAATTCGCACTTCTGGCGGTGGGCGGTGCGGAAGCGTATGTCGCAATAAATAATATAAAAAAATATCTTTCGCCCCGGGCTTCTCTTACGGGGGGGCACAGCAGTAACCTTGAACTATGAGCTATCAGATTATAAATCAGAGCTGGATAAAAAGAGTCTACAAAAAACGGGACAACTGGTCACATAAAGGAGACTTCGGAAAAATCCTGGTCTTTGGGGGCAGCCTTGAGTATACGGGTGCACCGGCGACAGTCGCTTTGGCCGCAGTTAGAGCAGGCGCCGACGTGGCAAAAATATTCGCACCAAAAAGAGCGGCAGACATCGCTGCATCGTTTTCGCCGGAGATAATAGCCATACCTTTTGAGAAAGAATATTTTGATTCGGACGCATTTTATGCTGCAAGAAAACTTTCCTCCTGGGCTAATGTAATCGAGATAGGAAACGGCATGGGGACCGGCAGCAACCAAGGAGATTTTGTCAACATGGTGTTAAAAGACATAAAGAAAAGGTTAGTGGTAGACGCAGATGGGGTAAAATTAATGAACCGAAACCTTTTAGGCAGCGAAATTCTGATAACTCCCAATACATACGAGTTTAACGTCCTTTTTGGCACAAACCTTTCTACAAACGTAGATGAGCGAGCAAAGACTGTAAAAGAAAAGGCTAAAGAATATGGCACTAATATTTTGCTAAAAGGACATGTAGACGTAATATCAGACGGCGACCAGATTTTTCTAAACAAAGTAAACAGCGTTTATATGACGAAGGGCGGCACCGGCGACAGCTTGTCTGGCATATGTGCTGGCTTAATCGGACAAGGCGCAAAAATAATAGACGCTGCATGCGCAGGGGCCTTCATAAATGGCTACACCGGGAAATATCTGGCCAGATTAAAAAGAGAATCTTTATCGTCACTTGATATAATCGATAACATCTATTCTACCATAACGAAATGGCGCTATCAATGAACTTCAAATTTCTTCTTTAAAGTTTCAAAGTCGTTATCAAGACTATCTTTTATCAGAGAGTCCATATTTTTTGAGTCAAATCTAAACTGTGACATAGTGTCTCTGTCCCTCAAGGTAACTGTCCCATTCTCGATAGTCTTAAAGTCTACTGTGATTTCTATAGGTATTCCTATTTCATCCGCTTTGCGGTACATTTTCCCTATGCTCCCGGAGTGTAGGTAATACAAATCATCTTTGTAAACAGAAGTTTCTAGAAGTTTCTCCGCAAATCCTTCCAGTTCTTCCTTTGAAAGCAATGGAAAGACTGCAGCTTTGAACGGCGCTATCCTGTTTCTTAACGCAAACCATGTTCTTTCGCCGTCTGATCTTATTGCTTTGTAAAGCGCGAGATAAAAAAGTCTATCGGTACCCGCGGACATTTCGAATACATTTGGTATCTTACCGTCCACTTTTACTATGTCTCCGCCTAGTTTTGAATAAGAAGACAAGTCGTAATCTCCCCTGTGGTTGCAGGCGATCATCTCTACCCAATCGCCGTCCTTCTTTACTTCTACATCAAAAGACTCTTTTGAGTAGAAGGCTTTATCCTCATAAAGTCTCCTGAATCTTACATCTTCATTCTTGAAACCTACAGTTCCCAAGAAGCTGGCGAGTACGGATATTCCATAAGCCGCTACATTTGTTTCTATCAGTCCTTTTTTGAGAGCTTCCGATATTCTAATTTTATCGATGTCTGTATTCTTTTTATCAAATAGATGTATTTCGTTATCATCCAAAATCTTGAACTGGCTGTCATCTAAGAAGAATATCTCTATGTCATTTTGATAAAATTCCCTTTGTCTTATAAGATTGTTCCTCGGTGAAATTTCGTTCCTAAAAGCTTTACCGACTTGGGCAATAACAAAGGGGAGATGCTTCCCGTATAGCGAGAATAGCCTCCTGAAATCTAGGAATATTGATTGACATGCTTCAGGTCTTAGGTAAGCGTTAACGCCTTTTCCATCCGTATTTTGCACACCTACGTCCAGACCGAACATCGAACCGAATTTTTGGATCTTTGTAAGTTGACCGCCGCATTTTTCGCAGGTTATCCCGTAAGTCTTTATCCAACTGAGATAATCCTCGTCGCTTAGACCCTCATAGTTCCTGCCGGGGTCAACTTCTTCCAGTAGTTTATCTACCCTATAAATAGAATTGCACTGCGAACATACCACTGCTACATCAAAAAAATTAGTTTCGTGACCAGAAGCCTGTAAAACTATCCTCGGCAGTATAACGCCCCCGGAGATCTCTACCGCGCCAATCCTATGTAGGACATTCCGCCATTCTTTTAGAAGGTTATTGAATATCGCTAAGCCTATCGGGCCGTAGTCCCATACTCCGCCGAGTGAATTACCAAACGCCTCCGCTGATGGGAAGAACATACCCCGTGATAAGGCTATCTTTACGAGCTCGTCGTCTTGATTGCTCTTTACAGGTGTTGTATTTTTATTTGGCTGTTCTGACATAATCTATAATGAAATTTATGCCTTATTAATATTTCTTTGCTATCTGGCCAGTTAAAAGATATTTTAATCATGCTCTAAGCTCCAGATATTTTTTCTATATTTTTATAGCAGATATTCTTTGAATTAGATTGGTAATATGTTCGTTTCAGATAATAGTTTAACTTCTGGTTTTGTTTTGCATAAAATGAACTCTCCTTTGTATGATGTATTATCGTTATACTCTGGACCAGATCTTTTTTTGAAAGAATATTTCTCTACATCACAAAGATAAAACTCTTGTATTATCATAGTACCATTCTTCTCTTCTGATAACTCGAATAATTTTTTCTTTATTTTAACTAAGGATGCTCCAATCTCTTCTTTTAATTCACTCTTTAATGCAGCTAGTGGGTTACTATCTGTAGACTCTATTCCCCGCCCGGAGCAACAAAATATGGCGGGGTATTTCGTTTAACTCGCTTTATTAGAAGCAACTTACCTTTGTTAAATGCCAGTGCCCTTACGCGCATATTCACCATAAAGTTCGCTGCTATGTAGATTATCTGGATCTTACTTCTAACTATTTCTTATTTCTTCTGCGTCTTTGTTTAGTATTATTCTTACGTTTTCTAGACCTTGGTCCATTATTAATGAGCTTAGCCAAAGCATTCTTTCTGACCAATCTGAAGAGCCTATATTCGTATAGAAGCCCGCTTACGAGTACGCCTATCGCAAAGCCCAATACTGCGTATCCGAAAATTTCCCAGTCGACGTTCGTCGGTGCCGGTACTGATATCGGCTGCAAAACCGGGGTGAATGGCAAAGAAGAAGCGTTGACTAGACCTGCTTCAAAATTTGTATAAGTCATTGATAATGCTTCAAAATCCAAATAATATGTCAAAGAAGTGTTTTCAAAGCTATTACCATATTGGTAATAGCTTAGTCCTAGAAATGGCGTTATCCCTGCTTTTTCCGCTTCGTCTATCGCTCTCAAAGCGGATAGAGATATTTGATTTTCTACCACTGAAACCGACCCGTTTATGCTTATGCTATTTTCCTCGATCAATTGGTCTGCGGTTGCGATAGTGCCGAGAGAATTAAATATGGACGCAATGAAATGTCCTTCGCCCTGATAGTTTTCCGCTGCGCCGAAGGATGACTTCATTCCGTTCACTTGGGCCGGATTATTGACGCCCAATAGCTCTGCGTAATTTATGAACGATGATGCCCTATAAATATAGTAGTTGCTTAGATTTGCATAATACGCTTCCGAGAAGTTAGAGCTTCCGGTCGGCAAACTGCCTACCCAGAATAAAGACGAGGCTCTTTTCACCTCTGCAAAAGAATAATTGATTGCTGACGAAAACAAATCTGAATCTAAAGTCGACTCCGACGAATTAAGATAAGAGGAAGCTTCAGCCAGACGGTCTATGGCAATCAGCTTAAGGTCTATGGTAGAAGAATTTGTAAGATGATCTTGAGTCACTTCGCCGTAAGTATTTTGTATGGAAGTATTCTCAGATGATATTAGACCGGCCATAAATTGCGAAGGGTCTGCGGAAGTGCCTAATTGCTCCAAAGTTTTAGCTACCAATAAGTAACTCGCGGATTCTACCATCTCGCTTGCTGCAACGTAGTAATCCCCGCTAGCCGCATATGCCGATTCATTTTGTATCAATATATCCGCTTGCCGTATAAAGGACTCTACTGTCGAATTTGTACTCGTCTTCTCCGGCAAAGAAGAATAAATCGATTGCTGATAAGCATTAAACTCCTGGTATGTAGATTTCATAACGAGATTGTATAAGCTTGTATATATGTCTGAATTCGCCGCCGGCGTTATGTTATATCCCGTGAAGTATTGGTATGCCTGATAAACAGAACTTATAGGCACCGCGACCATGCCTAAGCTTTCATCGTAAGCCAGCGCTGCAGGAGTCATGTTATCGGGGCTTGGTTCGTCTGATGGATACAAAAATATTTTCATTCCCTGGGCCGCTGCTGCTTCACTTTTTGTAGCTACATCGCCGACTATCCCCATGCTTCCATCAGGATTTGCAGTTCCGGTCATAGCTATTTTGGGATTCAGCGGTTTTCCTGTCAGAACGGCCATAGCCGCTATCGCAAAGGCGGCTCCTGCACTTGGGCCGCTGACCTCAGATGAAGATGAGGTTATGTAAAAGTAAAAGTTGTAGTGGTTGCAGTTAACGTTCACAAGCCGACACGCCACCAAAGTAGAAAGCGTCGCTTGTGCCTGTGTGCCTGTCCCTGTCAGAGGCGTCGATCCTAGAAAAACTTGCCCGGTCCCATTAGTAACTTTCAGTGATAAGATCGCTGGCACGCCGACGGTGGTACCGTTTGATAAAGTCGAAACGCCGAATATGTACAGGCTGGCATTGCCTAGCTGGTCTACCTGTTGTAATGGCGAGGCATGTACTAGTGCAAACGCGGACAAAAAAATCAGTGCAACTAAAGGAATCAATGACCAGATTAATTTCATAAAACTGATAGTCGCGGGAAACTTATAAGCATTTCTACTCGAAATCCTTCGATTCGAGCTTCTTCCTGAAAGATTCGAGCGCTTCTATGAGGAGAGGTAACTCGTCAAAACTCAGGGATAGGCTAGTTTTTATCCTTTCTTCCGGCTTTCCAGATTGCATAGAGACATAGCCTTTCTTCAGGCTTATGAACGTTATTTCTTTTTCGCCTTCTTTGCCGCGGGTAAGGTTTATCTTTATGAAGTTATTTGAGCCTTCCCTCGTTATTTTTTCTGTAGGTTCTGCCAGATCCTTGAATTCCATAAAAGAAAAATGCACGCGGAGCTTAAATAATTTACTTCTTTTCTAATACGGCTTTAGCTCTTTCTACGTCTTCTCTCGCCCTTACGTGGATCCAATTACCATTATATAGATAACCATATAGCAGCCCATCTTTCGCTAAAAGCGGTAACAGATCCCTCTTTATGTCCCATTCCATCTCGCCGGGCGGTATATATTTGAACATTTCATGGTCAAAAATGAACGCAGAAGTCGGCAAAAGTTTTGAATGAAACGGCATCTGTGATCTTTCATACAAGACGACCCGATTGCCTTTCACTACTAATCTATCTTTTACCTCTTCAGAAGACGAAGTCGATATCGCCATCGAAGCTACGCTGTTATGCGCTGTGTGGAACCTTAGCATGTCTTTTAGGTCTATATCAAATACAACGTCTCCCGGCACGAAAAGGGTCGTTGAACCGACATACTGTTTTATCCTTTCCAGGGCCTTTGCACTACCTCTGAGGTTATTATCATCGATGTATTTTATGTCAACACCGTAGCCTTCACCGTTTCTTAACAGCCTGAACACGCTTTTTAGAAGCTCGGTCTGGCCCGATATAAAAACATTCCTGAATCCGTTAAGCCTTAGTATGCTTAAAGTATTTTCTATTATGGTCTGATTCCCAACTTTTAATAGCGGCCTGTATATATCTGTGCCTTCAACTGTAAAATTGCCGCCGCAGAGAATTATCGCGGTATGTTGTCGCTCAAAGAATTTTCTCAATATGTCTTCTACCGCTTCGCTTTTTGATTTGTAATTTATGTTGTCGACTACCGAATCCAGCTTGGAAAGAACGTCTCCGTCTATCGTAAACGATGCCCTAGATTTCATATTACAGTATTACTTTGGCGGACGAAATATTTAAACCAATACTTGCTATCTAAAGCGGATCTAAGTAAAGTTAAAAATCACCTAAACGGGTCATAGTGAAATAATCACGCGTGGCAATCTAGTTTGCAGTCTAAAAATCTAATAATGGAATAATAAAAACGTAAATAGCCGGGTATTCGTATAAGACATGGGAAAGGATTCTATAACTTATACTATCGAACTTAATACACAAAAAATTTGGGGTTGGCATTTCGCAAAAAGCCGTATTCTCGATTGATCGGCAATTCGAAAAGTTGCCCAAGCGAAAGCCGATTATGAGCCTACATTTAATGTTTCACAAGAGCGAAATCCAAAGACGGCCCAAAGAATGCTGGGAGCAATCTTAACTGATTCTGCAAGTATACCCAGCACGATAGGGGCCGTTATGACATATCTTACACAGTCCGTTCCAATTGGTGTGATATGCGGTGCGACGGCGTCTTTAGGGGTTTTGTTTTTTAATGGGGGCGGTGTTATAAACACTCTTGAAAAATATAACAAGGATTACATACGCGAGTGGGTGGCATATTACCAACGGGTAAACATAAAAGTAAAGGCTAAAACGGCGATAGCAACTATAACAATTCCCTGGGGGCGAATTAAAAACGACAACTAGAAGAATAAACCAAATTTATTTAGTTTACTCTAAACGCTTGATTATATGATATCCAAACTGCGTTTTTACTATGGGAGAAACTTCTCCCTTATTCAATGCGAACGCTGCCCTCTCAAATTCTTTTACCATCATCCCTCGACCGAAAAACCCTAGGTCCCCGCCGTGCTTGCTGGACCCGTCTATAGAATATTTTTCGGCGAGCGACGAAAAGCTTTTTCCCTCCTTTAAAAGACTCATTACTTCTTCAGCCGTTGCCTGGTTTTTTACAAGGATATGCGCGCATCTTATTTTATCTACCATAAGAATTATTGGTTTCCGATTATTTAACAATTAACTTCTAATAAACTATTAATACTGGCTGGAGTCAATTATCTCAAATGAAGCCGCCATCCCAAAGCAATCTGGATAACATAGTCGATAGTATATACAGAGATAACAGGCCAGAGGTGTCGATAAAATTAAAAGACAACGGCGCAGGTCTCCCTATAGCTTACAACCCTTTCACGAATGCGATTGAAGTAAGTCCTTCTGTCGTAAGCGCAATCGAAACTGGGCGGGAGAAAGGTAGTCTTCATGCTATATTGCACCTATCCCGGGGCGTAAGGACTTTGATGAATCACGAGATAGGACATTATTATCAGGCTCAGACTATAGCAGAATTAATAAAAGACGAACTCGTCCTTAGAGGGAAGTACACGCCAAAAAGAGCCGAGATACTTTCTAAATTGGGTAAGGGGGACATAAGCGATTATTTGAGATTGCGCCACTTTTTTACGATTTATCCTATCGGTAAGGCATTCCAAAAAGTGTTTGAAAAATATATGGATGGGGCAGAGGCAGGAGCTACTTTATACGCATTGAGTCTGAGTAAAAATCCTACGAACGATTATGCATCATCAATAGGCTTAACGGTCGCATACCTTGCAATGAAAGGCGGCAAAAAAATGAAGATCCCTGTAAAAGCCTCTGACAACGACATGTCGTCACCTCTAAGCGCATACAGAATAGAATATAAGAACTGGGCGGAGGCATCCTTAGACGAACGCATAGATTTCCTAGTAGGCCAACTACTTAGGCATCACGGCTCTGACCGTTTTGGCGATGCAAAATTCATTGAAGAAGCTTCGAAGTTATACTACGGCAAAAAGAAAGATTTTAGCGATGTGGATGTAGATGAAGCCGTAAAGAACGGGAAGCTAGCTGCGAGAAGATTGATAAAAGAAATGAATTCTTTGGGAATAAAATTCTGATTAATAAGATATGGCGGAAACTAAGCTTAACCAAATAATAGAAATAGAAAAAGGAGAAGAGCTATATCACGGTTCTAATGTAAAAAACATCGAGCATTTTTTGCACTCTGAATATGGCTCACTTGGGACTGGTTTCTATATCACAAGAAGCCTTGATAAGGCGAAATACTACGCAAAAAAGAAAGCAAAAAATCGTGGCGGGGAACCCGTAGTCTACGCAGCCGAGTCGTCCGGGGCGAAATTCTTTAATCTGGCTTATACTGACGGCAAAGAAATACTGGTGCATTTTGGTGGATATCTTTTGGAACGCTCAAAAATCGGGCGTGAAAACTGCCGGTCATTGGATAGACGCTACGATGCCGTAATCGTCGGCGATGAGGTAAATGCTCTATGCGAGTCCCTCGGGAAAGAGATGGTGCAAAATCCATCGAGTTTTCTTATGCTTCTGCCGACATTGACAGATTTCGGAGAATATAATTTAGCGCTAATCGATTTCTTAAAGAATCGCGGATATGACGGTATGACTCTAGACGAGGATTATGTGCTATTCGATCCCTCTGATTTTAAGCACGCACACATTATCAATTGAACGTCTGCGGCAACAAAAAGCTTTTATACTATGTCAATTATATAAATAATTGATTCTGATAAAATCTATGGACTCAGTAAAGACAGGTACTACGACGTTGGGCTTGATATACAAAGACGGAGTCGTCTTAGCCGCAGATAGAAGGGTTTCCGCCGGGAACTTGGTTTTTGGACACTACGAGAAAATCGCCAAACTAAGTCCTAGCATGGGTATAACTATGGCGGGCTCGGTGGCTGATGTGCAGACCCTCATAAAGATAATGCAGTCAGAAATAGCGCTTTATGAGATCCGTTCTGGAAATAGGATGACTACAAAGGCCGCGGTCGGATTATTTGCTACCATACTTTTTAATAACAGGTTCTCGCTCATAGGCAGCGGCTTCATAGTCGGCGGCTATGACACAAAACCAGAAATTTTCAGTTTAGAGACTGCGGGTTCTAAATTACCGGATAAGTATGCATCTATAGGAAGCGGAAGCGTTGTCGCTCTTGGTGTATTAGAGGCCGAATACAAAGACGACATGCAAGAAGATGATGCGATAAAACTTGCCCACAGGTCGATTTCTACAGCGATAAAAAGAGACGTTTATACAGGCGATGGCGTCGATATAGTATTAGTAGACAAAAAAGGTTACAGGAAATTATCCGATGCCGAAGTAAGCAGAGCCCTTGCTTCTAAGTAAGTTAAATCCTAATCAGTTATTTTTAGTGCGTTTTATGGAGATTAAAAAAGACATAATCGAACTTATCGGAGATGCCGCGCTTGTCGAAGACATAAACTTCGAAGTATCAAACATAATAGTATACACTAAAAATAGGAAATTCTTTCTAGGCTGCTCTGACTTGATAAAGACCATGGTAAGCAAAGAGAAAAAACGCATAGAGGTGCGGCTCGACCCATCGCTTTTGATGGATGAAAAGGAAGCTGAGAATGCTATAAAGAAAATAGTCCCTAAAGAAGCCGAACTAAAAGAGATCTGGTTCGATAAAGAAAGGAGCGTTGTTTCTCTAGAAGCCGTTAGACCAGAAATGATAACCAACAATAATAAAAAGGTAATAAATAACATACGCGAAGAGACTGGCTGGTCTATTTTCCTCAGTAGATATCCTTTGATAAAATCGGACGTACTTAGAGCGATAAGAGAGATGCTTTATTCCAGCTCAAAGTTTAGAACGAAGCTACTCAATTCTATAGGAGAAAAAATATACAATTCTAAAGTCGACGTAAACGACAAATATTGGGTGAGGTTGAGCGCGCTTGGCGGATTCAGACACGTTGGCAGGTCGTGCATGCTCGTGCAGACACCGATAAGCACGATAATGTTGGATTGCGGAATAGACGTAAGCAACTCACGAGAACCTGTGCCAAGGATAGACGCTCCTGAGTTTGACATATCAAAATTGGACGCCGTAGTAATAACCCACAGCCACTTGGACCACTGCGGCTTTCTACCGACGTTATATAAATACGGTTACAAAGGACCGGTCTATTCGACGCTGCCTACAAGGGACGTGATGACCCTGCTTCATCTTGATTACATAGCCTTAGGCAATAAGACGAACTCTAAAGCAATGTTCGCCGTCGCTGATATAAAAGAGATGCTGAAGTATTCTATACCCCTTTCATACAGAGAAGTAACTGACATCACTCCGGACATAAGGGTTACGTTGCACAATGCCGGACACATACTTGGGTCTTCCATGGTACACCTAAACATCGGCAGCGGCTTTTACAACGTACTATATACAGGCGACTTCAAATACGCAAATTCGAAGACTCTGAATAAGGCGGACAATATCTTTGACAGGGTAGAGGCCTTGATAATGGAAAGCACGTACGGCGGCGACCAGGATCAACAGCCGGTAAGAGAAGACGCAGAACAATTCTTCTTAGACATAATAACAAAAACTGTGGAGAAAAAAGGCAAGGTGCTCGTGCCGGTACTTGGTGTCGGCCGTGCGCAGGAACTGATGTTGCTGATAGAAGAGTGGGAACGATTCGGTCTTATGCCGGATATCCCTGTTGTAGTAGACGGAATGCTTTGGGACGTCACTGCGATTTATACGGCCTACCCAGAGTTTATGAACACCGAGACGAAAAAAAGGATAATCGAACACAACAACAATCCATTCATATCTCCCAACTTCAAACACACCGTTAGCGAAGAAGAGAGACAACAGATACTTGCTGGTGGGCCTGCGATTATAATCGCCACGTCCGGGATGTTGAACGGCGGCCCGTCTGTAAGTTACTTTGCAAACCTGTGCGAAGACGAAAGGAATTCCGTCGTGCTAGTATCATACCAAGGCGCTGGAACCTTGGGCAGAACACTCCAGAACGGGGGGAGAGAAGTAGACATAGAATTCAACGGGAAGATAAGGCACTTCACCGTGAATTCGCTCATATATTCTATAGAGGGATTCTCGGGCCATTCGGACAGGAACCAGCTTGAACGATACATAAATGACATAAAACCAAGGCCTAGAAAGTTGATACTTGACCACGGGGAAGAGAGCAAGATAATCTCACTCGCACACTTCATGAGAAAAAGATTCAAAGTCGAGACCTTAGCACCGCACGTGCTTGACGCAATCAGATTGAAGTGATCATCTCTAAAATAGGCACATTATCTCTTCATACGCTTTCATATACCATCGAAAGTTTCCGGTTAATTAAAGTTTTTAATATAGGCTAATTTATGTATAGACATGAGCGGCAGAAATAAAACGATTGTAGTCGGTCTAAGTTCTTTACCCGGCGGAGGAAAAGATTACATAGCTGACATATTAGTCGCCGACTACGGTTTCTACAAAGTTTCTCCTGGAGACATAACGCGTGAACTACTAAGACAAGCCAGCAAGTCTGTAACTATGACGAGAGAAGTCCAAGAACAACTGACAAAGAACCTGATAAAAAAATACGGCCAAAATTATCTTATGGAGCTTTGCTACAGAAAGATACGAAAATCAAAAAAGCAAAGGATAGTTATCCCGGGGCTGAGATATGCATCTGATGTCAACTTTTACAGGGAACATTTTGACGGAGCATTTACCAATATATTCATATACGCATCCAAAAAAACTCGTTACTCCAGATTGACAGCTAGGGACAGGGAAGACGCGCCATCTTCATACGCAGAGTTCAACAGGCAAGACGAAGCCCAGGAGAAGCGATACAATCTGCAAAAAACTAAGGAAGTTTCTGATTACGGGGTGTATAATGACCATAAAAATAAAAGACAGATAAGGTCAGAACTAGAAAAAATATTGGAAAAACTTTCTTAAGACTTGTCTTCTAAGACGGCGTTTTGTATTTCTAGATAACCAGTTTTATCTTTTTCATCCCACATCTTGGCAGAACTTCCGACCTCTATTTTCTTTGCAAAAATCGGACAATCGATTACAAGGCTTTCATATTCTCCCCCTTCACCTGAAACGTTTATACCAAACTTCTTATTCAGTTTTACCAATTCCGTAACGGCTGATTCATCGAGCATCCTACCAAGCCAGTCTTTGCCAAGCCCGTCTGCCGCTACTTTGATTATAATAACTTTGAAATTTGATTTTAGTAGTGTTCTTAGATATACCTCCTGATTTATTCCCCATATGGGGGCGATGCTCGCTATTCCTAGTTCTTCGCAGATTTTATCTACCCTGGACTTTTGGTACTGACTGGCTATCGCACCGCTGACTATCCCGTCAAGACCGTATTTTTCTTTCATCTTTTTTAGGAAGGCGGTTAAATCTCCCAGTTCCTTTTCTTTCTCTCCTTTAGTATGAAAGCGCTCTAGCGGGATTCCTAAAGCCTCTGCTTGTCTATCCAATAGCGCAGAGCCGACGGTATGGAACATGTAAGAATCTTTATTTTCGGAGTCTGCATTTATCAGACAGCTTATCTCGTTTTCTTTGGAAGCCAAGAACATTGAATAAGTCGAGTCTTTTCCACCGGTGAACAATACGCCAAGTCTCATCAATTAAGTCCAACAGTCGGTCTCGGCAGCTAAACGGCTCGCGGAAGCCATCTTTCTCTTTTTTATGTTCTCAAAGTCGAATATGCCCCACTTTGTATAGACTTTATCAAGTAACCCCGTTAAATCAACCATAGAAATATTTCTGAGGTTTTTTAGTATATAAGCCTTTCAGGCAAAGATATGCCGGCCAAAAGAAAATTTATAACCGCCAAAATCATAGACCTTATATGCGAAATGACATACTACTACCCGACGAAAAAATAATAAATTACAGAAAGCCATCGATTTTAGGAGAATCAAAATTCTGGCTAGGCTCTATAATATTGGCATTGTCGTTGGTGACTTTTGTAATTTTTTCACTAAGCTACCCGCAGTATAACTCAACCCTTTCCAACCTATACGGCTACTTGCACCTAAGTGGTGGTACTTCTCCGCTTAACAGTATACCACTAGTGCCTACCGTTTTGCTAGTCATAGGTTTTTTTTATATATTATACTCGGAATTCGAGGTCTACTTCAAGGAATTCACGGTAACGAACATGCGCGTGATATTCCAACATGGTATACTTGTAAGAGACGCGAACATAGTCCTGCCGCGCATGGTGTCCGACGTAGCAGTCGATGTAAGCATATTAGACAGGATACTTGGGCTTGGAAAAATAATAATAAGGTCGCTTGATACGGGCCGCCCAGATGTCGTGATAAGCGGGATAACAGAACCTTACAAATTCCAAGATGACATAATAAAGTTAGTATCAAAAGGACCTTCTACTGATTCATCTACGACTACCGCGTCGCCTCCTCCCTCGCTACCGCCCCCGGCGGCAGAAGAAAAAGAAGAGAACGGTAATAAAGAGCAGAACGATGGAACTGGCGAAACTAATTAGAGCGTCTGGTTTTTTCCTATCAAGTGCGGTTACTATAAGTTTAGCGATAATGTTTTTTGATATAATCCATTCAACCTTGATATCCCTGTCAGTATTCATTTTTATAATTCCACTATTCGCAGGCAGCATAATATTGAGGGCTTTTGCTTGGAAAAGGCTGTACGATGTATCAAGAAAAGTCCTTTATTTTATCACGGCGGCGCTCGTTCTCGTGCTCGGATTTGCACTGCTGATATGGTTCCTGTTGTGGGTTTCGACACAGACGATATTGTACCCGCTTTCTGATTATGCCGGAATGTCCATAGTGATAGGCATGTCGCTGCTTTGGGCGGCCTATTCTCTTGCAGAATTTGTTTCTGTATATGGCCTTTTCCAAAATAAAATCTACAATCTATCCAAGATGCTCCTTGTCCCGATAATATTGATAGAAGCCTCACTAGTTTTCCTTGCAGGAGACTTCAGTTACGCACTGCCAATAGGCCTTCTGATTCTTGCGGCATCTACGGCGATGATAGGGCTTGGATTCCTGTTTGATAATCCTAAAATAAATTCTGTAAACTCAAGGGGACCTACTTCCTCAGGTCGATTATATCCATAGCGTCTTCACCAGTGCCTATAAGAGTTATCGGGACGTTGATGGAATCTTCCACGGTTTTTAGCCATTTTCTCGCCTCTACCGGCAAATCTTTATATTTTCTTTTTTTGTAAGCATCTTTGAACATGGCGTCTATTTTTGTTATAGCAACCTGATTCGCCGAATTAACCCTTACTACGTTCCTAGCCAATTCTTTATCAAAGGGGGCAACCCTTCTTTTTCGTCCTGTCACTGTGCCGTGTTCTTCAAACTCTTTTTTTACAGAATTCTCTTCTACTTCGCCATCCAATGGCCCGCCACCGACCCTAGTTATAAAAGATTTGAATATGACAATGACGTTTTCAACGTATCTTGGACCTACGCCGACTTCGCTTAGTACTCCAGAAGAAGTCGTATTTCTGCTTGTGACGTAAGGATATGCACCGTGGTAGAGACTTATCATGTGTCCTTGCGTACCTTCTGCGATTACTTTTTTGCCTTTCTCTAAAGCGCCCGTGACGATTTCGGGTACATTAGCTAAATATTTAGAAAGCCCAGGATAAGATTCTGCAAGTTTTAGTTTTCTCAAAACCCTTTTTGCTTCGGCCGTGCCTACGCCCTGCTTTGTACTTCCAACTTTCCCGCTCAAGAATGGATCGTTTTCTTCTTCTTTCGCCTCTTGATCGGTTATGACCGCGGTATGCGGATCTATTATGACTCTATTTTCAGTACCAGTCTCTTCAATCTCCTTGAATAGAATCTCTCGTCTTATCAGTGCGCCTGGTGATATGGCCAAAGTAGTTTTCTTATTAACGAAAGCTCCTGGTAGCGTCCTTAACTTGAAAGTCTTTCCATCAAAAACGACCGTGTGGCCTGCATTCGTACCGCCGGTCCTTACTGCAATAACTGGATCATCTTTCAGGGCCAAGTAGGAAGCTATTTTACCCTTGCCTTCGTCGCCATAGAAACCGCCGACGAGTATATCTAGCATATATTTAATCCAAAAATATTATGTTTATCGAAAACATCAACTTTTGTTGCGTCTAGTCTTTTAGTCATCATAGACAATCACTATAGCTTCGTAGCATCAGAAAGCTTTACCCTCACCCTTTCCGACATATCATTGGTGCTAACATAAGCAAGCACATCGATATCTGGGTCATAAAGCTCAACCATATCAAGATCAGTTCGATCCATTATCCTCGCTCCTTTCACCTTCCTTCCGTCTTTTAGAGATTGTTTAAGCGCTGCGTATTTCTTTGGTTCTAGATAAAAGTCCACATCTCCAACATGATGACGATATGGGTCTGGTCTTCTTATGTAAAGATAAGCGTAAGTCGTTTCTGGCACATCACCACTAGCAGGAATGACTATTGGTTCATATAAGTGGAAGTATTTTTGGTTAAGATTATAAGATGGTTCTGTTAGTGCTTTTCTAAGTTTGATAAGTGCATCATATTCATTATCGTAGTGGCAAAAAATTCCCATATTCCCTGCGTTTTTAAGATATCGGCCAAATGACTGTTTACAAAGTTTGTGACACTCGAAATGAACGTGCTCTATAGCTTTGAACAATTTATCTTTATTAGTTATAGGGCTGAATCTATACAATTTCATTTAATCACTTCCTTATTACACTAAATTAGTGCCACTACTTCTGATGCGTTGCATCATCATAGAGACAGCTCTAGTCGGAGTCTTGAGAGTTGTTATCACCATACTTAGTTAAACAGAAGGGCCGTTAAATAGGTTTCCTCGAATGGTACGCGTGTGCATAAGTGCTTTATAGAATGGCTGCTTCTGCAAGGATATGACGTCTAATATCGCTAAAATAAAGTCGTATGGTAGTGGAGGCGACTTTACACAAGCCTGGGTGCCTACTTATGAACATTAAGTTTATATAGTGTATTATACATTAACTATATGTAAACTATGGTAAAGGAGATCAGCACGATACAGTTAGATAAGTCTGTCATATCGGATTTAAAGAAACTTAAAAGATCGCCCAGGGAGACGTACGTAGAATTGATAAGATACTTGATTACTCTAGCTAAAAGAGACGACCTAAAGAACCAATACGATGAATTTTTACACAAGACCCAGCAAAAAAAGATGAAAGAATTATGGGACAACAAAGAAGATGAGAAGTGGGAAAATGTTTGACCCCGGTGATGTAGTTATAACCGAGGTGCAGTTTACAGATACGTTTGAAATAAAAAGACGCCCCGCACTTGTCCTGTTCGAAGAATTTGATAATGTAGTGATAGCCGGGATAACCAGTAATACTGGCATGGAAGGAGTCTCTATATCTAAAAAGGACGGTGCTGTCAAGGATAGCGTGATAAAGTTAAATTATATTTTTACCGTTTCAACAAAAATGATTGAAAGGAAACTTTTCACATTAAACAAAGAGAAAAAGAGATTGGTCTTTCAAGAACTTACAAAACGCTTGAGCCCGCTTAACAGTTAAATCGCATTCTGTGGAGCAGATTGCCCAAAAATCGCTTTCGGAACTACTGGGAATCAGTACCTCCGAAAGTGAAAAATAACAAACTTCTAACATATAAATAGTATTACCTACATTTAAACAAAATGCAAGGAAAACATAAAAATCATAACTTGGTAAGGTTCGCTTGGCTTCTAATTGGAATCGGCGCACTGATAGTTATACTGGATATCATTGGTCCTAGTGGTGGTTGCGCTGTGGGATTGCCGATTTTTCCAATAAATGCGACAAGCACCACAGGTTCTCAATGTGCGTCTTTAGCGGTAAATTATAATCCATATAATTGGTTTTTAGGTCTTGGGTTTGCGCTCATTATTATTGGTGCTGCAATAGAGATTGTTCTCTATTACCAATAAAGTTATCCGTCTGGATTCTTAGTAGCTAAAAGTCTGATAGAAAACATTCTAGCGGTTATCATCGTCTTAGTCGTCCTTATGCCTAAAAATGCCATAATTAGTAGGTCCACCAATATCCAACAGTTGTATAATATTACTGAAAGCATAAAGTAGAAGTATCTTATAATATAGTTTATCGATGTCGTCTTGCCCCTGAAATTATACTTCTTTACACGATATCCTGTCTCAATCTGCCAACGCCTTCTGTACATATCCGCGATTTTCTGCGCAAAAAGGATGTCCTGCGGACCTATGTCGATGTTAGTTGCAAATCCTTGTCTGCCTCGGTCGCCTTCTATGACCGCCAAGTTGAACTTGCAATCTCCCATAACTGCATTTCTTTGTATAAATGGCGTGACTCTGGTCTTACTGTTCTTCATTGCATTATTGCTTTCCTTCATCGGCATTATAAACTTTACGTCTAGTTTGTTTAGTCTTCTTATGCACTCAGACCCTAGAAAACCTCTATCAAGAAGTATTGTACCTATATGGATTCTTTCTTTTGCAAACGACACTAATCTTTCGACTAAATCATTCTAATCGTCTTGTGGAAAGACTGGCAGGGCGAATAAAGTTAACCTTTGACCATGATTTACTATGTCAATTGTGATGAACTTGAAACACCATTTCGTGCCTCTTTCTGGTTTGGTGCCGATGATTGCTGGATGTTCGGGATTTCCGTAGAAGAACCAGGGTGTTGCGTCTATTGCTAAATCTAGTTTACGGCCCAGAATCGAGCCGCCTTTCTTAGCCATTTTGAAGACCATGTCAAACAGATCATAGAATATCCTTTGTATTTCTCCGTAATCGAACTTCTTAAGGTGGTAGAATAGCGTGTCTGCGGATGGCATTCTTTTTGACGATGTTTCCGCCAATATCTTTGATCCGCCTTCTGCGAAGTTTTGAGTTGCTGCGATGTTTATAAGCAAACCAAGAAAATCATCTTCTTTAAAGACGGAGTTTTGCTTAATGTTAAAACTTAGTTTTTGTCTGAGTTTTGTCCTGACTAACCTGAGTAGTTCTTTTTCCTTAACATTCTTGTTTTGTATTACGGAGTTCTCTTTGCGCAGTTCCTTTGACTTATTTTCTAAAGAAACGTCATCGAATATGATGTTAAATTTATTTGTAAGTTCTTTTATTATTGCTATAACTTGATTAGCTAACTCTAAGATTTCTGGGTTTAGTGTAAAAATAAAGTGTGAAAAATCTCGTCGCATTGGTAAAATTACTTTATCGGCATCTTTGTCGAAACCAATGTTTATTGCATCTTCAAGATGACCATTTAGATAAACTATCAGTTTTCTCTGCGACTTAATCCCTTTAATTATCATAAAAATGTAAGCTTTGATCAGCGAATCGGAAGAATATTTTCGCTTTGAGGATATTTTCGGTAATAAGTCAATTTGTTTTAAAATGTCGGATAACAGAAACATTTTGGATTTGGAACTAACAAAAATCGAACGAATTTTACGCATTAACTCGTTATTTTCTTTCATACAAGTGATTTACTTACAAGTCATTCACTTATATTATAAAAACGAAAAATATATAAGCTTTTCGCTTGTAAGTTAATAAGTGTGATATGGTGAAGTATATCCCAAAATGGTTAATAAAACGTCTAAGTAAATTATGGGCAGCGTATAAAGAAAAGGAATTTACTTTTGAGGAGGCAACAAAGGCGCTGCCTGAAGACGACCCTAGAAACTTAGCTATGGTGCTTTCTGACTTAAATAAAAGTGGGTGGATAGAAACCAAACAAGATCCAAAAAATAAGAGGAAGACCCTTTACAAAATAAAGCAAGGTTCTATCGTAAATGAGCTTATAAAAATAGAGCTTTAATTATCGTTTTAAAGCAGATGAAATTTGAAACTAAAATTAGTATTATATTAGCTTTAACTTAAGTAACTTATGGGTTACTATAGCGATTCAGAATTAATTAGAAAGCTAAAGGTAAGACAACATAAAAATTATATTTCTACAAAGGAACATAAATTTGAGGGAATTTTATTTAAAAAACGGATCACTAACCCAGACGACTTGCCTGCCGAAATAAGAAAAATGGATACATTTAATAAAATACGCAATTTTTTCCCGATACAGATTAAAGCATTCGACGCCGGAATTTTAAATCACAGAAATTTAGTACTTTGCGCACCGACTGGTATGGGAAAAACTCTACCAATAGACATTTCAGCTATTAAGACCGTTGTTGATGGTCATAAAAAAGTAATATTTTTAGAACCTTATCTCGCAATAACGAACCAAAAGGTAGGAACGTTAGCTAATGAAACTTTAAATATAATTCCTGGACAATTTACTGGAGAAACGAATGATAATCCTTCTAGATCAAATATAATTTACGCCACCGCTGAAAAACTGTTTCTAGCGATACAAAATAGAGAAATCTGGTTAAATGATGTTGGTTTACTAGTTGTTGATGAATGTGACATTCTGAATGATATTAACCGGGGCGCAATTCTAGAAGAAGTAATTAGTTGCTTTATAACTCTATACAAAGATGCACAGATTGTGATGTTGTCGGCGACATTATCTAATGGAGAAGATTTGGCCAAATGGATTGGGGGAACATACATAAGTGATAATACGCGTAATGTTAAGATAAAATACGAACTTTATCCGACATTTGATTTCACTGTAGAAGAATTAAAAAAGATTGAAGAGCAAGAAAATCAAATCTTTATCACATTAGAAAATCCGATAAAACCGCTAGAAAATAAAAACCCGTCTGAAAATGAGATATTAGTTGCCACCTCCACTAGAAAGGAGGCAAAAAAACTATGTTGGAAATTACTAAAATCTAGAGGTACTCACTCATCTACTCAAGACCTTGGTAGATATTTAAGTGAATTAGGAAAAAAAATAAAAAGGGAAGCAAAGTATGGGATGGATAAGATTTCTAAGATGGTGTCTATAACCGTTCATGCTGAAGTTGCAGTTCATAACGCGGGTTTAACAAGAAAGCAAAGAACTTTAATAGAAAGCGCATTCGAAGAAAAACTTATAAAAATATTAGTATGTACCCCAACTCTAAATAGAGGAATTAATTTGCAGCTTAAAAAACTTATTTTATACAATGGAATAAAAAAAGCGGAGGGATTGATGACTGTATCAGAATTCCATCAGCTATGTGGGCGTGTTGGGAGACCTGGTCAAGAAAACGTGGGTGAGGTTATAATATGTTGCAATAGCTTTGAGGAGATGGTCGTTGCGAAGGAGAAAATAATGGGACGATATGAACTCGTTGAATCCAAATTAAAACCGCACATCGCAAGTTTTATTATTCTTCTTGTAGGTGCGGGATACTCTCTCAAGATAATAAGCCAAATTTTAATGAATACTCTATTCGCTTCTATGAATTTTGAGTCACCCATAGTTAAAGATTTTAATGAAGCGGCTTTGCTGTCTACTATAAAAAGTGCGCCAACAATTTTCGATTTAATAAATGAAACGCCAAAATTAACAAAATTCGGGGAACTATGTTTTAGGTATAGTGGCTACGAACTAAAGGATATAAAAGAACTATGTAAGTCAATAACTAAGAAAGCAAAGGATGAGACACTGAATAAAAGTGATTTAATTGAGCTAATAAACACTTTGATTTCTAAAAGAAAAAGTCAACATGCGGAATGGACTTTGCTTCTAAATGCTTGGTTAAGTGGTGATAAAAATGTTCCTAAGCCTCTAGAAACTGAAAAAACGGATTTTGGAACGAAAGACTTTAAAGAGTTTAAAAAACGATCTAAAAATATAAGTAATCTAATTTGTTCACTTATAGAATATAATGACATTGATAAATCTTCAATTTTTTGGATATTCGGATTACCAAATTGCATTGAATTCGGGCTGGACCCTATTAAATACGGAGAGTTAGCCGCGATATCGAATAATAGAAAGCAGGCATGTTTACTTACAGAGGGTTTTGATGGCAGCATAAAAATAGCGAGCGAAAAAACGCTTAATGAATACAGAGAGATATTAGGACATAACTCATTTGCATCTTCTATGGGTATACTTAAAAAATTAAATAAAATATTAGGAAAACCGGAGCGAGTGAGCGTCGGCGAAGCAGTTAATTTTATTCATTGTCCGTTGTCGTTTTTATTAGACTATTATTACAGCTTAAAGAATATGGAAATGCTAGAGAAAGATATACAAGAAAAAACAGAAATTGGGGGAAATGTACATAAATATATACATAAGTTCTGTGAATATTGGAATCACGTAGGAACGATAGTAAAGGCAAAAGGGCTTACATTAGACTTAATTGGAAGAGATTCTCCTAATAATATTGACGAAATAACCTCTGCTTTTAATAATTTCTGTAATTTTTTACTATCAAATAATTTTAAAGCTGCGAACTCCTCTGAAAAAGTTATAGAAAGTAAAAAATTGGAAATTCAAGGCATATTAGATTTAGTGCTTTTGGATTATAATAATTATTTAACATTAATAGAAATAAAATCTGGCGACTTTCAGGAATACAGATATGAACAATGGGACCAAAATCAAATTTATTTGTATTATCTTATTTTAAGAGACTGCGACATAGATATAAAAGATGCCTTTGTTTTATATTTAAAACCTCTAACTGCGTCATATGTTGATTTAAGCGAAGAAAAATTACGAAAAATTTCTTCTTATATAGGAGCGATGCGTAATTTAATGAGTCGCGTGGACGCACTTAAAGATGAGAATCTAAGAGGACTTTGTACTTGCAGAAACTCTTCTCATAAATGCGTATGCAATCAACTTTTTGATGAATAAATCTTATATTATTTAATTTTAATGCCAACGCTCTCTGGTCCAATTATTATCTGAGCACAGAATTAACACATGGTGCTCAGTTTTCATAGGTTCTCCTATTTTTTAGCGCCATTTGTATTTCGCTTATTTTTCGCTTACTAAAACCATTAGGTTGTTTGATATCCAAGAAAGCTTTTATAGCAACTGCTTCTTTTCCTGGAAGACAGTAAATTGCCACCTTGCCGATTATTACTGATTTAATGAGTGCATTTTTCCCTATTCGCTTGAATATCATTATATTTTTGCGGTTAGATATTACATACCCTCTGTTTATCAGATTGCACAGGATTTGAAAATAAACTCCGCCTATCCTACTGTGTTTTCCTTTTAAGTCAGACGTCCACCTGACTATTGTCGGATAGCTCACTTTTAGCATGTTAGATAGTTCAGTCTTCTGAACACCGCTCTTTATCAGCCGTCTTACCTTTTTCTTAAACTTGTCTGGATACCTTTTGAGTTCTGGCGCGCGGTTTAGCCACTTGTTAAGGGTTTTTAGGTTTATTCCTAGCTCCGCTGCGGTCTTAAGTCTGGACTTTCCTGAAGCGACTAAATCTAGCGCTTTTTTTCTAAATTCGTCCGTATAGATTACTTGCTTGTTTGATATCGGTATGTTCCATCTGTTTATAGTGCTTATCGCTATTCCAAGACGCCCAGCCGTTTCGGTCCTGCTGAGCCCAGAAGAAAGCATTTCTACGGCTCTTTGTTTTACGCTTTCTGGTAACCTGTGATAGGTTGAAATGCCATAAAGCCATTTTGCAAGAGTTCCGTACGGGATGCCAAGTTCCGCTGATATTTTGTATCTCGACTTGCCTTCTAAAGCAAGGGCTTTAGCTTTCTCTTTTACCTCTTGCGGATAAATTCGTGCGTTAATACTTGGTATCTGCCAAGTACTTAACGTGCCTAGGGGTACACCTAATTGCAGAGCAGTAGCATATTTTGTCATTCCTGACGTTATAAGTTCCTTTGCTTTGCTTCTGATATCGTCGGGATACTTGCTTCCTTTCATAGTATTTCATGAAAACGCATATTAAAACCGTCTTCGGTCGTTGCCCAAAACAGGCTATTTTTAGAGGGAGCTTTTTGCGAACCGATTTTCAGAAATGGGCACTGGCGGGCAATCAGTAACGTTCTGTGAAGCAGATTGCCCAAAAATCACTTTCGGAACTACTGGGGAATGCAGGGAGAGGGATTTGAACCCTCGAAGGCCTAAGCCACTAGCCCCTGAAGCTAGCACGTTTGACCGGGCTTCGCTATCCCTGCGCCGTATTATATCTTTACCTCTATGCGGATTAAGAAGATGATTTTTATTTGTACCCTAACGTATTTTTTACAGTTATTACGAACTCTTCGGCGTTCTTCAAAGTGTTTTCTACGGCTACTTTATCAGGTTCTATTGTCACATCATATGTACTAGCTTGTCTTATAGCCAATGCGCGATTCAAATATCTAGAAAATTTCTTTTCTAATTTTCCCGTTTTTATGTAATAGTTACTGAAAGAGGCTACAACGCCTCGGTGCGTTTTTGGAGGCCTTATTCTTGCGCTTATTAGCGCTGCGGTGGCGGAATAGAACATTGCATAATAAGCCAGGCTTGCGGCCGGTCTAAGCAGTGAGTTCTCAAAATTAAGATAGGACTCCTCGAGTGTCTTATCCGCTAGTTTTACGTAGCTTTCCAGTAAGCTTTTCGAATACACTTCTTCCATAAAGTCCTATTGCGTCTTCACTAACATTTCTTATAAACGGTGTGCCTAGCATCACCGATTTCCTCAAAGTTTCTGGCGTTACAAAAAATAAAGATATAAAAAACGCGAAATCGTTCTCCAATTCGAAGTCTACCAAGGTGTCATATGCCCTAGACGTGAAATTTAGGTCATTAGCATATTTAGTTAAGACCATGATGTCTATGTCGCTGCTTCTTTTGGCATGGCCTCTCGAAACAGAGCCATAGAGCACTATTGCGTCTATCTTTTTGCCAAATTTCAAAGATAGTCGCCCCGCAAATTCTTGCGCTACCCTTCTATATTCTAAGCTGATGGTCTTTGCCATATTTTTCATTGGGTGCTTAAACAATTTAAGCTTTTTAGATTTTAGAAGGCGCATTCTAATTGCTGTGAAGCCTAAGCCACTGGCCCCTGAAGCTAGCACATTTGACCGGGCTTCGCTATCCCTGCATGTATCTAAATAGGTTGTAATGAATTTATTTAAAGCCTCTGCGGATAAAATATACCATGAAAGTTTTGTTTATCTGCAAATACAATGCTGGCAGGAGCAGGATGGCGGAAGCATTTTTCAATGAATTTTCAAAGGAAAATACTGCCCTGAGTCGGGGGATAGAGCCCTATCCTGATTCGCCATCGGCTGAGCGTGGACTTAAAGGGACGATAGAAGTGATGAAGGAGGTCGGCATAAAAATCCCATATAAACCCGGAAGTCCAGTTACAAAAGAAGACGTCGAAGAAGCCAATCTAGTGGTAGTCTTATTGGACGAGAAACAACGGAATATCCTGCCCGAGTACATAACAAATTCTCCAAAGACGAGATACGACGGCGTAGTCGATTCCGACTCGAGGAGCGCAGATTTCCTAGACCAGCATAGGGCAAACAGGGATAAAATCCAAAAAATCGTCTTAAACCTGCTTAAACAATAGAACGGACACGCACCAATATTTCTTTCTAGAAGACTTTTTCGTCTGGGAAAGTCGTGAAGGGGGGTACTTTGCCAGATATTACGCTTGTGCATAACTCCATTAAATAAGCCTAACTTCGTCTGACTTGCTTTGGACTTTCTTTCCTGCTGCGCCCAGCCGGAGAAGAAAAAAGTATTTATACTATGATTATTCTTAATTATCTATAATTATGGGGAATAAAAACAGCAGATTTACGACCGTTTCTATACCAAAGCCTTTGGCGGACAAGGCGAAAAAAATAATAGAAAAAACTGGCTTTACTTCTCTCTCAAGTTTTGTTGAATACCTTCTTAGGGAGATCGCCTCTGAAAGAAGAGGGGGCACTAAGGGAAAGGGGGAGGATTTAAAGGGCGTCGAAGAAAGGCTGAGGCGCCTTGGCTATCTATGAGTAAAATAAAGGAACTGTCAGAAGCTCTATGGAAACTTCCTAGCCAGAAAAACTGGGCTGCCTTTTCAAAGGGTTTAAAAAGCAGCGGACTTAGATACTACAAAATAGTATTTGCAAACGAGGGGAAACTAAATAGAATGCAAGATCTCACAAAATCCTTTGTCGAACTGTACGATTCTAAATATGCGCTAATAACAAAGGTGCCACTTTTCAGAAAAACCGGAAATAAAGTAGACGGCGCCACAATCTATCTAATCGGACTATCTGTTTCAAATAAGGGGAAAATATGATAAAGCAGGATTTAAAGAGTTTAGAGGGGAAGAGCATCTACATTATAAGAGAAGCCAAATTAAAGTTCAAAAACGTGGCGGCGCTATGGAGCATGGGCAAAGATTCAACAACTATGCTCGCCTTGACTAGAAAGGCCTTTTTAGGCAAAGTCCCATTTCCAGTCATACACATAGATAACAGCATAGATTTTCCGGAAACGTACAAATTTAGACAGGATCTAGCAAAAAAATGGGGCTTAAACCTTATAGTGGCTAGAAGCGAAATAAAACCGGACATTATCGGTTCTGCTTGCTGCGGAAAAAATAAACCGGAAACGCTCAAGAAAGTCATGAAAGAATACGGCTTTGATGCACTTATAGTTTCCATAAGACGAGATGAGCATGGCATACGAAGCAAAGAGAGGTACATGAGCCCAAGAGACGAAAAATTTCGATGGAATTTCAAGGATCAACCGGCAGAACTGTGGGATGATTACTCCTCGAAGCTTGACGAAGCGGGGCACGTGCGGGTCCATCCGATACTTGACTTTAACGAGATTGACATATGGAATTATATAAAAAAGGAGCGCGTACCAGTCAATCCACTATACTTTTCAAGAGACGGCTACCGATACAGAAGTCTAGGTTGCACGCACTGCACGACCCCTATAAAGTCCGCCGCAAAAAACGTTGACGACATAATAAAAGAGCTATCGACTACAAAAACCGAAGAAAGATCTGGGAGGAGCATGGACAAAGAAAACGCATATGTGATGGAGCGATTGCGCCAATTTGGATACATGTGAAAGACCATAGACGATTTGTATGAAAGTTTACCCGATATCTCTGCTAGGACATAAAGACCACGGAAAATCTACACTTATTGGCAGCTTGCTGATGCAAACCGGTGCCGCTACGCAAGCCAGAATTCAAGAAGCGGAACAATACAGTAAAAAATTGCATAAAGACTTCGAACCTGCTTTCATACTCGACAGCTTCGCTGAGGAACGAACCGGAGAGATGACCATAGATACTACAAGGGCAGAGATAACCTACAAAGGGCTTGCTTTTGCACTGATAGACGTGCCCGGGCATGAAGAACTGATAAAAAATATGATAAGCGGGGCCAGCTACGGTGAAATAGCGATTCTACTTGTCTCCGCAAAGGGGGGAGAAGGTATACAGCCGCAAACGAAGAGACATCTCTACATCGCAAGAATGCTCGGAATAGACACACTGATAGTCGCGGTAAATAAAATGGACCTAATCGACTATGACCAAGAAAAATTCGAGGAGATAAGACACGATTTATCGAGTTTCATAGAAAAAATAGGCTTTGAAAGAAGCAAAGTGCACTTTGTGCCGATTTCTGCTTACAAAGGAGAAAACTTAGTGAAAACCTGCAAGAGTCTGGATTGGTACGGCGAGGGAACACTTTTAGACGTGATTTACAGAAGCGTTAAAAAAGAAGAAAAAGCTGTCGGTGGTCCCTTAAGGATCGTAGCACAAGGCAGCATAGTCAGTGCCGGAAAAAGCATGGTGGTCGGTAGAGTGATAAACGGGAGCATAAAGAAGGGAGAAAGAGTATGCTTTCTACCATCTAAAATCGCCGCTGTCGTCAGTGATATAGTCGTAAATGGGAAAAAAGTAGGCAGAGCTTTTTCTGGAGATAACGTAGCCCTTGCCTTTAAAAATAAGATCAATGGAGAAACGCGCGGCTCTGTGATATATAGCGGTGAGAATAAACCATCACTAAAAGATTCTATAAACGCCAGGATATTCCTGGCCGGGAAACTCGGGAAGGATTTAAAAATAAAATTTAACGGTATCGATGTCGGATGCAAGGGGATAAAGATTTTGCGTAAGATAGACCCGACTACCGGCGATAGCAGCAGTGCTAAAAATATAAAACCACTAGACGCGGCAGAGGCCGAGGTGACTTTAATCAAAAATATACCCACAGAGGATTATAATATTACAAGAGAGCTCGGAAGATTCGTCTTTTACAGCGGAAATAAGTTTTTGGGTATCGGGATAATAGAACGATAAGTTTATCTAAACTTCTGGCATTTTGAAATTTTCTTTGCCTTTAAATCCCTCCAATCTATTCAGAAGCCCCTTTACGACATCAGACCTATCTTTAGGATCTAGGCTTCTTCCATTTTCTAAGAATTCTTCTATTCTCCCATCTGTGCCGTTGACAGTCAGCTTGAATCTATCATTATAAATGGCCTTTCTGACTTTTTCGTATTTTTGCTTTACGTACGCCCTTCTGTCTTTATATCCCCCCGGAAGTATTGTGACATCCCCATACGCTTCGGAAAATGCCGTTTCTTTTGTAAGTGCGCTATCGTTTCCTCCTTCCAGTATACTTTTTATTAGATCAGATAAGTTTACAAGGCTCTGGTATCCGTTCCTTTTGGGAAACTTTCTACTTTTAGGGTATTTTATTATCATTGGTATTCTGGTTATCTCATCGTAAAGATAAGTATTATGATACATGTAACCATGTTCATTGAAAGCCTGGCCGTGGTCAGATGTTATTATGAGCATCGTATCGTCATATACCCCCCTGCGTTTTAAGGTGCTGATGATCTCTCCTAACTGGGAATCTAAATATTCGGCTTCTAATATGTATTGTTTTTTAAGATGCTTCGCCTTAGATCTTCCTATAGAGCGGATACCAGTAAAATCGTCCCATGTTTCCTTCGGTTTGTAACCTACGTACGGTTCGTGCATCTCGACGAAATTAATGAATTTAAAGAAGTGTTCCCCCCACTTACTGTTGGCAAAAATATCGTTTATTAAATAAGCGCCTTTGTCCAATGGATAGTTAGAAACTTTTTCAAGGCGACGTATCTTCGTCCACGCCTTTGCATACCTATACAGTTCCTTAAACTTTCCGTGTTTCAAAAGCGCCGCGGCTATTGCGCCCGGACTCGGACCTAATTTTCTAGCCTCTAAAAAGAGCTCGCTCGCCCATTTTTCCCTCATTTTCGGGATTGGGTCTAAGCTTACGAAAGATTGAAAACCGATATCAAAGGCGGTGAAGGGCGAGACCATTATATTTGTAGACAGCCCGTCTGTGGCATATCCGTTTTCTGAAAAGCGTTCTGCTAACCTTTCGGCTCTTAGATCTCGATGATATTTTGTAAGTCCAAGCAGTTTTATTTTATCCGTTTCGTGAACTCCATGTTGGCTAGGGTAAAGGCCAGTAAACAATGATACATGAGAAGGATAAGTCCATGGAGAAGGCGCGATCGCGTTCTCGTACACCATCGCATCTTTTGCGAGCAGTTTAAGCGACGGCGTTTTTGCATCCCCGCCATAAAGGCCTAGAATATCCTTTCGCATCGTATCGCAAACTATCAATAGCACATTTGACGCCATATTGCTGTTTAATTACATATTATATATAAGGCTTAGGTAAAATTGTAGGCGTGTGCATAACTCGGCCAGTAAACCTTTATTCTAAGCCAAACTATGACTGATATTGCGTCTAATACCGCTAAAAAGGGATCGATAAGAAGTGGAAGCGGGGACGATCCCCAGGGAAGCCGCGAAAAGGAGTGCTTCGTCAAATATCAATAGTATTTATCCTAGTTCTAATCTTATAATACTCTGTATTTAGATGATTTTCCCATTAGAGTGGAGGTCATCCTAAAGTGTGCAAGGTCCGAGACTTTGCACATATTTTTCTAACACCGCGTTATACTCTTTCGGCGTCATAAAAAACTTATTTGTCAAATAAAGCTATAAATAGAATAAGATGTATTTTTAGGAAATGCCCGAAAAGGAATCTCTTACTGAGAAGGTAGTTAGGCTGATGACGCAGCAACGACGGATAAGAAACATCGGCGTCATCGCTCATGTCGACCATGGGAAAACTACGACCTGCGACAGCTTGCTTGCGGGATGCGGCATGCTTTCCGAAGAAAAGGCTGGAAAGCAGCTTTACTTAGACTCGGAAAAAGTAGAGCAGGAAAGGCAGATGACCGTAAAATCCTCCAACGTAAACATGGTCTACGAGCTAAAGGAAGGGGACGAATATCTTATAAACCTCATTGACACGCCCGGCCACGTGGATTTTGGCGGACACGTCACCCGCGCGGTCAGGGCTATCGATGGCGCGATAGTAGTCATGGATTCGGTAGAGGGCGTGATGCCGCAGACGGAAATGGTCCTGAAACAGGCGTTAAAAGACAAGGTAAAACCGATCTTATACATAAACAAGATAGACAGGTTGATCACGGAATTGAGGCAGACCCCCGACCAGATGCAAAAGCACCTCATAAAATTGATACTTCAGATAAACTCTTTCATAAAAGACCTCGCCCCTGCGGAGATGCGGGAAAAATGGCAGGTAAACGTCCAGGATAACACGGTCGCCTTCGGCGCATCAAGAGAGAATTGGGCTCTTTCCTTCAAAAGGATGAAAGAGACCGGTCTTTCATTCAAAGACATATACGACGCCTACACCGCAAATGACAAGGAAAAGATAAAAGAGCTTTCTAAGAAGACCCCCGTGCACAAGGTCCTTTTGGATATGGTGATAGAACACCTGCCGAGTCCACTCGACGCCCAGAGATACAGGATCCCGATAATATGGCATGGGGACATGGAAAGCGAAGTCGGCAAGGGACTTGTCAACTGCGATGTAAACGGGCAGCTTATGCTATCCGTCACCAACATAGAGATAGACCCGCAAGCGGGAGAGGTCGCCGTCGGCAGGATATTCTCTGGAAAAGTAAACAAGGGCCAGGACGTGTTTTTGGTGAACAACAAGCAAGTGAACAAGATACAAAATATATACATCTGGAAAGGCCCTCAAAAGTTCCAAGTAGACACCGCAAACGCGGGCAACCAAATAGGGATGGCAGGGTTAAAAAACATAGTCGCAGGCGAGACGCTTTCTTCAAGCCAGGACGCGACTCCGTTTGAGCCAGTAAGGCACATATTGCAGCCAGTGATGGTGAAAGCCATAGAGACAAAAAATCCAAAAGACCTGCCAAAATTAGTGCAGGCGCTTCATGAGCTAAGCGTTTACGACATAACGTTAAAAGTCTCGATAAACCACGAGACTGGAGAGAACCTGATCGCCGGGCTCGGGACATTGCATCTGGAGATCGTGGAAGACAAGCTTAGGCGTACTTATGGGATAGACATAGTAAGTTCGCAACCGATAGTAGTCTACAAGGAGAGCATCTCGACGAGAGGGGCCGTGGTCGAAGGCAAGTCCCCGAACAAACACAACCGATTCTACTTATACGTAGAGCCGATCAGCCAGGAAGTCTCGACCGCTATGGAAGAGACTGGGATGCAGACTGGAAAAATAAAGAGCCTTACTCCAGAACAACTTAACGCTTTGATGGCCGCGGGGATGTCAAGAGACGAAGCAAAAAGGATAGCCGCGGTCTATGGCAATAATATCTTCATAGACGGGACGAAGGGGGTCATACACATCGGCGAGATAATGGAGATGTGCATAGAAGCTTTCAATGACGTAATGAAGACCGGGCCACAGGCAAAAGAAGAGGTCTGGGGGGTAAAAGCCGTGCTTACCGATACGATATTGCACGAAGATGCGATACACCGCGGGCCCGCACAGGTCATACCTGCGGTAAGGGACGCTATAAAGGACGCATTTATGACGGCTGGCCCCGTCCTATTGGAGCCTATACAGCTGATAAGGATAGACATGCCCATGGCTTTCCTAAGCAACGTAAGCCCGCTCATACAATCAAAGAGGGGGATGATAAACGACGTAAAAGAGGACGGCGACAAGGTGGTCATCCTCGCAGACCTGCCAGTGGCTTCGTCTTTCGATTTTACGAATGAACTGAGATCCGGCACGGAAGGAAGAGGTTCCTGGTCTTTGTCGGGAGAAAAATTCAGAAAAGTGCCAAAGGATCTTTATCCCGGCGTGTTAAAGCAGATAAGGGAAAGAAAAGGATTGCCCCCGCTTTGATTTGAAACGCTACGAGGTATATTGAATAAATTTCTTGACGAGATCAACTTTCAATCACAGACGCTAAAAGGTTTATCAACTTTTTAACTATCGGCAGCGTCTCTTCCACCTCCGCTTTGAAGTTATTTTTTATCGGAGAAAATCCATAGCCAGCCATATTCCGTGATGCCAGCAATTCGCTGTATGTCCTTATTATCTCGGGCAGATTTGCTTTCAACGCAGAAAACTTTTTTTTATTATTTACCAAGTCTTTGAATTGATCTATTACGTCGTGCTTCTTTGGAAAATTTACCTCCTCTTCCAGTAAAACGGCCTTCACGCTTATCTCCAACGCCATTTCAAGAGAGTACAAAGCTATGCTAAAATTACGACCGTTCGCCTCGAGTTCTGCGGATAAGAGCCAATCATTCGCCATCCGCATCGCTTCTTTAGCTACGTTTTCCATGATAACATTTCGCCTTTTTCTGAAAATCGCCTCTCGTGTTTTATCCTTCGCATCGACATCAAAAAATCGGCAAGTGTTTCATTGCAGTCATAGAGTATCAATCCATAGTCCAGAAGATCCAGATATATCGGCCTGAATGTCTTTAAATCTTCGATGGCCAATAGCAAAACGCTTATCCTCAAGTGGAATCCTCGCTTCACGAAAGCGTCCCGCAGAGGTTCTATTTGCTGTTGTATTTTTGAAAGTCTGCTACGTAAATTTCTGGTCGCGTCTTCCGCTATCACGAGAATGTCTATATCGCTGTATTCATTGAACGTCCCCTTTATTACGGAACCGAAAAGCATGATGCCGACTACGTCGCGTTCCTTTGAAGCGGACTTGACAAAAGTCTCTATATAATTTCGTATGTCGGCTGGTAAGGCGATAAAGCGCAGCTGTTTACCCATAAAGTCTTCTATGATCTCGTTAAACGTGATCTTTCTGCCCGCCGCCTTCGAAAACTCTTCTTTCAGCGCCTTGATCTTAGAATAAGCCGTTGCGCGCAGCAATAGCTGTTTATTCTTTTCCATATTAATTATATATATAATTTTATATATAAACTTTACCATGTTAAATTCTTTAAGCGATAAAGGCCGCCTGTTCGCACAGGCTAAATTATTAAAATGACGGGCGCCGCAAGTGTATATGGCATGTCCGTTCTGCGACGACACAAATATAAACCTCCGAAAATTCTATGAGAATGATCTCTTTGTCGGGATATACAATCTTAGGCCTTTCGTAGAAGGGCACGTCCTTTTTATGCCCAAGAGGCATGTCGACAGCATATTTAAACTTAATGACATGGAGAAAAAAGGTCTGATGTCTTTCGCCGACAGATGCGTCTTTATAGCCCTAAAATACGCCGGCGCTTATCAGTTCGATCTTCTGCTACAAGAGGGTGGATCCGCGGGGCAGAGCATACCGCACGCGCATTTTCATGTCCTGCCTAGGAAATTCGACGACAAAGTGGCTACAAGCAAAAAGGAATGGCTTGCAGAGTTTGGCAAAAGGGAAAAAAGCTCTAGAGGCAACCTAACAAACGAAGAAACAGAAAAAATAGTCAAAAGACTCAGGTTTATAGCAAAAGAACACGCGATACAACTCGAAACGCTTTAGATGGTGCTATCGCAAAAGCTGCTGACATTTGTATCCGCACAAATGTCCTGTAAAATTTGGGGAAGCGTCTGGTAACCTTTGACCACGTATTTTCCGTTTATTACTAACGTCGGGAATGTAGTTATATTAAACGCCCGATTAAGAGATGAAACCACTTGTAGATTTACAGTGCCATCTAAAACTACCCCGATGGAAGCGTTAGTTTCAGACGATAGGTATGCTATTTCATTGCCCTCGGTGACACAATTCGGACAATTCTTCGGTGAATAAAACATAAGTTCCGTAACTATCTTATTGCCACATTGGTCATTTATTCTTTGGGCGATCAACCAGTAACTTACACGTGTATAGGCCAGTTGGACGATCACCCCCGTATAGTTCACACCTGGAGTCGGCTGGCTTGTGAGATCTATTGCTTCTGTCGATAGGGTGTTAAGTTGTGAAGATAGACTTGACAGGCTGGAATAAAGTATACCGCATGACGCGGATGAATTCGAATTGCCGAGCGATGCCGCTAGAAGCAGGTTATCCAAGTCTCCGTTATATTGTTGCAAAGAGTTTAAAAGAGACGGGACCTGCACCCGCCCGATATTATATCCTAAAGAAAAAGCCAAAGAAACCACTAAAACTGTGCATATCGCAGCCAACATCAATTTTTGATTTTTGCTTTCCATTCTGAACCTTGCTTCCCCGTAAATAAATACTGTATAAATGCATAAAGCCAAGTGAATGCAAGTATGTAAGAATAAACAAATATATATAGTAGCAAACCGAGGACGTCTCTTTTTATATCAAACTTCTTTTTGACGCCGTGCAAAGCGTAGAACAACATGTAAGCCCCCACGGCTAATACCGCCAATCCCAACACGGACAATGCATCAAAACTAAATAAAAAGTAGTTTACATTTAATGAATTTGCCATCACGTATAAAATACTGGTGTTCGCCGCGGTAACATAGAAAGCATAAGCGTAAGTCCAAATAACGTATATAAACGTAGGGATCACTAAGATCGAAAGCGCAACGGACGAGAATATAAGTCCAAAGACCGTAATATCTAACCTGCCGTCTTTCGTAGAGAAGATATTTTTTCTGTATTTAGCCATGTTGAAGAAGAAACCGTAATACCACCTTACTCTCTGTTTTACGAAACTTGACAAAGTCCTAGGGACTACCGTCAAGGATACGGCCTCCAAAGAATTCTCGACCTTGTAACCTCTGCTCAAAAGTCTTAACGCTATCTCCATATCTTCCGTCTTATTATGCTCGTCGAAGTAACCTATTTTTTTGATTATGGCCGTTCTAAAAAGCGAGCCGGGGCCCGGCGCTACAGTAAGCGTACCGATATAACTAAACGCCTTTCTCAAGGCGACCGAAAGCAGATAATCGTATTCTTGAAAAAACTCTATCCAGTTCCCGACATTTAGAGCTTTTACCGCGGGAGTGACCGCTCCGACGTTTTTATCGTCGGCATGGGATAAAAGTTCTACGAGTATTGCTTTATCGAATATCGTATCCGCATCCATAGTCAAGATAAATTCTTCTTTCACAAAGTTCTGGATAGTGTAATTCATTACTCTTGCCTTTCCGTCAAACGGCGCGTCTATTATTTTTACCCTTTTATCTCTAAATGACCTGGCGGCAGCTATTGTGGCGGCATCCGCGGACTTATTAAGCACTACGTAGATCTTGTATTTGTCTTGCGGATATTTTATTTTTAAAGCACTGTCTACACAAGTTTTAAGAAAACCGCCTTCAAATATCGTGGGTATGATCACCGCGACATCCGGGTCCATGCGATTTCTCTTCTCCCCCTTCTCCGAAGAGAATATATCATAATAAACGAATATCCAAAAAAAGATTATAAAAAGTGCCACGCCTATGATTATATAAAGATATAATAAAACTGGATAAGAGTATTGCATTAAATTTATATAAGGCCAGGTTTTTAAAGTCTTTTTTGCACAGACTCAAAACCGTTTAAACATCTCCAGCAAAAATATCGTGGCGTAAGCGCCTTTCTTTAAATCAAAATGCAGGATGACATCGTTGCCGTCCGAGTCGTACGCCAGGTTTTCTGGGTATACCAACGTTTCCCTTTCGAAAGTCTTTAGACTGGCTTCTGGCATCTCTTTTATTTCCAGTTTTGCCAGGTCGTCTAGTTTTTCTTCCGCCAGGACCGAATCCACCGCGTCCCTGACGTTCGGCGTCAGTTTGCTTAATTCCAAGTCATACCCTATCGTCGGTAACGTCTCTGAGAGGTCGCCTTTTGGATCCAGCCTGCTCAGCGTCAAATTGAAAACGTAGGCCTGAAGCGACTGTATTATAAGCAGAAGGAAATATTTAGGCACAGATCTTAGCGCGCCTATATAATCGTGCCTATTGCCTAATAAGTGCCTGATCATGCTTGTCTCGGAGTGCATGAATCCCGGCAAGGAACTTAAGACTTCGTTTGCCTTTACGTGGTCCAGATCCGAATCGCCTGTCACGTAATCATAGAAAGTATCTTTCAAAGTGCCCCTGGCGGACTTTGCGACCCCGCTTTCGTCGCGTTCTGTGAAGGCAAAGTCGATCATCGCCTGTTTAAAATTCCGCCCTACGACGGATTTCGATATCGCGATGTTCAGTGCGGAGGTGCCAAAATGCTGCGGGCCATAAAAATTCGGCATGCCGTCCCTTATTTCGCTTAAAAACGCGTCCAGATCCTTTTTTCCGATAAAATCCCTTATGCGTATCGTAAACCGATTACCATATAGCGCGCCTATTTTGCATCCGCTATCCGCATATGCCAGGTCCTTTATGAAAAACCTGCCATATCCTTTCTTTAGCGTATTTGCATCCCCTTTGAAAAGGCTTATCCGTTGGGAGGTTATCGCGTTCCTATCCTTGTTACCCAGATATCCGATCCGTTTTATGCCGACGTGGTTGTCTCGGGATATCGTCTTTAACGCATCCTGCGTAGAGACCCCTTTTTTTATGAGGGTAAAAATAAGAAAGTCCTTTTTATTTTCGGGGATTATTGCGCCGCTATCGTTTGTGTTTGTGGAGAGTATCTCCCCGTCGTTTTCTATCTCTTGGACTATGAAATCTTCTTTTTCTTTGAATAATCCGCCATTAAAATCGAAGTTTGTGGTCCTGAAAGAGGTTATGCCTATCTTCTCCGAAGGATACATAGGCGCTTCAACTTAGTCGCTGGCAGACGCCTTGGTTCGCAGCGAGCACCTCGTTGGATCGCAGAGCATCGCATACGCAGCTTAATACGCTAGTGTTGGTCTCACCCGCTTTTTCGCATGCGGCCGCCGAGTAATAGCAATAAAATACCGCACCACAGCTCGGCAATTTACTGCCGTTTTGATTCTGGCAGGCGGGGGTATCGAGATTTGAAGCGGCCGCACTCGTAAGCTGCTGACCGTATCCTGCGCATTCTAGATTTAAAGTGCTTATCTGCTGTTGAGTCTTCGCATTGTTGACAGAAACGGAAACAAAGTACGCAAGTGCGATGGCGGTCACGAGTATAGCTACCGTGATCATAAGCCATTTATTTATCGGCCTGCTTTCTTTTCGGCCCTTTTTTATCAATATCCTCATATAAAACTAATGATCAAACGCGATCAGATTATAAAAAGAAGCCTCGTAATCTTAAATAACTTAGCTAAGAAAATCCTAACCATTAAATAAAAAAAATAAACTTGGGCCTTTTTTAAGGGCCCATTAAATTGTCTAATGTATCGCCTAAGACTTTTCACTTACTACCTTTACACCAGTATAACTGGATGCTGAAGTACTAAGTACCATCTGTGTCCCGTTAAGAGCGACGACCGGGGTCCCCAGCAATGCCTCTGCGACTACTTCTGCAGCGTTCAATGTGTCATCAGGATTATAACCTGCTACCCAAAGTGCGTTTTGCTTACCAAATGCCGAAACGTTTGTGAACCATTGTACTAATGCTTCGCCTGCGACTACGCCCGTCAAGTTAGTAAATTGGGGTCCGCCACCGTAACCAGTGACATTGTATTCACTGTCATACAACGTTTCTGCTAATGTGTTGACTGCTGGGCCACCGACCACGACTACTGGTACCGAATTTGTCGCACCAGCGAATGACGCATCTGTTTCTGCAAGAGGGAATACCCCTGTCCCGAATAAGCCTGCTGCTGTGAATGAAGAGCCACCGACGCCGATGACCTCCAGCTTTTCATTTGCGGATGCCGTAAGTACGGCTCCTGCCGTATAATTAGCAATCGATGTAAGTACGGATATTCCTCCAAGGGCCACCGTGTAATTCTGCGCCGGGATTGCGAACGTAGCATGCGCAGCACTTACAGTTGTTACATAGTCTCCCCATGTGTTTGCAGTTGTATTTGCTGTTGCTGGAAGAGCTACAGATGTAGCGAAGTTACTCTTATTTTCAGCTACAGTAACTGTCTGCGCAGCATTAAGTGGGTCCGTGTATGTAAGTACGCTTCCACTAAATGAAAGTTGACCGAACGCAACTGTAGACGAAACGTTTACTTTAGTCAGTTCCTTTCCGGTGCTCGAATACAGTCCCGGGTACCCTGGCACTAGACTGTACGTATCAACCGGAGTTGTGGCTGTTGCGACTGGTCCAGTCAAGTTAAAGTCAACCAACTTATTATTATATATGCCAAACGTCAAGTTATAACCGCCCATACCAATCGTGTTATGACCCGGGACCACATCGACTAATGATACCGTCGGGTTACCGGTCGTAGAAGCAGTGTAGGTAAGCACTTTCGTTATATTCCATCCCTTCGTATCCCCCCCAGCAGACAGCCCAACCTGCGCGAACTGGAGTGCGAAATCATTGCCATTAGGTAATTCGTAAACTAATCTAACCATAGCTTTACTCGAAGTTTTATTTAGGAAGGTGAAGTTGGCGTCGCCTACAGGCGTATACCAGTCTGTCGCTGCCCCAACTATAGGTTTAGGCCAGATATACTCCGAAGAGTAGTTGACATACTGCCCGCTAGTAGAGTTAAATAAGGATTCATTTCCCTCTAAAAGCAGATTTGGAGCGCCTGCACCAGATGACGAAGGAGTACCTCTGTCGTTGACACCGAATGCTACGCCAGACAAGCCATGAGTGGCGTTAAATGTGACATTCGTTAGGGGCGCGACTAGTGTGGTTGTATTGCTAACTGATATAAACCTGTCCATACCGGACGCGCCGGTCGTTACTGTAACGTTGTTAGCGTCGTGATAATCGTGTGTCAATGGCCTAAGCTCAATGTTCTTAAGAGAATCTGGCAATGCGAAGCTGCTCGTAGCCGAAAACGAGTAATTTAATGTCTCGTTTGCGTCATTTTTAAATCCAAGTCTACCGGCACCAGGAGAAGCAGCAGTAGTTGCATTCCATGCGCCTAGTCCAAATTTATTCATTGCGGACCAGTTTTGCACTATGCTCGCACTTGATACGCCAAGATGCGCTAGATAGGTACCTGACGAGTTTGTAAAAACCAAATCAGATGCGCCGAAGGTCAATGTTACTGGTCCGGTGGTTACATAGCTTGTCAAGTTTGTATAACTCGATGCTCCACCGTTCACTGCGTATTCAAGTTTATAGTATGATGTCGAAGGAGAGGTTCCCACTGTTGCTATTCCCTGAAGAGCTACCGTATTTGTCCCTACTGTAAGAGTACTTGGCACTTTAGCATTCGTAAGTTCCGTCATTACACCAGCGGTGTAATTTGCGGAATTTTCTGCTACTAATGTCTCAAGAGTTGTTCCTACTTCGTATTCAAGTCCTGGTGTCCATGTTACGACTGTCGCGTTAGCGTCGGATCTGTTAACTACTGACGAAACAAGTTCCAATGATCTAGCCGGTACTATTACGTTAAGTCCAGACGGTGCTATTGGACCACCTGAATCAAATACCGGACTTGATAGGAACGTAACGTTCTCGACTGCAGAATAATTTTCTTTACCCGCACCTTGGTAGTTTACTTTTAATAATGCTACGGTCGATGGAGACCATGATGTAAATGAACTGCTTCCGGTGTGTGCAAAGCTTGATGCGTTTGCTGGCAGACTAAGTATTCCTAGCTTTACGACTCCGTTACCAGTCACGTGACTTGCTGCCGCCGAAGCTGTAAGCGCACTTGCGATGTCTATTGAACCAAGGACGTCCGTCGCCTGTGAATTCGCCCCCACTACTACGACTGCATTTACTGCACCGTTGTGTACAAGGTTCGCTGGTAATGTACTAAGTCCACTACCGAACACGCCCGCTATGCCTAATGTCGCTCCTACAAAAAGAGCGCCCGTCGTTATAGCTGCTAATTTTTTTACACTATTCATTACTTTCACTTTCATAACACCTCACTTGATTTCTCGGACTGATTTAAACAGGCATTTTGCCTAACTACTCGATGATTTGGGTATTTATAAACCTTTCTTAAATTAAAAAGTCACTATTTTAGAGTGAATCGATCGTCATTTCGTGCCTTCCAATTTCTTTTTCAGCTGCGAGTTCTCATTGCCGAGGATCACGCTCTGCGCGGAAAACGTCTTTATGCTCTGGTCCATCTGGTTTAACCTGCCGGATATGTCGTTCAATATCCCTTGGAGGTCGGACATCGACAGTTTTAGTTCCCTCGTATTTAGCACCTCTATGCTGGAAGGGGCGTAATCGAGAACGAACCCGAATATGGAAGTGGGGTCCGCTTTTATCTTAAAAGTGGCGAAGGCGCTGTAAAAATCCGCTTCCACTTTCTGCGGTTCGCTGTAAGTGACGTCCTTTACGCCGAGCTTATTGCCTTCTTCCTCTATATTTGAAAGTATCTTTTTTAATGCGTCGACGGCGACTTCTTTTGGTTTCGCCAAAAGCTCCAGCATGCATCTCAATTCTATCTGCGGTTCTTCCACGTTCATAACAGAATCCTATGAGTTTTTACTATTATTAACTTTGCGCCGACCGGGAATCGGACCCGGATTAATGAATTTTCCTCATCGCTGTGGGAATCCATTGTTCTGACCGTTAAACCATCGGCGCACTTGATGAATTAGATCGTATTATTATTTATAGGATCTTTTTATTGTTGATCCAAAATATTCTGTAACTGCATAGCAAGTATTTAAAAGTCTGGCGTATTAAATTATTATTATGTTATTCGGAAAAAAGAAAGGCGCGACTCCCGCAAATCCTTATTATAACGGCGATAACGCCAAACCTGCGACGCCGGCTACCCCACAAACGCCGTCCTTCCCTGCACTGCCGCAAGCCCAGAATGCACAGAATAATATGGTGCCGCGGACGCCTTTTCCGGTCCCTTTACTTCCTACCCCCGAACCGATAAACCTGCCGAATCCGCAGCCGGAGCCGATAAAAATCAGCGGCGGGCTTAGCGCCTTTGATATGATGAAGATGGGGGCTGAAACAAAATCATTTGCGTTCGTAAAATTAGGCGATTTTAAGAGGATCCTTGACGACATAAAAATGCTTGAAAACAAGATAAGCGAATCGCAAGGCGACCTAGAAGAATTCTCAAAGGTAGTAAAAGAGCAGGAAGAATATCTTAACAGGTACGCGACTGTTATAAGAGACTTGAGAAGGACTATAAGCGAAATTTCCTCTTCTTTGTCCCGCGTAGAAGATTAATTTCTTATGGCTGGGCAAAGCCAAAATGATTTGATCGATATTGACTATTTTGAAAAAATGAAGATGAAAGTAGGAAAAGTAATTTCTGCTGAAACCCTAGAAAAGAGCGGCAAGCTCTTGAAATTAAGAATCTCTCTGGGCGATAAGGAAAGGACCATACTAAGCGGGATAAGGAAATACTACAAACTGGAAGACCTCATCGGCAAGAAGGTGATTATATTAGATAATCTTAAGCCTGCGAAAATGTTGGGGATAGATTCGGAAGGCATGGTGCTGGCGGCAATGGATGACGCCGGAAACCTTTCGTTGCTTTCTTTAGATAAGGACCTCAAAGAAGGAAGCGAGATTTCTTGAGATGCTTACCGATGCAAGGAACATTTTGTATCGGTTTCTTATCGTTTATTCATAAAGCTTACGGCGCGCTCGCATAGTCCTATCGAATTTACCGCCTTATTATGATACTTTTTAGAAAAAGCTTTGAAGTCTTCCTTGCTCACGTCACTTTCAAAGTTATAACCGCTTGCGGCCTTAAGCTCCAGAAGCTCGTTGAATGTCGTTTCTATTTCTTCTAAAGATTCGTTTAATTCTTTCGGTAGCTTATTTTTATTCGCGATCGCTGTCTGTCTGAATAAAGTACCTATCTCATGCTTTTTGGGAAAATTCTTCCCTAGGGCTAGCATCACCGCTTTTATAGCGAGTTCCAGCGACATTTCCAGATCGTATAAGTTTTTGGCGTAATTGTCGTTGTCCCTATTCAACGTAGCACTCTTGAGCCATTCCTTTGCACGTTCTATCGCTGCTTTACTTACACCTTCCATTCCAAAACCTCCCCAGACTCTGTAAACTTTCTTGAATATTTTATTTTTTCTATATTGTCAATAAAGTCTGTCAGGACAGCGCCGCGTTCAAACAATGGCACCCCATAATCTACAAGATCGAAGTATATCGGCTCTAATTTATCCAGAGAGCCGATTTTAAGTATTAACGGGTTTATGCGAAGGTATAATCCTCTGTCTTCCAGCAATCTCTTTTTTTCTTCTTTAAGGGAATATATGGCCTTATTCACGGCCGTGAAGGCGTTCGGAAAACTATCATTTGCGATTATCGCTATGTCAATGTCGCTATACTTAGAGAAATTGCCTTTGGCGACCGATCCAAAGAGCATGATGCCGAGAACGTTTTTATTGAGCGAAATCTTCGATACAAAAAGGGATATGTAGTTTTTTATTCCAATGTCCAGATGCAATAAACGTAGGTCTCTTGTTAGCAGCTTCTTTATTATATCGCCAAAGGTAAGTTTTTTGCCGGTCTCCTTCGATATATCCACTCTCGATTGCTTGAGTCTCGCGTATACGTCCTCGTCGAGCATCACTGGTTTTCTTTTTTCCATAGTATACAAAATTTGTATACATTTATAGCATAAATATGTATCGCTATGCGATAAATGATTTCTTATCGCAATGAAACAAGCTAAAAACCGAAATCAGTTAAAGCCAGACTCGTTTATAAGTCTGATCGGGCTTCCATTTACCGTCTTTACGCCAGAAGGAAGATATTTTCTGAAGACCCCCGATTCAAATCTAGAATCTATCAGCAGTATTACAGCACGGTCTTTTGATGATCTTATCGCGCGGCCCGCGGCTTGCAAAGTTTTTATCATAGAAGGCAGGACCTGCGCGTACTCAAACCCGTTTAAAAATTTGTTCTGATAATAATTTTGCAGGGCCTTCAATTTTATCGATGGCGGTTCAAAGGGGACTCCTACGATAGCTATCAACCTTATTACATTGTCCTTTATCCCTATACTTTCGGAAAAATTGCCGCCTATTACCGCGAATAGGCATCTGCCTGGCTTGCTTAACTCTGAGATTATTCTTTGTTTCTCTTCACGCTCGATCTTAGGCGCTTCTTTTATTATTCTGTCCTTGTTCTGCATCAGACGCGATACAGACTCCATGAAAGAGTAAGACGGGAAAAATATTATCATATTATGCTTGAAACTTTCTAGCAGGTCGTCTATCCTAGCAGCTATTAATTCGAACTGCAAGCCGCGGCTAATGAATCTTGAGGTTAAGTCGGTTTCATTTATTATTAACCTGTTGGAGTCGGTGTTTTTATCCTCTATGACGAGCTTTTTTGCATCCGGTATGCCGAGAAGATTGGCAAACATTTCCATTGGTTTGAAAGTACCGCTTATGAGTATCGTAGAGGCAAAAGAGTTCATTGTGCTTCCGGCGTAAACCGATGGGTCCAGCGAAAAAACGTTCACCTTCACATGCCCATTCTCATTTAAAGCATATTGGACATACGAATCGTCCGCCTTAAGGAGAAAAGCGATGAATTTTTCCAGCGTAAATGACGCAGGTATGTTATAGCCTTTTTCGTTTTGCTTTGTTATTGAGGCCGCCTTGTCTAAATCCGATTCTTTGAAAATTTCGTTCAGGTCTATCTTTTCTTCTCGTTCTGTTTTTCTTACCCGAGCTATAATCCTGTCTATTTTCGCAGCGAGTGTGTTTTCATTCGCAACGAGAGCTTCATTGTAAGCTCTTTCTAGCGTACGCAGCGATATTGAAAAAGAGTTCATGTCTATTATTTTATTGTGCAGGTTGTGTGCTTCGTCGACTATTATTATAGTATTCTTTGGGTCTATCCCCGTTTTTGACATAAAACTTTTTGACGTGTCTGGGTCGAATATATGAGAATAATTTGCGATTATCACGTCCGATTGCTTGGCATTCAGGAGCGATATTTCATAAGGACACACTTCAAACTTCCTGCCGGCTTCCATTATCGACTCGGGGTCCGACAATCCTTGGCTTAGCGCCTCGATCGCATTTGGTTTTATATCTTTTGACTTTGAGAAAGTGTTTTTGTAGAAGTCGCATAAGTTCTGTTCTCTAACCGCCCTGCAGAATTCTATAAACAGCGATGGTTCTACGTTGTTCTCGAAAAGACACATTGATCTTTTCCCATTCACTCCTGTGAAAATTACTTTATCTGTCGAAGCGCCGTTAATCTTCCTCAATGTCTCGTAAACTATATTCTGGTGCGTATGCTTGGCCGTCAAGAAAACCAGCCTTAAGCCTTGCTCTTTGGCTGCGCTCAAGGCGCCAAAAAGCACTGGTGCGGTCTTGCCCATACCGGTAGAAGCCTGTATCATCAATTTTTCTCTTTTCTTTATTACATTCTGGACCGCGTCCACTATATTTTGTTGTCCTTCTCTAAGTTCGGAAAAAGGGAATGAGAGCATAGCTCATTTCTTCGGCGGCGGTATGGATCTTGGCGTTTCTCCACCATGCCACGTAAATCTTGGTTTTATTTGGACGGGGTATATCCTTTCAGAGTTGTCATCCAATATTATGCACGCACCCGGTAGCTTTGGCAAGTCCATAAGGTACTTTTTAATGTCGGATGACATGTAAATTTGCATTACCGTATTAAGCGCATCTATATCCAGTTTTGCCGTTACGTGCTGGGATATTATTAGGTCAGATTGAGTTATTATGTCCGTATCTAATTTTCCTGGTTGCTGCGTGGCTATCACTAAGCCTATGCCCGGCTGCCTGCCTCCCTTTATTAGTCTCGAAAGAGCCGGTGTCGCTGCTGTCCTGCTATTCGCGGGCAGGAACTCATGCACCTCATCTATAAACAACCATACTATCGGTATCTGCTTTTTAGACGACTCTTCCCTTAGCATTATAGTAGAATTTATTTCTTGAAGTTCTTCTGAGCGTCGCTCAAAAGTCCTAAGCTCAAGTATTTTCTGTGAAAGCAGCCCTATGACAAGTGCGCGCAGGTTAAATTCACCCAGGGAGTGCGCATAAAGGCTTATGTCTAATATGTTTATGTAACCGGGGGTAAGTATCGACTCTATAGGCGTGCCTATCTTCTCGAATATCCCCCAGCCTTTCGCCGTTTCGAATCTTTGCTTGCACGCCTCTTTTATCGTGTCGCTGGCTATCTGCCGGTCTGTCTCCTCGATTATATCTTTGAAATCATATCTCTGCCCGCTTTCTTTTAGCTCTTCTATAACTTTGTTTATCAAAACGCCATACTCGTCGTTTATTGAAAACCCGAACATGTCCGACCAGTCGTTTGCAGATAGATCGGTGATGGTCAGCGAAAACGCGGCGTCCACCATGTTGGGATTCTGGTCCTTTATCGCATCAAATGAACCTTTAGGCACAAAGACTTTTACGTTGCTAAAACCCTTCGGCTCTTCACCCCACTCCTTTAGTATGTTTGCTTCTTTGTAATTCGGATTCTTCATCGTCCAGTATATCCCCATGGTGTCTATTATAAGAGAAGTTATGTTCTGCGACACTTCGGTAGGCAATGATGCTAGCCCTTCGGCTATTACGCCCATGGTATAGCTTTTACCGGAACCTCGTTTACCTGCTATTAAAATCACATGTGGCCTAAGCGCATCTAAAAGGATCTGGTTACCTAGGCTTGTGAGATTGCCCATTTGTATATATTGTTTACCTATTTGCGTCGTGGCAAGATCCCCATAAATTTTGAGGTCCCTCTCGTTTCTGCCGATTATTACATTATAAGACATAAAGTCTATTCTCTCGGTCAGGATTTATCCTTTTTCTAGACGCGGCGCTCCAAAAATAACAACAAAGGATTAAAAGGTGAAAAGCGACTAGATTTATAGTACCTATATCTAGAAACTATCCCGGCAAAATTTATCATGGAAAAGAAGTCTCTACATAAAATATTGAATATAGCGAGATGGACATTTGCGGTGCTAGCAGTAATTTTTGTAGCTTATTATTTCTATTCAAGCGAGGCTTCGACATGGGCTTTATTTATAGGCGAAATTTTCTGGTTTTTGGCTGTCGGCTTGACTGCGATTATGATATACGCCCAATTCTATAACCAAAACAGAAGATCAGAAAAGAATATTGTTCAGTTGGCGCTTTTAATTTCCTTTGTCGGAATAGCCATCGCCTTTGGAGCATTATATATAATTATATATAGTTCTTCGATAGGCTAATTAACATTACCTGTATATCCCTTCAGGCGCTTTTGTATCCTGATAGTTACTAAAAGAAGCAATTTGCTATAAATAGGCTTATTTACGCCAAAGTAACTAATTTTGTGAGGGAATTTTGGTCGGGTCGCCCTTTACTTTCTTTTTGTCGTAACGCGTATCAAGTTCGCCTAATTTTGATAGAAATGCATCGCCTAGATCGAATCCTGCCTGATCCGCTATCGCAAGACACGAGAAGAAGACATCCGCAGTCTCGTTCTTTATTTTATTTATAAGTTCTTTGTCCTTGCCGCCAAGTATTTTTTTATCCAATTCTTCCCCGTCCTGCCATAGAAAAAGCTCTAACAGTTCATTCGCTTCAACAGAAGCATTGGCAGCAAGTTCTTTTACAGTCTGGAATTTTCTCCAATCCCTTTCATCTACAAATTTCTTGGTTTTCTCCTGCAGTTTTTTCAAATCAACCATAGATTTAATTATGCGCCAAAGAATAAAAATCTTTTATAAAAAATAACTGCGGGATTCGAACCCGGGTTAGTGACTTGGAAGGCCACTGTTCTACCGCTAGACCATGGCCGCATCGACTTAATTATCACGCCATTGATTTTTTACAAACGTCTGTGCTATGATTAGCCCAAAATAAGGTTATATACCGAAAGACCTCAATAAATTGAGTGGCCAAGGCATTGATCTTAGTCGACTTAGACCCTAACAAAAGCGAAGAGACATTCAAAAGATATAATTAAGTAAACGTATATGAAAATAGCATTTTTAAATTCGGGGCCATCTTCCACAAAAAATTTTTCCACGTCAAATGCCTGCAGAAGTATGGCCATGATGCTAGGAAAGTTAGGAGATGACGTAATGCTTTTTGCGATGGGCGAAAAGGAAGCTGAAATAAAAGAGAATTTTTACACTGAAAAGATCGTAAGGCGGGTTTCGCCGCCAGGAACTAATTTAAAAGTTAGAATTATGGACATTGTATATTTAACCTTATTTAAAAAAAGATATAGTAGTATCAAAAATAACCAAAATCGGGATCTGATTAGCGATTTAAAAGAATTTGCTCCTGAAATTATTATAAGTTTTAATCGGTATTTTGTTGATTTATTGGTAAATTACAAAAAAGTTACAAAAGTTAAATTGTTTGCGGTAACTGATGACATATCCGAAGTTTGTAATGCGGAAAAAATTCGTGAAGATATGCCAAACGAAAACAATAAGAATGCGATAATAAGATACCTCAAGATACGGGTTCTTAGATTTTTGAGTTATAGGCTTATAAATTTTTATGAGAGCAAATATGACTTAATGCTCCGAGAATTCAATAAAATAATATTCTTCACAAAAGAAGACATGAAAAGAACATTAAATAAACATCGAGAATTTAAATCGAAATTATTGGTTATCCCGCCGTCAATCGAAATAACAAAAACAAAAATTGTTAAACCCAAGAAAGTAGCTAAAAACGTTTTGTTTGTAGGTAACTACACCGACATGAAAAATGTCGATGCAATAAGAATAATAAAAGAAAAAATCGCACCTGCGACAAGCGGCCTTGATTTCATAGTAGCTGGTAAGGGCGGAAAAAAGGAAACCTACAAGAACTTTAAATCGCTTGGACCTGTAAAGGACATTGGGCGTTTAATAGATTCGGCCGACATTTGCATTGTGCCATTAAGATATGGAACCGGAATAAAAATTAAGATCCTAGACTTTTTAAGCCATCATAAACCTGTTGTTGGCACGAGTATTGCGTTCGAAGGGTTCGACGTAAAAAATGGAAAGAACGCAATAATTTGTGATGACTTGGATTCTTACCCGCGTGTCCTTAACGCTCTTGCGATAGATTATAAATTGAGAAAGAAGATATCAGATGAAACTGGAGAGCTACTTGACTTTTTCTCAGACAAAAGAGTAAGCAAGATCTGGTTGAAGTTACTGGACGCACAAAAATTAGTTTAAACCAAACGCCGGGTACAGGATTCGAACCTGTGGATCCTTACGGAAACTCGCTCTCGAGGCGAGCGCGTTGCCGCTCCGCCAACCCGGCATAAGCAGATAAAGACAAGATATTATTAATAAAGCTATTTTGCAGATACGAGAAAAATTAAGAAACGATAAAGCCATATAGGGATATTTAATGCAGACACATTTTTATATGTCAAATAAATAAGCAAGACTATGTCGTCGAGTCTTGTTAGTGTTTTATCCTCTACATCGATTTCAAGTAGCGGAAGTCAGAGTTCGACCATAATAATCCTAATAATCATAGCCGTAATACTCACCCTTAGGGCCTATCGTGGATTTAAAGGCGTCAAGTTCAGCAAATCCGCCGTTTATTTCAGACCGGTAATTTACACGATATTAACGATATTTTCTGTTTTACTGATCTCTGTCTCTTACATAGAAATTTTATACGTTGTAATAGCTATCGGGGCGGGATGCTTGATTGGGCTGAAGATAGGCGGCAACGTGCGCTTTTTTGAAAAAGATTATTTGGTATATTCCAAAAGATCGGCGATCGTTATGACCTTATGGCTCGCCTCTTACGCGGCGCGGCTTGCAATGGGCTATTTGTATCCATCAAACTTATACATTAGCCTTGCCCTCGACCTTTTACTAGCGTCAATCACGGGAATCATAATAGGCGAAGCTTATCATATAAACGACAAATACAAAAAATATATCGAAAAAATGACTAGAAAAACAAAGTAAGGCGGCGTCTAAAATATGCGGTCACCGGGATTCGAACCCGGGCTGGCGGCTTGGAAGGCCGCAGTTCTACCACTAGACTATGACCGCATCGACTTAATTATTATGTTGTCGTTTTTTATAAGCGTCTTTGTTAAAATTTGTAACGAATAAAAGCTTATATAGCGAAAGTTCAAAATAAATTGGATGGTCAAGGCTTTGGTACTAGTCGGCATAGACCCGAACAAAAGCGAAGAGACGTTCAAAAAGATAAAATCGATGAATAGTGTGAAAGACGCCATGCAAGTATACGGCGAATATGACGCTGCGTTTGTAATAGAGACTGAACACACCGTCGGGGTACAAGACTTCGTAAAGGCCGTAAGAAGATTACAGGGGATCACAAGGACCGTCACCTTGCTGGAATATACATGATACCGATTAGATGTTATAGTTGCGGAAAACCCATAGCGCACCTCTGGGAAAAGTATAAGGACATAACAAAGAGCGAATCGCCTAAAGACGCATTGGATGAACTTGGCCTCAAAAGGTATTGCTGCAGAGCGATATTCTTAGGCACGATAGACGAAGACAATATAATAAACTTCTCTAATCTGGATTAATGAGCATTGTAATCATTTTGTATACATCTTTTTATGCATAAACAGAATGTGAGTCTACGATGAAAGATGAAAAGGATTCGAAGCAAAAGTTAATAGTAACTTATTTTTGTACTAAGCCTACCATCGGTGGCGCGGAATATGTAACTAAGTTACTGATTGAAAATTTAAGTAAATTTTATGACGTTACATATGTAGGATATAATGGTTACCAGACAACTATAAAGTGCGATAAAAAATTCTATCCATTTACTAAGGCCTTTGATTTGCTTCCAATGAAAAGCGGCATTGGCATTGTGATGAGATCTTTACCTTTCTTAAGGCATGTTTTTATCAAGAAAATCGATTTAGACTGTGATGTACTTATCTCAAATAGTACTGATGATGACCTACTGTTGATTAACAATAAAATAAATTATAAAGCGCTTGTGGCAGTAAAACACCTCCCGAGGGAATTTTCCCCCGTTTACCCAGACCATTTAATTTCAAACAGGCCGTTCAAAGCTGTTGCGCTCAACAGGAGTGATTATGCCCGCTTATCTCAAAAATATGGAAAAAATAATACTGTTCTGATATATAATGGGATCGATACAAAGAAAAACAAAAAGCCTGCCGGAAGTGGGAATTTAGATATAGACAAAAAAGACAAAATAATCTTTAGCATTTGCAGACTTGAAGATGATCAGAAAAAACTTTCGTACGGGATAAAAGCCATTGGAAAATTAATAAACGCATATCCAAATATAAAATATCTGATTGCGGGGAGCGGGCCAGACAAAGAAAAGTACCTAAGATTAGTAAAGGACTTGGGGCTCAAAAAAAATGTTAAATTATTGGGTTTTATAAGCGATGCGGAAAAACTAACTTTATTGGGCCGGGGGGAAATAGCATTATATCCATCTGTTACGGAAGGTTTTAGTATAAGTACATTAGAAGCTCTTCGTGCGGGAAAAATCGTTATATCCGGTAAAAGTCTTGGTTCTATGGATATAATACAAGACGGCAGAAACGGGTTTTTTACAGAGTTAGATAGTGACGCCATTGCAGATGTGGTTAAGAAGGTATTTCTTAGTAATAAGGAAAACATAAATAAAATAAAAAGAAACGCTGTTCTTACGGCCAAGAAGTTTTCAACTAAAAATATGATAAAAAATTATATCGATGTAATTGACGAATTAGAAAATAAAATAAAAGATCGGCAATCGTTATGACCTTATGGCTCGCCTCTTACGCGGCGCGGCTTGCAATAAGCTATTTGTATCCATCAAACTTATACATTAACCTTGCCCTCGACCTTTTACTAGCGTCAATCACGGGGCCAAAAAACGCCGTCTATCATTTTTTAATCCCATTTTACATGGTTCCGAGGAGCCTTTTACCCTCTTTCGAGAAAGCATGCACATTCGTGTTCAGATACGACAGTATATCGGTATCTCTTGTGCGCAAAAATCCTTTTATTATATCTAGATAATCTTCGTGCTCATATTTTATAAGAGTCTCCTTTAAAAGCTTTATACTCAGGTTCTCGTTCAACAGCAAACCTATGACATCGACTTCGTCTTTCTTCCCTTTAGCGCTATCCTTTCTGGACAGGAAAGCCGCGATTTTTAGCGCTATAAGAACATCGATCCTCGGCAGGAGGAAGCCCCCGATACTTACGGTCAATGATTTTAATATGTCCTCTGGAGGCACGGCTAGTTTTGAATAGTGTGGCAGATGCACGTCTATATCGAATGACGGCAGCTTTACCTCGTATTTTCTGAGTATGTCATTCTTGTGCAGATTATATTTTCTGTTTAGCTCTTCTAGCTCCCCATAATCCACGATTATGTCTATGTCTTTTGATTTATTCAATCCAGTGTACGTATAAGTCGCCCATCCACCTATCAGGACGAACCTGATCTCCGCGTTTAAATCCTTAAGTTTTCCCCAGCTCGCGTTGGTTATAGCCTCATTCCAGAATTCCATCATTTCGCCAGCACGTCCATCAATCTCTCCGTGAATTCTTTTGCATACCATTCGCGTACGTTCCACAGGTCCACAAATGCCTGTGCGAGACTGACGCACGAATCTTTTAACTCGTTGCCTGCTATTTTTTTCTCCAGATACCTGTCCGCTTTAAGTACGAAAAGATTCTTCGTACCTTTCTTCTGGGGAAAACGTTCTTTCAAGATGCCAAGTACTGCTGCACTGGAATATACATACACCTGGCTGTAATCCGCTGGAGGTTCCCCCACAATGAATTTGAATGCTGTAAATGCGGTGAATGCGATGTCTGGTGGCATCGAGCTCTCTATCCTGCCGATGTCTATATCTACATGAGTGGAGTATACTACATCCCTATCCAGATTGCGGTGTGTAGCCCAATAAAGAAGCAGCCTTTTGAAATCGATCACCCTGAAGTTTCTTCTCCCTATGTCGACGATGGAGAGCCTTTTTAGATTATTTATGGTCTTATTGACGGCGCTGACCGCTACCCCCACCCTCTTCGATATCTCTGACTGCGTAAATGCATGCTCTCCCCCTATGAAAGATTCAGATACTGCTTCTAGCACTATCCCTTCGGTTTTCATTTCTGTTATTATAAATGGTAATATTTAAATCTTTCTCTAAAATGAGAATCGTCTAAAAATTTAGCCTACGATATAGTGGCTTCTCTAATCTGGATTAGATTTATTAAATGCCGCGTCTAATTTTTAGGATTAAAACTTATCTAAGAATCCCGTGAAAGTGTCCTTTATCTTGTCTATGTGCTCTCTCCCTAAGCCTTGATTACAACCGATAAGTAAACCGTTTTTCATTATATAGTCCGCATTTGGAAACTTTTTTGCGAACTCTGGCGTTTTCAAATTCTTAAAGGCCGGCTGCCTCAAAACGTTTCCGGTAAACACCGGCCTCGTCTGGATATTATTTTCTTCTAAGTGTTTTACCATGTCTAGTCTACTAAATTTAGCGTTCTCTTTTATTGTTAAGGGGAAGGCTAGCCACGCTGTATCCGTTTTCATCGCTTGTTCGGGGAGATTGAAGAAATCACTGTAATTAGAGAAAAACTGCCTGAGTTCAGAAAAGTTATTTTTCCTTATTTTTATAAAATTTGGAAATCTTTTCAATTGTTGTAGCCCGAATGCCGCGCTGATCTCAAGCGGTAAAAAATTATACCCGACTTCTTCGAATATAAATTTTGAATCGTATTGTATGCCTTCTATGTCCGCACCAAATCTTTTATTTATGTCTTCAGACTCATCTACAGAAGAGCTTCTCCCCCATCCACGCAATATCCTGGCTCGCCTATCCAAAGCGTCTTCGTTAACGCACAGCATCCCCCCGCCGCCAGCAGCGGTTATTATATGGGAACCATAAAAACTCGTCGTCGATATATGTGAATATTCGCCTGAAGGTCTGCCATCAAATCTGGCTCCTAATGTATCACAAGAATCTTCTACGTAAGACAGCGAATTTTTAGCGGCTATCTTGTTTATTTTTTCCATGTCCGGCAGATTTCCTAACAAAGATGGGATCATTAGGACTTTCACTCCCGGCTCAAGCGCTTCTTCTATCTTTCCACTGTCCACAACATACGTCTGCAAGTTAACATCGACAAAAACCGGGTCCAACTTCTTTTGTAAAATCGGGGCTAAAGTCGTCGAGAATGTCAAAGCGGGAGTTATGACTTTGCTGCCTTCCTTTAAATTTAGCAGCTCCAGTGCCAATAAATTTGCCGAAGACCCAGAATTAACCATCACGCCGTGTTTCTTACCAAACAATCGTGCTACTTCTCTTTCAAATTCGGTTATGTTTTCTGAAAGATGCGATTTGTGTTCTTTTAGAACCGTAGAAACTGCGTTTATCTCTTCATCGCCATAAACAGAAAGAGCGTAAGGCACCCTCAAATTGTTTTTAGATTTTTGCATGACTACATAAAATATTGCGCTTATTTAAACTTTAATAAGTTAAGATTTATATATCGATAGATTCAATTGTCTCTCTATGCCATTCAAATTCGAGAATACCCAGATACCCGATGTAAAATTGATAACGCCGCATATATTCAATGACGCGCGGGGATTTTTAATAAAACCTTATATGCGATCTGAGTTTGAAAAAAACGGCATCCCGTGCGGCTTTAACGAGGAGCTCCATTCAAAATCAGAAAAGGGAGTGATACGTGGATTGCATTTTCAATTAAGGCCTGCGGCGCAGGGGAAATTACTTAGGGTGATAAAAGGCGAGATATTTGACGTCGCCGTCGATATAAGAAAAAATTCGCCTACATACGGAAAATGGGTTTCTACCATATTGTCCGAGGAAAATAAGATGCTTTTTTGGGTCCCTGCTGGATTTGCCCACGGATTTTTAGCTCTGAAAGACTGTGAAGTGACATATAAAGAAACCGCAGAATACTCAAAAGAGAAGGAACGTGGCATCAGGTGGGATGATCCGCACATAAACATAAAATGGCCACTAAACGGCTTGACGCCAAAGGTCTCAGAAAAAGACGCCGGTCTACCTTTTCTAAAAGATGTGGACAACAATTTAGTGTACGGCGAAAGCGTTTGTTAGTATGAAGATACTGATCACGGGCGGCAGCGGAAGAATCGGCTTTAAGCTGGTAAAGCGATTTGCGTCATCCGGGAATGAGGTCGTTTCCATATCAAAAACCAGCACGATAAACGTTCCTAAAGTCAAGAGCTCCTTTTTTGATCTAGCAGATGCTGGAAAAACCAGTAAGGCCATGAACGATTTTATCCCGGATATTGTCATACATACCGCAGCCTTGACCAATGTCGACATGTGTGAGACTGATCCAAAATTAGCTTATGCACAGAATGTAAACGCTACTAGAAATATTATAGAAAGTTGCAAAAAAACGGATAGCAAAGTCGTATTCGTATCATCCTCATTCGTATTCGATGGGAAAGGGGAACTTTTTACAGAAGATTCTGGACCGTGCCCAATCAATTATTACGGGAAAACAAAACAGATCGCAGAAGAAGTCGTAAAAGACAGCGGTTTGGAATACTTGATATTGAGGACTGACCAGCCATACGGAAAATTAGAGGCGTGGCAAAAAGACGACAATGTGCGTAGGGTCTTGAAAGCTTTGCAGCAAAGTAAGGAGGTCCACGAACCCCTAGATTGGTACAATAATCCTACGTATATCAACAACTTCGTAGACGCGACGGCTGAATTAATAAAGAAGGGTTCAAATGGTGTATTTAACTTGGTCGGAAAAGATTTTATAAATAGATACGAATGGGCTATAAAAATAGCAAAAATCTTTAATAAGGACATAACAAAAGTAGAAGGAGTAGACTCAACTAGTTTCCACCTTGCGGCGATACGCCCGACTGCGAATATCAGCAACGATAAAGTCGTAAAAGAAACGGGCGTAAGATTCTTTGGTGTCGAAGAAGGTCTTTCAGAATTGAAGAAGGTGGCTTACAGAGACTAAACGCTATAATACTTATTTACTCTTTCTACGACTGAGATCCATTCGGGGTTCGCGTCGTACCATTCTAAAGTCTCTTTAAGCGCTTCTTTTAATGTATACGCGGGCTTCCAGCCAAGAACTCGTCTTATTTTACCAGAAGATATATATTGCTTGTCTATTTCCCCCAGTGTATCGCCTTTAAGTAAAATTGGTTTTATCTTCTTTGGCCGGTCCGCAATCGCTATTACCATATTAGCTAGCTGTATAACCGACGTGGGTTTACCCGTCCCTAGATTAAAAACTTCTCCATTTGACTTGTTTTGTTTTTCTGCTACTAGTTTTATGCCGGCTACCGCATCTTTTACATACAAATAATCTCTTATATGTTTTCCGTTGCCTCTTATAACTGGCGCTTTGTTGGACAAGACGTTCAATATGAAGTCCGGTACGGCCCTTAATATATTCGCGTCCCCTCCGCCTATGATGTTTGACATCCTAACTATGCTACTTTTTAAGCCGTAGCTGATATTGTAAGAATTTACCAGACGATCTGCTGCTAATTTTGCCGCGTCGTATGGAGATTTACTTGAAACGGGGCAGTCCTCATCGATAGGGACGTATTTTGGTTCGCCATATACTTTATCAGTACTTACAAACAAAAGGAACGGTGGTCTAGCGGATTTCCTTAGAGCTTCGAGTATATTCAACGTACCGTTCGCATCTATATTGAATGTATCTACGGGGTGCGTCTTACTATATAAAACTTGAGTTATCGCGGCCAAATGAAAAAGCGCGTCCTGACCATTAACAAGTCCTTTCATTGCGTCTGGGTCTCGTACATCGCCGTATAATACTTTTATCGAATTCTCTCTGCCCTTAAATCTGATCAGGCCTCGTGGGCTGTTTTTTCTCATTAGAAGTGTGATATTTGCGCCTTCATCTAAAAGCGAGTTAGCTAGCCAAGCGCCGATAAATCCGGTCGCACCGGTCAAAGCGATATTTTTACCTTTCCACTCCATTTTTATGTTTCAACTCCAAACTTTCCAGGGCGCTTTTCCTAGATTCTGCCCAGCTTCAGAGAAAACCCCCGTTTCCCACAATTTGTTAAGACGTGTAACGTCCTTATGCGTATCCATACATGCCCAAAAGCCCTCGTGTTTGTATGCCATTAGTTCTCTTTCGTTAGCAAGTCTTTGTAAAGGTTCCATCTCAAGTACAGAATTCTCAGATAATCGGTCAAATATTCGATCACTAAAGACAAAAAAGCCACCGTTTATATAACCCGGCAAAGTGGGTTTCTCTTTAAATGAGTCGACTACTCCATTTTTTATTGTAACCACTCCAAACGGGTTCATGGTGTGCACGGCAGTAAGCGTGGCGGTTTTTCCTTTCTTTTCATGAAAACTTAACAATTTTTTTATGTCTACATCCGAAACCCCGTCACAATATGTCATGAAAAAGGTGTCTGAGTTTACGACGTTTTCCAAACGCTTTAAGCGCCCCCCAGATTCGGTTTCCAATCCGGTTTCTATAAAATTTATATTGAATTTGTAGTCCTCGAATGGCGCGTAGTCCAAGGTGGCGTCTTCTATCTTTATAGAGAACCTTTTTTCGTGAGATTCTCTTTCAAAGTACTGTTTTATTGAGTCGCCTTTATACCCAAGAGCGACTATAAAATCATTAAATCCGTAATGTGAATAAATCCGCATAACGTGCTCTATGATGGCCATTTTACCGATAGGTACAAGAGCCTTAGGAATCCTGGCAGAAAAGTCCCTCATTCTGGTACCTAAGCCTCCCGCCAGTATTACGACCGGAATTTCTTCTGACATATTATCATTAAAGAAAACCGCTAGTATTTAAATTAGAACGCGTTTGAATTATTAAAAATATGGCAAAGGTCGATGGATTAAATAGTCTTTTTACCAGTAAAAACCCTACCGATGTCCTTGATTTCTATACGAGATTCAAAGATGCAAATGCTTTGATAAAATGGTCCATGGGTCGCCCCCATGGGCGAGCAAAGATATATGAAGTGCATGGCAGAAAGGACGTGATAGTGGTGATCCCTACGGCTGACCGATTTGGTGAGATGGCTAAAGACTGCGAAGAGACATTCAGAGGCCAGCAGATAATATTCGTAGAAAGCGGCGGGCTTGGGGACCAATATTTTAACTACTCAAGAAATTGCAATGTCGGCATGAAATATGCGTTGAAATATAAGCCAAAATGGATCGTTGTTTCTGGTGACGATGTTTACAAGATAGACAGTCTAGACATATTGAGAGATGGACTCAAAAAGTTAGATGGTAAGAGGATAGACGCGGTCTTTATAGACCCCCGCCCAGACTACTACCATTCCTACCCCTCCAGCATAGTAAAGATCAGGAATTGGACGATGTATATGGCTTATCGTCATTTGCGTAGGCTTCCGTACTTAGAGATTGACCGCTTTATGCGCAAATTTGATTCTAAATACGTCCTTTATGACCTAAACGACCGCGGCTCAAAGGGTAGCATAAGGACGATTTTAATGAAAATGATATTTAAAAAGATCGATGACTTGTTTACAGTCGGAGATTTTTGTGTCTTTAGCCTTGATTTTGTCAAAGGTTCTGGGGGCAAAGTATTCGATGAAACGTACATAAACGGCGGGGAAGATTGCGACTTATCCGTTCTTATCCGTAAAAGTAAAAGGTATGCTCAAATAAATTTTAGGATAGGGTCTAAGAATGGCGGCGGAAACTCTCTCGGAAAAGGGGACGCTAGGGGTGCTAGGGGATACCGGGACTTATTTGCTTTTATTTATTTCAATAGCAAGTGCCCTAAATATTTAAAGAGCTGAAAATTAAAAATAGACCTGGTAAAACTATAATGGGTTTCGTAAATACGTTCGGGGCGCATAAACTCCTAAAACTGGAAGCCTTTATAAGGATATTTAAACGGATAAAAGACGACGGCCTGGAGTTTCGTATATACGGCCCAAACTTCCCACGCCCGGATCTGATAGCCGATGACAAACGGATAAAATATTTTGGGCGGTTAGACGAATCCCTTATCGTAGATACTTATAACACTTTCGATGCATACCTGCAGACTTCTCCTAAAGAAGGATTTGGCATCCCGATTATGAAATCAAAGGCCTGCGAAGTGCCTGTCTTGTGTTACGACCGGCATATCTTTGTCTGTCATAATTTTAATGATGTAATCGCTTATATCAAGAAAAATTATCTGTTGGCCTTAAGGCTTATAAATAATAAAACTTACTATACGCGTATGGACGAATTAAACCGTTTATTCACAAGTAAGAATCCAGAAGACGTTATGAAATTTTATTCTTATTTCAATACGCCTAAACAATTAATTAAATGGGCTAAGGATAGGCCGCGTGGACGGGCAAAGATATACGAAATAAATGGCGACAGGAATGTGGTAGTCGTTGTTCCAACCGCAGATCACAATGGTAAATATGCGAATAACTGTAAGAAACTCTTCAAAGGTCAACAGATAATTTTCGTAGAGAGTGGCGGGGCGAACGATAAGTTTTTTAATTATTCACGCAACTGCAACGTTGGCTTAAATTACGCCATGAGATACAAATCTAAGTGGGTAGTGTTAAGCAATGATGATATGTATAAGATTGATGACGTTTCTAAACTAGCGGGCGAATTACAAGAAGTAGATAATACCAAGTTTGACGCGGCGTTTCACATTAACGACCAAAGAATAGTGTACATAGTAAGGAGGACTCTGCTTTCTAGACTTGCCATGAAATTTTCACACCAACATAGATCGATAGAGAGGTTGATTGATAAATTTGGGGTCAAATATGCTTTTCTAAATAAAAGAGGGCCTCTCTATATGATGGCGACTAGAATTATTTATCCAAAACGCTTGATAAAGTTCGCTGATATCCTGGATTTCTGTGCATTTAGCCGTGAATTTCTTAAGACGCAAAATAAAAAAGTTTTTGATGAAAACTTTATTAATGGCGGCGAAGACTTTGACATTTCACTAAGAATAAGAAAGTTAGCGGATATCTCATTTAGAATAGGGACCTATGGCGCGAGAACCATCGGTGGCGGTGTAGCCGTAAAACTTAGACGCATCGTGAACAGGGTTTATTTTTTTACAAAACTAGATCTATTAAATCGTGCTAATTAATTATACTAGTATTTAATTACGCCGAATAAAATACTTTAAGATGCGCAGATAGTGATTTATTACGTTACAACGCATAAAAATAATATACAGTGTTGGGGTGGTGATCTAACTTGGCTATGATACCTGACTTGGGACCTAGTCGAGACCTCAGGTTGTTCTGGGTTCAAATCCCAGCTACCCCACTTTTATTTTAAAATAAAGACCTGGACAAACGAGAAAAATCACGACCTATCATTAAGATTTACGCTTTGTGAGTCAAGCCCATTATGCTCCCTACCAAGCCAAGTATGAAGCCTATTACGAAGCCGCCGCCGGAGACTATCCCGATGAGTGTAAAGACAAGACCTATCACGGACCATGTCCTTATCTGGTTGGCATCGGTAGAGTTGATGTACATCGCGGCAACGATCATTAATGCGCCGCAAACGACTCCTAATGCGCCGGCAGCTATCATCAATGCGCCGAATGTGCCGGTAGCCATCATTAATGCACCAAAACCTGCAGCCGATAATAATAACGATGTAGCGAACAATGAGGCTGAAAGAGCAAACAGGCCGGACAACAGTGTAAGTATACCGCCGACTAAAAGGAGCACATAAGCAACCTGTCTTTCTTGTTTGTGTGCCATATAATAAGTTAAAATTAATAAGTTAAAATTAATAAGTTAAAATTAATAAGTTAAAATTATTTCTTCTTAGCGTGATGCTTTGCCGCTTTGTGCTTCACTGCTTTATGTGGTTTTGCCGCTGACATTGCAGCGTGCTTGTGCGGAGTTACTTCCTTCTCTGCGGCTTCATCTGCAGGTTCCTGTACCACGGTCACTCTGCGTATCGCTTCTAAAGAAGTTAATATTACACCGACGTTGTTCTTTACCTTTGCGTTTATGTCTCTTACGGCCTCTTCCTTTGAATGTGTAAGGTCTTGGAACTCTTCTCTCGCGATCTCGCCCGCGGCATATCTCTTGCTGTTATCATTATAAGTGGCAAGAACATTTTCCAACTCTTCCTGCATGCCTCTTACAGCATCTGTAGACTCTTTCGCCTGCCTAAGGTCGGTATCTACTTCGTGGATCTCTATTTTCTTGAGCGGCATAAAACATAGAATAATTTGTAGTATTTAAATGTTGTATCAGGATTGCGACTGACGCCACAGATAGTAAAATGCTATGGCTTGCAGGATGAAAGCGACGAAGATTATTATCAGACCAAGACCGAAAACCGCTGTAAGGGCCGCGCCAACTAGGTAAACCATACCTGTTGAAGCGAAAAGATGAACGCCCGTTCTTTCTGCTATCGCATTGAAACTTCGCCTAAGGAATATGGCACTTATCACGAAGGTCGCTACAAGCACAGCCAAAGTCAATACCACTGGTACGAGCAGAGTTTGTATTACGGAAGATTCCAATGATGCCGAGATGGAAGTGGCGTTTGTTATCTGAGTCACTAGACTGGAGACCTGCGACGAACTGAGGACGATAAGGATGTAGGTTGCCGCAGCTGCTATCCCTACTGCGACGGTCACGAGATATAATGCGTAATTCTTAAAGATCGGTGGATAATTGAAGTTTTTAGACAGCGTGTACACGGCTATGCCGACAAAGACAAAGCCTACTATCGCGACAGCCCAACCTAAGGACACGAATTCGATTAGCAGTATAAGGATTGAACCGATTATCCCGAAAAGTCCTATCTTACCCGCGTCCTTAAGCGCTTTTTTAGGACCGAGACCCTTCCCGCAGTGCCCGCAGAACTTTGCGCCCTTCGCATTTTTAAAACCGCAATTTGGACAAAAGTGGGATTCTTGCTTCATATGGTCTAAATAAGATTCCGATTTATAAAGTTTTATTAAATTGACCAGTTTTGGTAGCTTTTTGCTCTTTACTGCCCGTTTTTACGCGGTAAACTGGGGTCATTTTCATTCAAAACTTTTCTGTAAACGTCTAATGTTCTTTTCGCTACGTACTTGGCATCGCATTTTTTGGCATCATTCGCAGCCTTATCCAAGTCTGCGCTCTTCCACTCTTTGTCATCCAGCATCCGAGTCAAATCTTTCGCATCCTTGAATTGGAGCGTGTTTCTCTTGACGATTTCTGTTATCTCTCCTTTTGCGTACGTTATCACTGGGACCTTGCACTTCTTTGCCTCCATTACTGGCATCCCAAAGCCTTCCCATATGGAAGGGAATACAAAGACATCAAACGAATTCATTATTTTTGGAAGGTCTTCAGTCGCAGGAAAGCCGCGGTATCTTATCCTTTTGTCATCGCTTATCTTATACGGCATCTGCCCACCATAAAGCCTTAGCTCCAGGTTTTTGTCCTTCGTCTTCTTAAAGGCTTCTATTAGCATCCTAACGTTTTTATTCGGAAGATAGCTGCTTATGTGGCCTACAATCGTCTTTTGGCCGCTCTTTTTTGATCTCTCCGGCTTAAACGAGTCATTTATTATGGGATATATTATAGGACACCGCGCTTCCGATACTTTGTATCTTTCCATGACTTCTTTCTGCGTCTTTTCGCTGACGCATATGGCTGCCTTCGCACGCCCCATTACAAAACTAGTGGCTGCCATCCTAGTCAGGCTTATAAACGGGGCAGAGATGACCATGAGGGGCTTCCTCAAAAAATTATGCGGCGCGTTGTATTCCTTTATCATCCCTTTAAGAGTTGGGACCTTGAAAACGTCTAGGTCGTGCATTGTAACGACATAAGTCGATCTTCTGAGCCCCAGCGGATTAAATAGCGCGTCAAAACTTATGAATCCCGGATCGAGGTAGTGTGTCAGGTCCGCGCTCTCCTTCGCCTTTGGATGCGCTTGCCTTTCTTTGTACAAGTGCTTTGGCATGTTGAAAACGTTGCCTTTTATCAACGCCGTTTCACAGATATCGAACTCGCTTTTTTCTTTCTTTAATGCATCCAGCAGCCTGACACCATATTCTATTATACCGACACCGCTGTTTGCAACGAAGCTTCCAGAAACTAGTTTGACCAGATATTTTTGCTTTGAACGTGAAATACGTTTTTTATTCAACATATCGGCGCTTGATTAATTGATACGAAACAAAATCAGAATTTAAGCATTTCCAAGCTGATTCTGTGGAGTTTATCTCTATTTTGCGGTCCGTTTCGTATTCTTTTTAGATTTAGAGTCTGATTTAGAAAAAGGGCTTCTAAAGGCCATTTGCTGGATACGCCGTGGGATCACCAACTCGATCCTAGTTAAAAACCCTAGGCCGGCTAAGCAGGCATAGCCGAATATCGGCAATATCATGTTCATGAAAAGCCGGTAAATTATTATGGTAGAGAGCGCTATCGCACCTGGAACTCCTAACGCCGCCATAAAGCCTATAAAGGATATGTCGAGGGCGCCTGCTGCGAGCGGTATCAAGGATATCTGGCCTATAATGTCCGCCAAACAGAAGAAAAATAAAACATATAGAAACGAAACGTTTTGGTTGAAAGCAACGAGTATAAAATATACCAGCAGGTTTTCCGCTATCAGGCTAGGCACAAATGCCAATGTTTCGAATAATATATCTTTTTGGGAAAGAAATGCTCTAGTCTTCTTAAGTGTATGGAAATATTTTAAGCCCGTCCTTATTATATTTGATTTTAGCCTTAAGTTTACTCTCCTCAAAAAATTTATGGCATACTTAGTCCAGCTAGGTTTGCCGAGCAAAGACATTATAAGATAAACCACCGCAAGAAGCGCGATCAGATAAGGGATGTAAACCGAGATGAACAATGACACCACTACTGCTACGCAAATCAAAGCAAAAAATCCCGCCAAATTTGTCGACAAGAGAATGCTGCCGGAAAAAAGCTTGATGTTTTTCTTTAATCTTTCCAGATATTCTAATGAGATTACCTGAAAGACCACGGGGATCATGCCTAGATCAAAGAAGGCCTGCATCGCAAGAAAGCTGTGAAGCAAACCCGCCTTTAGTTCCGTTTGCCTTATGAGATAAGCCCAGGGGAGATATCTTAAAACCACGTAGGCTATAAATGCCGCTATGGCGAGCAGCACATAAATCGGCTTTAGATGAGAAAAGGCCTGTATCGCACCGCTAAAGTTATAGGTAAGTATCAATGCGAGTATTACAATGATCCCTATCGCGAGACTGACTATCCTAAAAATATTCGCTGCCTGCATAACCAATATATAACAGAGCGGTATTTTAAATCGCCTTTCGTCTGCGAAGGAGTATAACGCGATCGGGTCGGGGAGTCTATTTATGGCTTAGCGCCTGTCCATATACCTTTATAATTTCCCTTACGACGTTCTTTTCTTCACATATTTTCACATCTTCATATGCTTTATCAACGTCCACGTCTCTCCATTTTTCACCTTCTAGAATGCGTACCAAATCCTTTTCGTCTTTAAACTGGAGCGTGTTTCTCTTGACTATGTCCGGTAAATTTCCTTTTGCGTACGTTATCACTGGGACCTTGCACTTCTTTGCCTCCATTACCGGCATCCCAAAGCCTTCCCATGTGGAAGGGAATACGAAGACGTCGAACGAATTGAAGACCGCCGGTAACTCAGCAGACGGCAAGAAACCCAAACGTTTTATACGTGGATCATCGTTTATTTTATATGGCATTACTCCTCCGCCTAAGTGCAATTCATAATTTTTATTGTGGACCTTCTTAAAAGCTCGGATCAATACGCCTGCATTCTTACTTCTAGAATAACTGCTTATGTGACCTATCACAACGTCGCTTTTCCTATGCTTTTTAAGAGGCCTGAACCTGTCGCCGACTATCGGCGGTATAACGTGGCATTTATCGCTGTCGACTTTAAATCTTTTGACGAAATCTCTCATGGTCAAGTCGCTTACAAAAATAAAATGGTCTTCGTTTTTTAGGGCTTGCCTTAATCCGATTATCGACGGTATCCTCAAGAGATAAAAAAGCAGGTGCTCTTCTGGCTTTGTGAAAAACGTCGACATGCCGCCGGAGTAAGATGTAAACTTATTACTACGGTGATGCGCATCCAAGAAATCAAGGTCGTGTATAGTTACTATCGATGGCTTTGATTTGAACATAAACTGCACGGAGGCAGCTGAAGGATCCAAATAATGATATATGACGTCTTTGTCTTTTGCGTGTAATCTGCCGAACTTGTGCGATAAAAGCTGACGCGGGCTGAAAGCGTCTATCTTTCCGATATGCAAGCCCGTCTTCGCCAACGCACTGTAGATCCTAAAGGCGTGTTCTATGACACCGCGCCCGCTTTCTTCTCTTATTATGGGCCCCACCAGCTCTATTACTGAATCTTTTGGCAGCATATTACAGATATTCTATTTGATTTTAAATGGCTTTAGACTGCATTTCAAGTTTAGCCGTTATTTGTGCTAAGTTTTTTCATTCTAAAGTATTTGTATGTGCTTATGAAAGCTTGCGCCGTTACATAGCCAACCGCTATATATATCGCAAGATCGTAACCCTGTATTGCGCCCGGTATGAGTCTTGATGGTTCGTCTATCCATTTAGCGAACCCGCTTAACGGAGTATTCGCATACGTCCCTATGCGCCAAGTATAATCTCCCCGCGGCAAAGGCAGCACATTTACTCTACCAGCCATTATAGCGGCGGACGTATAATCCAGACAGACGGCATGTGGCGCTGTCATAGAAACGCTCATAAGATTTCGTTTCTTGCCCCACCTCTTGTCATAAAGGCTCCACGCCGCGAGACTACAATCAAGAGCGATTAGCGTCGTCTGATAAAGAAAGTTCGCACCGAAAAACGGAAAATAGGTCTGGAATCCGGATGGCAGGTGATTCTGCAAAAAAGCGCCTACTTGTGAGAAAGGCAGTGCGTTTCCACCGCCGACAGCATCGAATGCGCCCAAAGTCACAGCCGAAAAAACAAATTTTAAAAGTTTATTCGAGGAGGTCTTAAGTTCAGAAAAAACTGAATATGCCGTCGGAAAACGTCGTTGGGACGCACTTGGTTCTACTTCTTTAGGCTCCAGGAGCTTCTCGAGCAGGCTTCCTTTGGGTTTTTCGTCCATAAAGCGATAAGCTTATCTTTAGAATATGTATCGGAGAATATTTATAGGGCTTTTTGACACTTTGGCAAAAATCGCCTGTCTTTTCTTTCAAAATACAGTAATCCTTCGCGATAAACGATTCTTGTGCCGTCCTGCTTTACTATTTCTACGGTTTTGCTACGTTTTAGATAGTCATAAAGAAAGAATACGTGCCTTAGACCACTTATCTTAAAAGATCCGTTCTCTGAGTTGTTTATCAAAGCCGCTAATAACATCTCTCGTACGCCGCTCCTGACGTCGAAATCGGGCGGCATGCTCGGTAACGTTTCAAAGTCTTTTGATTGTTCCAAAGCCATGGAAAAATCGTCCATTATCTGGTTTATCCTGCCGCTGCACAGCGTCTTGTAAATGTCTTCTTTATTTATCCTGTGCATAAGATCCTTGTAGAACGCCTCATAAAGCATGAGGTCCGAAACGTATTTTGGGCTGAAGTATATCGGCTGGCGTCCCCCCTTCTCTTCTCTCTCGTATAGTCTAAAGTGTTTCGACCTGTATTCGCTGAAAGACTCTTTAAGAGCTTTCGTCGCCTCGCATAAAAGTGCGGTTTCTAGCGAAACTTTTCTGTCCATAATCTCATTGGCTAAGAAAGCACTTTCTATAAATACCTAGTTTAGAGCGGGCGAGGGCTTTTAATCTTTTAGTATCTCATTCACTCGTTTCAAATCGTCCAAGAAAGTCTGCCTTGGTTTCGTAAATCTCATTGGGAACGACGGATGAAACGTCACAAAAACTTTTATTTTCATGCCTCCGAATTCCGTATCGGCCGCCTTGCCTCTAACATCTGATAGGTGTTTGTATTTTATACCAAGAGCATTGCAAGCAGACGTCCCGAGAGCCAGCACGAGCTTTGGTTTTATTATAGAAAGCTGCCTGACGAGATAAGGCCTGCACGCATTTAGTTCTATGTCGTTCGGCTTCCTGTTGTTTGGGGGCCTGCACTTTACCGCATTGGTAACGAATGCCTCGTCTCTCTTTATCCCGGCGGCCTCGAGGTAGCTGTTAAGAAATTTACCTGAAAGACCTACAAATGGTTTGCCCTGTTCATCTTCATATCGCCCGGGCGCTTCGCCTATTATCACAAGCTTTGCGGATGCCGACCCGACGCCAGGTACGGCATTTTTCCTTTTCAAGGAGAGGTCACAAAGGGGACATACGACCGCCCTGGAAGCTATAGTATCCAGCGTTTCCATTTCAGATTATTAGGCTTGAAAACTCGGCCAAAACTAGTTTGGCTTCGTCGTAATCCAATATTTTCCCGTTTATGTAGTCCGATCTTACATCGCCAACGAAAGCTTTCTTTTCGCGTAGCCTCTCGCCAATCGCCTTAAAATCAGAATCGTTACTTGCACCCTTGATCGCGATCAGCTGCGAGCTGGACATTAATATAACGGACCTGTCCGGGTTCGATTTCGCGAAATTGTTCATAGTCTTATAAAATCTTGAAAGGCTTAGATCGCCTACTTCTATAAACTTATTTTCCGAGTTTTTCAGGAGCTGAAGAAATGTTTTTTCTATTTCTTGATTTGTCTGGTCAAGGTCTTTTAGAAGTTTATTGTAAGCCTTCTTTATTTCTTTTGGATTAAAATTGTTTTGTTGTCCGAGCTCTAGAACGTCATCATTATTCGATAAGAGATAGTTTATCGCGTCGCGCCCCGCCTTGAATTCTATCTCTGTTTCGCCGCCGAGATGCGACAAGCCTATTATCACAAAAGCTTCTATTTCAGACGTGTTTTCGACATGTTTATTCTTGCATGCGCAAACGTCGAAGTCGCCTATTTTTACAAGTCTTATGTTTTTTGTGTCTTTGAGCCTTTCTTCATTGAAACGCAGGTTTGGGTAGCGCTTAGTTGCGGCATCGATATCATCGAATGTTTCGATCGTCGTTTTTAGATTCTGCGGGATAACCGCATTAACGTTTATTTCCGCTTCGAATAGTCTAGTCGACGGTATTTTGCCCTGAAGCAGAAGAAATGCTTTTCCATCCGCTCTGAATGTGTCCGCTTTTATGACTTTTACGTTTATCCCCAAGTTCTGGAGAGACCTTGCGAACATGTGTTCAGCAGAATGCAAAACGTATCCGTTGTCATTTTCTGCCATAAAGCTAAGGCGACACCCACTGTACATTTACAGCACCAAGAATATAAAGTTGTGTTATATAGAACCGTAAACAGAAAATTCAATCGGATTTGGGTAGCTCCCTATTTTCTTTGCTTCCGCGCGTTTTAATCCTAGATAGGTATCTATTACGCTGACAGGAAAAGCTTTACGCAAGAATTGATTATCGGATTCGAGTTCGTCCAATGCTGTGTTTAAGTCTCCAGGAAGCTCCTTTACTCCGAGCTCATTTCTTTTCTGCTTACTAAGGTGATAAATATTCTCGTCTATCGGGTCTCCCGGTTCTCTTTTCTTTTCTATGCCGTCTAAAGCCGCTAAAAGTAAAGCTGAAAACGAGAGGTAAGGGTTTGCGAGCGGGTCCGGAGGCCGGTATTCTATTCTTTTTGTTGCTTCTTGGCCACGATGGTAAGTCGGTATCCTTATTGCCGCGCTTCTGTTTGATTTGCTCCAGGCAATGTATACGGGCGCCTCATAACCTGGGACAAGACGCTTGTAGCTGTTGGTCGATGGCGAAACTATAGCTGATAGCGCTCTAGCGTGTTCCATTAGTCCTCCTACGGCATACCTTCCTAGCTGACTCAATTCAGAGTATTTGTCTCTGGCATCGTACATCAGGTTCTTTTCTTGGGATTCATTCCAAATACTAAAATTAGTGTGCATGCCGCTGCCGTTATCGCCAACGAAAGGTTTTGGCATAAATAACGCTAACATGTTATCTCCCTTTGCTATGTTCCTAGCAACGAATTTAAGCGTCTGGAATCTATCGGCGGCATCGAGCATTTCAGAATATCTATAGTTAATCTCTGCCTGCCCCGCGGTCGCAACTTCGTGATGCGTCGCTTCTATTTTGAAGTCAAAATTATTCTTTAGCGTGTTTACGATCTTTAGCCTGGTGCTGTAAGTTTTGTCTAGGGGAGTAACCGGATAGTAACCGCCTTTGTATGGTATACTAGAAATGCTACCGGAAGCTGGGGCTTCTGATGATTTTATTTTGTACCCTATCCCCGAAGCCGGGTTGTCTATGTCAAGCTCCAAGCCATCAAAAAGGAAAAATTCGGATTCTGGTGCAAAGAAAGAAGAATAGCCCTTCCCAGATAAATATCCCTGTGCACGTTCAGCAACATTTCTTGGGTCTCGTTCAAATCTTTCGGAGCCTGCTTTATAATAAATTTTATTCAAAACCCTCGCTACGCCCTGCGCCCAAGGAAGCATCGTAAGGCTTTCGGGTATCGGCATTAGGACCATGTCGCTATCTTGAATGTCTGCAAATCCGACGATGCTGCTGCCGTCTAATTTGGCGAAGCCGGTCTTCATCGTTTTCTCATTAAGCTCGTCTGCTGGAACCAGAACCTGCCTAAGACTACCGAAAAAGTCTGTAAATTGCAATTCGAGCCAATCCACATTATTTTTAGTAAGAAAGGATTTCACGTTTTTAGAATCCATTTTATACACGTGAAGACATCTTATATATAAAGAAATATTTTGAATTATTTTTCTATTCTTAGGTTGTAATCATTCTTAAGTCTGTTTTGTTCTACAGGGGACGGGGAGTTATCCAGAGGAGAATCGAATCTTCTGTTTCTAGGAAATAATATGAAATCTTTTATGTCATCTTGGCCTGCAAGCGTGGCTACAAACCTATCAAGACCTATCGCGGCCCCCCCGTGGATTGGCGCCCCGTAAGAAAGTCCTTCGATCATGAAGCCCAATGAATTTTGTATCTCGTCTTCTGATAGTCCCATCCTTCTAAACACTTTCATTTGTAACTCTGGGTCGTTTATTCTTATGGATCCTCCCGCTATTTCTATCCCGTTTAGCACAAGATCGTAACGCTTGCCCAAGACCTTCTCCGGATCCGATTCCATAAAATGCACTGTGTCTTCGGTAGGCGAGACGAATGGATTGTGAGCTGGTTGCAGCGCTCCCGTTACCTCATCTTTCTCATATAGCGGAAAACGGTCGACCCAAAGAAATGCATGCTGCGTCTTGAACTTGCCGATCTTTATCCCTACGGCCCTTCTAAGTTTTGACATGGCGGCTAAGAGTACGTTCTCCGAAGTGTCTGCGCCGATTATTATTACGTCTCCATCGCCCGCTTTGGTTTTCACTAGGATTTCTTTCTCTACGTTCTTGAAAGCGTCTGATATAGATTCCGGAGAAGAATTTAATTTGGAATCCTTTACATACAACCAGGTAAGCCCCTTTAACCCGAGGTTCTTCGCTGTTTCGACCAAAGAAAGCATGTAATTTTTGTCTATAGATGAACCATCCTTAGAGAAATCCGCCCGGAATGCTATTGCTTTTACGCCGCCTTTATTTTCGATTACTCTTTTCAAAATATTGTAATTGCTCTTTGCAGATTCTTCGGTCATGTCAAATATCTTGTATCCAAACCTAAGATCCGGCTTATCATTTCCGTATTCGGCTATCGCTACTTTGTAATCCATGCGCTCGAATGGGGTCTTGATATCTTGGTTTAACGTTTCCTTGAACACCTGTCTTACAAGTCTCTCGATAAGGTCCTGTATATATTTTTCGTCTTTGAATGAAACCTCGAAATCTATCTGTGTGAACTCTAGTTGTCTGTCTTCTCTCGGGTCTTCGTCTCTGAATACCCTTGCGACCTGGAAATATTTATCCAGACCAGAAACCATGCATAGCTGCTTATAAATCTGCGGTGACTGCGGGAGCGCAAAAAATTTGCCTTTATTTGTCCTGGACGGAATCAAAAGCGTCCTAGAGCCACTTACATCGTGCGTGTCTCTGACCAGGTTGGGCGTCTCCAGCTCTAAAAAGCCTTCATCCCAAAAGAATTTTCTTATCGATTTTGTAACATTATCTCTGAATTCTATGTTTGCTATCATTTTCCTTCGCCTTAGGTCGAGGTACCTGTACTTTAATCTTAAATCTTCCGATGGAAGAAAGCCTTCTTTTTCTTCTACGATTTCAAACGGGGGGACCTTGGATTTGCCGATTATTTTCAATGATTTGGCTTCGACTTCCACCATGCCCGTCGGCATTCCGTTGTTTATAGCATCGCTCTCGCGCTTCCTTACCCTTCCGACTACGTTTACCACGTATTCTCGGCCCAATTGGTCGGCGGCTCCTTTTATAGGCCCTTCAAAGACTACCTGGATTATGCCATATCTGTCTGCTAAATCTACAAATAGCTTTCCGCCGTGGTCTCTTATGTACCTACACCAGCCGTTCAGCGATATCTCTTTGCCAGCGTCTTTTTCTCTTAAGGCGCCGCAGTTAGTTTCCATAAGACAAAGAGAACCGCTGTTTATATTTATATTTCGGATTTTCCGGCGCCGGTGTCGCACGGATTAGGCCAAACTCCGTAGTTAAACCGCTTGTATCGACAAAAAGTTTATATATGTATGATACATACATATAATATGGGAAAATTTAAGCAGACATTACTAACGGAGGAGGCGTATTCGCAACTTAAAGAAACGAAAGAACTCCTAAGTAAAATCGAAGGTAAGCGAGTCTCGTTCACGGAAGTCATAAAACGCATGGTGAGCAAGCCGCTGGTTATGCTGAAGCTTGACATAGACATAAAAAATTATATAACTGCATTCGTTGACAGGATAAGTCTCAACAGACACACCTTGGGCGTGGTACTCTTCGGTTCCGTTGCTAAAAGCACATTCACAAGATTTAGCGATATAGATGTCGCGATCGTAACTGATTCTGACTTCTTAGATTATTTGGACTACCTAAATAAAGAAATAAAAGAAATAGATCACGAACAGGACAAATTAATCAAGGCCGGGCTCTCGCTTTACATAAGTCCGCTTATAATAACCAAAAAAGACACGCAAAGAATCAACCCGATATATTTTGATGTATTGGACGACGGCATATTATTGTACCAAAGGGAAAATACCATTTCGGACTTCTTCGGGGCTTTGGCGAAAATAAAGCACAAAAGAATAAATACGGCGGCTGGGCAGATCTTAAAATGGGGATAGAAATTTCGAGGGAAGCTATCAAAACTGCGGAAAGCTGGATAAAAACTGCTGAAACGATGCTTGATAAGAAAGTCTATAATACCGCTCTGTACAGTGAAGAGATGGCTGTAGAGATAGCATTGAAGGCTGTCATGCTGGCGATGGAGATCGAGCCGCCTAAAGTCCACAATATAACGGAAATCGTGGAGACGAACGTCCTGAATTCTGACAGGTTCCCCCGTAAATACAAGGAAGAGACAAGGGAGATGACCAGGTCATTATTGCCAGAGCTTTTACGAAGCAGGCAAATAAGCGGATACACGTTCAATTATAACATAAATCAGAAAGATCTGGAGAAGTTGGCGATAAAATACTTGGAGGCGGCGCAGACCGCAGTTAAAACGTGCAAAAAGGTTGTCGACTGCCTCTAAAAACCTATAAATTATATTCAACCGGATCAAAGTTTATTGATCACGCCCTCTACCCTTGCGGCGGCGTCCCTTGGCTGTATTCCGTATTTCTTTGATATAGTCCCGACTATGAAGTTTACAACGTTTTTGTTCTTCTTGTATTTTTCCACTATAGTTTTATCCGAGTTTAGCATTTCGCGTATCGTCTCGTCTATCTGCGGCTCAGAGAATTTCTTTATCTCTACTTTATCGCCCGCTTTTATCTTTTTAAGAACGTCCCTGGTTATGTCTATCTTCTGATCCGTTAAACCCAGTATCTCTTTGAAAACGCCGCTATTTGCCGGTTCTCCAAATCTTTTCATTATCTCCAAAGAAGCTATTATAGTTTTGAAATCAAATTCTTCTTCAAACTCGTTAATGAGGTTAAGGGCACCAGTATCAAAAGCTATAAGCTCAAGTATAGTGCTGTAATTTGCCTTATGCTTGACTGCCAGCCCCATTGCTATTTTTGTCGGTATCCGCATAGCATTTTCAGAAAGATTTTTTGTATCATAAACGGTAAGATCTGGTTCGTAAATGAAACCGTATTCCTCTTCGCTTTCTTTTTTACGAGAGGTCTTCGTCGTGCCTGAGGCTGCGTCGAAAGACCTTGTTTCTTTCTCGGGAACGCCACCTTTTTTAATTATCGCGCCTTGTCTTGTGATCTCATATTGTGCCGCGGCTATTAGATTCTTTATCCCGGTGACGTTTTTTATTTCGACTCTTTCCTCCGCTAATGATATGTTAAGATCCGTCTTTACCTCTTGATTTACATCGACTCCTTGGTAATGAAGTATGGTCCTTAAAGTAAACACCATCTCTCTAAGCTCCTCTTCAGTTGTTATGTCGGGCTCTGTGACTATTTCGACTAAAGGGATGCCGGAGCGATTAAAGTCTAGCAGAGTATAGCCTTCTTCTCTTATTATCCGCGCCGGATCTTCTTCTATCTGTATTCTCCTTATCCCGACCCTTTTTTTCTCCAATTCTAGGAATCCGTCGCTCCCTATCGATTCGGAAAGCTGTGTTATCTGAAAAGACTTCGGCAGGTCGGGATAGAAATAAACTTTTCTTATGAAAGAAATATCTTCCCTTACCCTGCAGTTAAGCGCTATCGCGATGGATTTAGCTACCCTGACCGCTTCCTCGTTTAGGACCGGCCTTGAGCCGGGAAAACCGACACATATCGGGCATATTTGTGAGTTTGGTTCCCTTGTTTCGCTTGTAGAGTCGCTGCAGAACAGTTTTGTTTTGGTCGGAAGTGCAACGTGAACTTCTAGTCCTATCTTCATATGGCACCGATATTATATTTGAATCTGTATTTGAATTTCCCTTCCCAATTTTCGACAAAAGATATGGGCGCATAGTCGTTGAAGTGGTCGCCAACTATCTGCGCGCCAATCGGCATGTCGTCAATATACTCATACGGAAAAGAAACGTGGGGGAAACCGCATAGATTCGGCGGGATAGTCAACATATCCAAAGCATAAGTTTGCACGGGCGAAAGCTTTTCTACCTCGGATATTTTAGGCGTGGTTATCGACATAGTAGGAGATATTATGAGACTTTCCCTAAGAATCCTGCGCATCTTTTCGCCAAGCATCGCTCTTACCTTCAATGCCTTGACATAATACCTGTTCTTGACGCTTGCCCCCCTAACGAACGTCCCTAATATTATCCTTCTCTTGGCTTCCGAACCAAATTGCATCCTGGCTTCTGTAAAGAAATCGTTATATCTTTTTGAAAAGTCTCCCACCTTAAAACCATATTTGAAGCCAGTATACCTGGCAAGATTCGTCGAGGCCTCCGCGGTGGATATGATATAATAAGCCGGTATGGCCGCTTCTATGTCTTTCAAATCAACATAGTTTATCTTATAATCCATCGACTTGAGCTTTTCCAAAAGCTTATCAAACGCGGACCTTACTTTGTCGTCCAGACCGTTCATAAGCTGGTTTATCACCGAAAACTGTATTTTTGGTTCGTCTCTCAACCTTGCATCAAGAGAAGTCGTGTCTTTTTCGTCCCTACCAACAGACATGTTTAATACTTTTCTTATATCTGCCGCCGATCTTGCCATAAAACCTATCTTGTCCAGAGAATTTGCATAATCTATAAGACCATTCCTTGATACGACCCCATAGGTGGGTGTAAATCCGACGACGCCGCAGAACGCTGCGGGTGCGGATATAGAACCGCCCGTGGACTCTGCCACCGCCACATGATATTTTAAGATAGAGGTCGCCACTGCCGCTCCGCTACTCGAGCCGCCCGCGACGTAATCGACATTAAAAGGATTTCTAGCCGGGGTCTCGCAATTTATGCCAAAACTCCCGAAGCCGAATTCGTCCATGTTTGTTTTGCCTAAAAATGCGAAGCCCTGTCTCTGCAATCTTTCCACAACTGTCGCGTTAAACGGTGGCTTGTAAGTCTTTAGTATTTTTGATGATGCTGTGCTTTCGACTCCCCTTACACAAATATTGTCCTTCACGCTGAAAGGAAAACCATCTCGCAAGTCTTCATTAAGATTGTTAAATACGTGTAACTCTCTATTTTTTCCTTTAAGCTCTTCTAAAAGTTTCTGGTAATAGTCCTTGGGTTTGTCTTTTGACTCAAATTCTGAAATATAACTTTTCATACTTCTGGTCCTACGACGTACAGGCGATGGGTCTTTGTGTTGTCCAAAAGCTCTTTCTTTTCCTTAAATTCCTTAGGAATGTCCTTTCTCATGATGCCTGGTATCTCTACTGGATGGTAAGCAGGTTCTACATTTCCGCATTCTACACCGTCGAGTTTATTAAAATAGTTTATAACTTCCTCTAAGTCATTCTTTATTGTTTCTGATTCCGTTTCTGTAAGGCCGATCCTTGCGGTTTCTAGCAAAGATTTGAATTCCCGATCATCCATAAATTAGAAACTAGTTTTATCCTTATAACCATTAATCTGATTATTTGACGGTAGGTTTAGCCGTTTCAGAATTTAAATGAAGAGAACGCTGAGAGGCCGAGGGCTGCTAAATAGTGCGGCCGTCTTTATCCCGACGTTTAAACGTCAAGGAGCCACTTCCACAATGGGATGAACCTTATCTTCTTGCCTTTTACCTTTTCCTCGGCTTCGTAGTCCCAGGTTATGACATGACCGATATCTAACTTATAAAAATCCATTGCGGCAAGGAGAGCGCTTTTTTCTCTCTCTTTTGTAGGGCTATCCGAAACCGTGTATGCACATTGTATCAGTTTTTCTACTTTATTCCCGTCAGTCACGACAAAATCGACTTCTTTCCCGCTTAGATCTTTCCAAAATCCTACGGTAATCGTAGCTTTTTCCTCCTTTCTTCTTAATAATTCTATATAAACTAAATTTTCTAATAGCCTGCCTTTTTGCATGTCGGAATTGAAAAGCGTCGCCATCCCGGTGTCGACAATGTATAATTTTTTGTGGGTCTGGGGCCTCTTTTTTATGCTTCTGGAGTAAGGGAATAATTGATAGAGTAAAAACACTTCCTGTGCGTATTTTATAAAGCTATTTATCGTCTTCTTACTTGCGTTCACGTCGATAGTCTTGAAAAAATTGTTTATTTTTGTGACGCTGAATTGCTGAGAAAAGCTCCCTATCGAATAGCGGATAGTCTTGTCGAGGAGGTCTACGTCTCTTATCTTGAACCTCTTTATTATGTCTCTAAAAAATATCGCATTGTAGTATTCAGAGAGGATCTTTATCTTTTTATTTACGTCCTCCTCCTCGGATACTTCGGGGAACCCGCCGTACACTAGATATTCATCTAAAAGCCCGAGTATGGCCGCTAGTTTTTTCTGTGAATATATCGTCGTTTTATCGAGTGCGAAAGCTTTCGCTAGAATGAACTCCCGAAATGAAAAGGGGTAGACTATGTAAGTCAAGTTTCTGCCGCTAAGCGAGGTGGATATTTCCGCACTTAAGAACTTAGAACTTGAGCCCGTAACGAATATATTATATTTTCCGCTATCATACATCCGCCTTATCCACTTCTCCCAGCCGTCCACGTTTTGTATCTCGTCGACGAACAGCCATATCTTGTCTTTTTTGGCTCCATACAACTCATAATACGCGCCGGTCAAGTCTTCGAGGTCGCCTGCAGATATACTTCCAAGCCTCTCATCCTCAAAATTTATATAGATTATCGATTTTTTGTCTATGTTTTCATTTACGATTAGATCATTTATTGTCGAGAACAGCAGGTAGGTTTTACCAGAGCGTCTCACTCCCGTTACCACCACGATTTTCTTGCCGCTTACATCTAGTTTTAATTCCCTGCCGATCATTTCGGGTAGTTTTCTCTCCGACCATTCTACCAAAAGCTTCTTGAAGATTTCCTTTTTCATGTTTTCTATAGGAAACGTAAATATATAAATCTTGTTTCTTATAAGAAACGTAATTATGGCGATGATTTGACCGGTCAAGGCGACGTCGATCGGACATCTGTCGCTACACTGCTGTTATCGTCGCCTGGATGGTCGTAATGGCTTGGGTACCTTTAGAGCAAGCGGACCTGCCCATATGTCGTCATTTACTCCAAGGCTGACTGAAATCTGTTGATCGTGCTTTGAATCAAGTATCTGACGATGATAATAAGTTTAGTTTATATGGAACCGTAAACAGAAAATTCGATCGGATTGGGATAACTTCCTATTTTCTTTGCCTCTGCGCGTTTTAGTCCTAGATAGGTATCTATTACGCTGAATGGAAAACCTTCGTGTAACTCTTCATTAAAATTGTTGAAAGCGTGGAGCTCTTTGTTCTTTTCCCTAAGTTCTTCTAAAAGCTTCTGATAATAATCCTTTGGCTTCTATTTTGCCTCGAATTCGGATATTAGACTTTTCATACTTCCGGCCCGATGACATAGGAACGATGGGTCTTTGTGTTGTCTAAAAGTCTTTTCTTCTCTTTGAAATCTTCTGGCGTGTCTTCCCTCATCATGCCGGATATCTCCACGGAGTGATAGGCGGGTCCTACGTTCCCGCATTCGATATCGTCCAATCTGTTAAAATAGACTATGACCTCCTCTAGGTCTTTCTTTATCTCTTCTGATTCGGCTTCCGTAAGGCTTATCCTCGCGGTTTCCAGCAACGATTTAAATTCTTTATCGTGCATAATTTATGCTCGAATCATTTTAAATCCAGCAGCCACTTCCATAGGGGAATCAACTTTATCCTGCCGCAGTCTACCTTCTCTTCAAGTTCGTCTTTTTTTGTTATGATAACGCCTTCTTTTTTACCGAATCTTTTCATGAATTCTTCTACTGGCTTTAGATCGTTTTTATCGATTCGCTCCCGGTATTTGACTTCTATCGGGACATCCTCGTAGACCATGTCTACCTCATTTGAATTTTTCCAGAAAGCCGAGGCTTTTGCCTTGTTTATCACTGCGGACTCTACCATCCTGCCGAAGAACGTGTCGTCTATATTCTGTTTGTATAAGTAAGTTATCGCATTATCTGTAGGATATGCCCTTTTTCTTTTTCTTAACGTAGCTGCATTACCTTTTCTGTAATTGCCAAGCATAGAAATCAAAAAGCTCTCCTGAAGATAGGAGATGTAATCTTTTATGACTCTTCTATCCTTTCCAAATTGCCTGCTTAGAGACTGATAATCCACGTACATGCCGGGGTTTGTAGCTATTAATTCGAGGAGGGTCTTGAGAAATCCTGGATCGTCTATTTTAGAAATCTTCGGGATATCGCGGTATATTATTCTGTCGATCACTAATGCCCCTATATATTCCCTGAACTCAGTGTCGTTTTTAAGAGAGAAGGTTTCCGGGAACCCCCCCATGCGCACGAACTTCACGAGGAGTGGCCTAAGTACGGTTTCGTAAGGCGTCTTTTCTTTAATGTTATTGAATTTTAGGTATTCTTTAAACGAAAAAGTCCTTAAAATAAACTGGAAAACCCTGCCGGCAAGGGTCTCTTTGGTCTTCTTTTTTATGAACAGCGATTCCGAACCACTTATAATGAATTTAAGTTTCGGATATAAGTCGTAGTATTTCTTGACCTCGTTTTCCCAATTTTCGCTTTTCTGGATCTCATCAAGGAATATATAAACGCGTCTGGCTCTTAGGTCCTTGCCGTGAATATCATTATACGCATTTATTATGTCGCCGAGACCCCCCGAGGTTTCATCAAAGGAGAAAAAGAGCACGTCCGTCGGATCCGCCCTTTCACTGATAAGCTTTTGTATCAGTTGATATATCACCGTGGTTTTGCCTGTCCTTCTTAGCCCTACGAGCGCGATGATAAATCTGTCCGCCATGTGCTCTAAGACGTCATAATAGCAATCTCTTTTGAACGACAGTGCTAGATCGGGATCGACTTTCCCGCTCAGCCACCAATGATTGAATTCTTCGATTACGGCTCTTTCCATATGTACATCAGGATGTATATGTTTATATATATTACGTACATCGCGATGTACATGAAAAAGTGGGAAATTTTCCCGCTTTTCTAAATTATTGGTGCCGAAAGAAGCTTTTATCACTTTGCGTACTAAGTTAACTTTCTTTCTGGGAGAATATCTTTATCGCGATAAAGAAAAATGCCAAAGATATGAAGAGGACGCCGAGAGTCCGAGGACGACTAGACAGTGCGGCCGGTTTTATCCCGGCGTTTAAACGTCAAGGAGCCACTTCCACAAGGGAACGAACCTTATCTTCTTTCCCTTGACCTTTTCCTCGGCTTCGTAGTCCCAGGTTATCACGAGAAGGTTGTCGCAACGTAACTCTTTAGAGGCCCCAATAAGATTGTTTATTTCTCTATCGTTTATGTACCGTCTATCCGACGCATATGTAACTTGGATCAACTCTGTGATTTTACTCCCGTTCTTTAACGCGAAATCGACTTCTCTTTGTTGGTGGTCTTTCCAATAGAATATGCCATATGCATTTATGCCGATTTTTGATGTTCTTCTGGATAATTCTACCGCAACTGCATTTTCCATAAGGATGCCCTTCCTCTCACTAAGGGTCGGGCTCATGTAAACTGAGAGCCCCGTGTCTATGGAATAGATTTTTTTAGGGGCGAACACCGCTTCCTTTAATTTAAAAGAAAACCTTGTTAGCTTCAAAAATAGGTACGCTTCTTCTAGATATCCGACCCATTTGGATATAGTTATCTTGTGTTTGACCCCAGTCAATTTTATTAGGGAGGAATAACTAAATTCCTTTGAGATGTTGGCCATCAAAAACGCGGCTACCGCTTTCAAATCCTCTTCATTTTTTACCTTATGGCGCTTTATTACATCCTTCGTTATTATGTCATTGTAAATCGATTTTAAAAAATCTTTTCCAAATTTTAGGACTTCTGGAAATCCGCCTTCATTTAGATATGTATGCAATGCCACACCTACTCTGGCCCGCTCTGCGGTAGTCAATGCGCCGAGATATTTGGTCCCCATGTATCCCAGATACTCTCTGAAACTAAACGGAAAAAGGATGAAATCTAGATGCCTGCCAGTCAAAGACGTAGCTAATTCTCCGCTCAAAAGTGCGGAGTTGGAACCGGTCACAATCACTTTTTTTGTGTCTCTCAGCCTACTAACGAATTTTTCCCAACCGTATACCTCCTGTATTTCATCGAGTACTATATTTTCTATATCGTCACCATAAAGTTCATAAAATGCCTGCAAAACTTTGTTTAAATCAGAAGTTTCGAGTTTTATCAATCTATCATCATCGAAATTTATGTATCCGGATTTTTTGCCTCTAAAAAGTTCCTCAGAGAGTGTTGATTTTCCGCATCTACGTATACCGAGTATGATGATCGCGTTTGGATGAGAAAGATATTTTTCTATTTTTATATCCTCTCTATTTATTATCTTTTCTTTCTTAAACTTCTCTTCAAGCTGTGCTCTTTGATCGATTATTACCTGCTTTAGTTGCTCAATGTCCATCCTAAATGATCTATTTTCGCATATAAAAAGCTTTCTATTAAGAATAGAAAGCTTTTATAAAAAGCTTTCTATTAAGAATTACAGTGTATATGTTAAAGAAGAATCTGGATCAAATGCCAGACGCCCATACAAAAAAGTTAAAAAAGAGAGCTGCACTGGGAACAGCAAATAGAACAATGAAGCGCCAAAAGCATACTGAAAGAAATTTTTTATCCAGTATAGCGGGTACAAATAATAAAAACCGTCAGTAAATTTAGCGCATGTTTTCTTGGGTTTATAATTGAGGCCGCTATAATGACGATAGCGACAGTAAATTTAAAGCTTACAAGCAAAGCTGACCTTAGTGCCGAAAGAGGCATTTACTTTAGGACATACCAAGTCAGCTTTCTTTCCAGGAAAACACTCTCATAGAAATAAAGAAGAACGCCAAAGAGATCGCAGCGACTATGCCCGTATTAAACAGCAAGCCAGGCACATTCCCGAACAGCATTATCGCGTTCATACCGTTTATTACATAGTAAAGTGGCAGGAATTTTGCGATTTCCTGCAGATACATCGGCATCGATGACACCGGGAAAAACGTGCCGGCCAAAAACATCATCGGGAAGGTTATCACGTTGCCTATTATCGCGGCGGTCTCTTCATTCTTTGAGATAGAGCCGGCGACTATTCCGAGCGAAATGAACCCAAAGACTCCAAAGAAAACAATTGGCAATATGTATAGATTGAACGTTATCCCGGCACCGAATACGAGATCCCCCACGCTTATCATCAGGACGATCGCTACCACCGCCATTATCGCATTCCACGTGAATTTTGAGACCATCCACTCGCCTTTAGTCAAGGGAGTTAGTGAAAGCTGTCTGAATATTTTTTCTTTCTTGTAGGAACTTACTATGTTTGTCATAGAAAACACGCCTGCAGTCAGCACGGAAAAACCTATCAAGCCGGGTATAAGGTAATTTATGTAGCCGACTGCGGTCGTAGAGACCGGGCTTACATAAGCGTGTATGATCGGTGTGGCATTGGCGATTTTAAAATTAAAACTTTGTATCACCAAGTTGACTGCCTGTTCTGCTGTCTGGGCGCTAGACTGGCTCGGATTATAATAAAAAGAGATGTTCACATTTTGACTAGAAGCTACTTCCTGTGCAAAGTCCGCTGGTATGACCAGCGCTGCATCTATAGAATTCTGGTTTATGTAAGTCTGTATGTTGGCGTTTGACGGGACGGCGGTTATAGTCACTAGACCTGTACTGTTAAGCGCCGAAACAAAGCTCAAAGATATGGCTGAACCATTATTTAGATTCTGTACGGACAGCGGCACTTTAGTGCTCCCCCCGGAGAATATTGCGCCAAAGACCAGCAGAAATATTATCGGAAACAGAAGGGTAAAGAACAAAGCGGAGCGTGTCCTAAGAAAGTTTCTGGCGTACACTACAAAATCTGCTTTTATGTTCGCTAGCCTCATTTTAATCTTTCTCCTTGGTCCCTATTAAGTCCAAAAATACGTCTTCCAAAGTCTCGTTGCTTATTTTTAGATTAGACCATTTTTTGCCGCTCTTTTCCAATGCTCTTACCATTTTGACTATGTCCTTTTCCGAATTAAAAATTACGGTAAACTTCCCGGATCCGTATTTTGTTTTTATCCCCTTTATTTTTCTAAAAACCTTTAGCAGACCTGCTTCTCCGTCTACATTTAACCTCATTCCGTTCCCGTACTCTTTTATTATTTCGTGGGGGGTGCCTTCCGCCATTATTTTGCCGTTGTCGACTATCGCCACCCTGTCAGCCAGCTCTTCCGCTTCTTCAAGATAGTGCGTCGTCAGGATTATAGTCCTTTTTTCCGATTTTAGTTTTCTTATTACTTCCCATATGTTTCTTCTTGCTTGCGGGTCTAATCCCGTCGTAGGTTCGTCCAAGAAGAGAATCTCCGGGTCGTTTGAAAGCGCAAGACAAAGGCCTACCTTTTGTTTTTGGCCGCCGGACAGATCGGTGAATATGACGTTTGAAACGTTTGTAAGATTGGTCATTTTTATTAGTTCTTCGGACCTGTTAGGAACGTTAAAAAGTGTCGAGTAGTAAGCTATCGCTTCTTTAGGCGTTATTTTCTCTATGAAATTGAATCCCTGCGGGATTATGCCTTCCTTTCTGCGGAGATCCTGTACATTTTTTATCGGATCTAGCCCAAGGATTTTTATACTGCCCGAGTCGGGAGTCCTTATGCCTTCGAGCATCTCGACCGTAGTGGTCTTACCTGCGCCGTTGGGACCTAGCAGGCTAAAGACCTCCCCTTTTCTTATCTTAAGATCTATTCCATTTACGGCTTTTATTTTTCCGTAGGATTTAAAAAGTCCCTTGGCTTCGACCGCGAGCGTTTCGTTTTTGTCTTGATCTTGCATAGAGATTATTATTTTAACCTTTTAAAAGCTTCCAGGAAAGCACTATGCTTATCGCACCCATGCCCGCTGCAAATATCCCCAAATAAAGAAATGACAAAAAGACTGGCGTAGCGGCGGTTATGCCCAAGAGCGCGTTTCTGCCTATTGATATGGCATAGCTGACCGGATTGAAACTTGCGACCGTCTGGAGCCACGCCGGCATTTCAGCTACCGGGAAGAAGGCGTTGCTTGCAAAAAGGAGCGGGAGCATAAGAAGGTTTATTATCATCATCTGGGACTGCCAATCCCTGGCTCTAAGCGCGAGCAAAATAAACAAAGAAGACATGCCGAAGCTCAATAAAAACAGTGCGGCGAAGGTCGTAAGTAGCCCGGTCACGGTAATGTAAGTGAGCGTCATGCCCAAAGCCACTGCTATCACGAGTACGACTCCCGCCTGAACTAGAGACCTTATGACCGCATTGAATATTTTACCTAAGATTATGGCTGCGCGCGTGACGGGGGTACTGAGTATCTTGTCTATGAACCCAAATCTCCTGTCCCATACTATCGACATCCCCCCCCATCATCGAGGTAGAGATTGCCATAAAGGCGAGCATCCCGACGGCCAGGAATGAAAAGTAACTAGTCGTCCCGAATACGCTTAATAGTACTGAAGTCCCGCCTGCCCCGGTAAAAAGTGCGCCTAGGTTGAAGGCTTTGCCAAAAAGTGAAAGCCATATCACCGGCTGTGTGAGAGAGATTATCAGGAGCGCCGGGGCGAGATACCATTTCTTCAGGTCTCTATTCGCAAGCGACCAGACAGTCCTTAGAAAATTAGGACGATGCACTTTTCTTTTATCCTGCGTTTTTGACGATCGTTTGTCCATATCAACGCCTTGTCGCCTGCATCTGCCTATTTTGGGCAAACTTATCGAAGCCACCCTGCTCTTCTCTTAGCGACTTGCCGGTGTATTCGAGATAAACTTCATCTAAAGAAGGCTTTGTCATCGACAGTCTTGTCACTTGGTATTTTTTGGAGGAAAGCAGCGATATCAATTTTGGAGTAAGGGTTTCGGACGACTTCGCCTTTATCCTGTATTCATTGCCGATTTTCTTGACTTCTTTCACGCCGACTGCATTTTCTAAGATTCTTTTAAGTCCCGGTCTATCGTTGCTTACGCTCAATTGTATTATGTCTCCGCCAAGTTGGGCTTTTAAAGCCGCCGGGGCGCCGATCTTTATCAGCTTTCCATGATCTATGATCGCTATTCTGTCGCAAAGATGGTCGGCCTCCTCGAGGTAGTGTGTCGTCATGAAAAGTGTCATCTTATATTTTTCTTTCAGTCTTTTTATGTAAGCCCATACCGCCGTTCTAGTCTGGACATCGAGGCCTAGCGTAGGCTCATCCAAGAAAAGCACGGGCGGGAAGTTTATCAATCCTATCGCGAGTTCTAGTCTCCTCCTCATGCCGCCGGAGTAAGTAGCTACTTTTCTCTTTGCTGCATTGCCTAGTTCTACAAGTCCTAGCAACCCCGCTATTCTCTTTTTTGCGACGTCCCTTGGTATCCCGTATAGGTCTGCTAGCAAAAGTATATTGTCATATCCGGTAAGGTCTTCGTCGGCCGTGTATTCCTGTGGGACGACGCCTATAGACGCCCTGACTTCCGGCGCGTTCCTTTTTATACTGTAACTTAAAACTTGTGCGTCTCCGGCGGTCGGGGATATGAGAGTCGTAAGCATCTTTATTGTGGTAGTCTTGCCGGCGCCGTTTGGACCGAGGAATCCAAATATTTCGCCTTCTTTTACGTCAAAAGAGACTCCCTCTACCGCCCTTATGTTTCCATTGAAAACCTTTGACAGGTTCCTTACTTTTATTATGTCCATAATTTTCTAAATCTTTTTGAGTTTTTCCGCCAATTTCTTTAATTGCGCCTTTGTACTTGGATTTTTATTTATATCTTCCGATTTCTCCGTAAGGTATTCTATCTCGTTTTCCATGTCGTTTAAAGTATTCTCTACGGTATTCGTAGTCTGGGGCTGCATGAACTTTTTCCATGGAAACCAGGAATCGTTTATAAGTTCCCTGCCTTTATCCGTTATTTTATAATATTTTTTACCGTCCTGCGCTTTAAGTTTAAGATAGCCGTCCGATACTAGCGTACTAAGAAGTGGATATACGCTTCCCGGCGAAGGCTTCCAAAACCCCATGGAAGACCGTTCCATCTTGTCTATAAGCATTGCGCCTGTCGATTCTTGCTTTTCCAGCAAGGAAAGCAACCAAAATTTTAGTCCAAACTCTCTACGGCCCTGATGCATATTCCTGATCTTGTCAAACATATCGAAAACCGATATCGTTTTTAGATATTTATTATATAAATACCTTTACATTAGCCGACTCGCCCGAGATATTTACTTTGCAAACCTAATGTAAATCCTACGGTACAGCAATAGCACTGATACGATCAGGACCGCTGCTGTCGCCAGATATACGTATAGAAACGGATAAGCCGCGGCGCTGCCCTTGATGCTTGTGCCTATCGAGATCGCCAAAAGCAGACTTAAGAAGCCTACTACAGCCAGCACCAGGGCGTGCACTGTGAATATCATGCTGAATGCGATGCTCTGTTTGCTTGTGCCTTTTTGTTCTCCAAGATGATAGAACAACGAGGGAAGAGTCATAAGATATGGATATTTTTCAAATAACGTATATCTGTATCGGATTATCAAAAGTAGCAACGCTGAAACACAGGTGAATACGAAAGGCGCTATGAACAGTGCGGGCTTGCCGGTTAGCCCGAAATAATAAACTCCCGCAAACCAGGCAAAAAGAATAAGAAGCAATCCAACGGCGATAAGTATCTTTGCTATGCCTTCCACGCCGTATCTCTTAAGCATTTTCCTAGCCATTACGCGTGTGCATAACTCGACCAGTAAACCTTTATTCTAAGCCGAACTATGACTGATATGGCGTCTAATATCGCTAAAAAGGGATCGATAAGAAGTGGAAGTGGGGGCGATCCCGTCTACAACGA
>JAKASS010000013.1 GCA_021818905.1 Nanobdellota archaeon
GAATGCTTGGTAAACACCTTTCTACGCAGTTCTTCCCCTATTCTCCACAGGTAGTGATAGGAAGCATTGCGTTCATCGTATCCAGTGGAGTCTATGGCGGCGTCCATTCTTCTTATCCCGAACAGTCCGAACGCCAAGGACAGCATCGCATCCCATACTCGCATCGGTATCCTCCTAAAGAACTTCTGCAGTGTCGTATAATGGGGGACATTATCGAAGTCAAACAACCCTTTAAGCTCTTCCAGCTCGTCTACGACGTCCCGATAAGGCTTCCTTTCGTGTTTCATCAGGCAGATGCACGCAGCAAGCTGTGGCTGCGTGTATGTCTTCTTGGAGAACTTGTTCGAGAAGGGCGACAACGCCCTTCTCGCTATGCCCAATACGATGGACGCAAATCTTTTATAGTAAGACTCCCTTCTCTTTTTCATAAGCACCTCTTTTTCGTTTATTTCTTATAATCATCAAGGAGGTGCTTACTTTAGAGGATTTCTACAGAGCCTATAGCAGCCAATAGTATTTAAAGGTCTAAGAAAAACTATCGCAAGTCCTTTTCTTCTATACTGTGACCTAGTTTGTCTGCTTTCGCTCTAAGGTGTTCTTCCACGGTTTTATTCGCCGGCTTTATGTGTATGCCGTAAGGTTTGACGTTTATGCCTTCAGAAACTAGACCGTTAATCTTATTCGGGTTGTTTGTCATTAGTCTCACAGATCTTATATCAAAGCGTTTTAGGATTTCAGCCGCTATCGTAAAGTCTCTATTCTCCGTTTTGTAACCTTTCTTTGTATATCCATCGTATACGCTGACGGGTTTGCCGCTATTTTGGTCCAATCGCGTGACGATCTCGGCCCCTTTCCATTCAAAAGTATCTTTATATGCAGAAAGTTTTGCGCGTATACCGTTGCCTGCACCTTCTTGATTTAAGTATAATACTACCCCTTTCTTTTCCTTTCCCATCGTTTTCATAGCAAGGTCTAGTTCTTCACGGCATTCGCAGTTTGATGCATGGAATAGCTCGCTGCTTCTACAGGAGGAATGTATCCTAACTAATGGCTCACCATAGTCTTTTAGCTTTTCTTCTGCGATTTTACCGAAAATTATCACATCATGTTCTTTTCCGGAGGTGTAATCCCCGAAAACGAAGTAAGTAACGTCTCCGTATTCTGTCGGCAACGGCGTTCTTCCGATCTCTCTCAACAGAGGTTTATTGTCACTTTTTAGAAAATCTCTCAGTTCTTTTTCCGTTTCCCAGGGCCGATCCCATTCTTTATCTCTATAAGCGATCAATCTCAGCACCTCATCTCTATCCATATCGGAAAGAAGACTTTAAAATTTAAATACGCGATTTGACGGATTTATTACCGAAACTATGTCGCTTCCAGGATTCAAAGTCGAATACATTTTTCGTGCCAAGTCCTAAGAATCACGTGGCGAAAACAGGTAGCCCGTATCGTCGTCAACCTGTTCCAGCATACCACAGCATTTTGAAACAATGGGTACACGCCCGCAAGCCATAGCTTCCATAACTGCCATAGAAAATCCTCCCCAGTATACGAGGGTAAGTATAATGTTGATAATTTCCTTTATTTCGTTCTTTTCCTCTGTCGCCGTACTAGTATTTAGGCTTCGTATTTTTAAAGGTTTTAAGTGATTAAAGAACTGCCACAGCCATTTTTACAGACAAATTGGTTTCTCGCCTATCTTTAGAAATATTATTTCTACCATTATATTATTTGGTCAATCTTCATTAACTTTGTAGACAATTTTGGTATGATTTTAAACAGTTTAGTCTCAATTAAGTTGCAACGACTTGCGTTACTGCATGAGCACCGCTTGCGCCAAACAGGTTTACAGTGTAGGCATCACCAGAAATCAATACTGCGAAAGGCGGCTCTATAGTTATGCCACTCGCACCCCCTGCAGCATTTGCTTGCACCTGCGGCGCTGGTCCTAAAAGAAGCTGGCCGCTTAAAGTAAATGTAAATGATGCACCAGCAGCAAGTACATAACCTGGAGGAATAACTTCATTTTTAGGTATTTGTGCCGTAAAATTTGATGCTCCGTTTGTAACCAACCTAGATGCAGCATTATTGATGGCTGTAGTTCCATTACCTGGAGCTCCTTGATTTGGCGCACCGGCCGGCCCTGAGTTTGATATTAGTGAAATTGGCGGGAACCCAAGTGTACCATTTGACAGTATTAAACGACCTATAAGCATTTGTTGTGCTTGATTAGTCGGTAGCGTGGGCGGTTTAGGCGGCGAAATGCCTGGTGGGAATTGAACATAAAGAGTTGTACCGGCAGGCAGAACTATCGTAGTAGAACCTGCTGGAATGGTGATGTTTATCGGTCCTCTTTGCGAGCCGGAATTCGGCTGAGACGGCATCGGCAATGTCGATGTTTCTATTACTTCTTCTCCACCTACATTCAATAAGGCGCCGGTGGAATTTATTGATATTGCATAAGCGGGATTCACGAGATCTAATAAATAAAATGTGCCGGTTTGCGATATGCTACCTGGTGGAGGCACTGTACCATTAGTGACATTTTGAGGGAGAGGGAGCGGCCGCGGGTTTTGCATATTAAATGTGCCAGTGGTATTCATTATAGTCCCATTAAGAAAAGTTATAATAAACTTTGGTGGGGGATTAACCCCCGAAGGCAATTGACCGTTTGGCGGCAATATCGGCATAGGAAATACACTCGGTGGCATATGGAATAGCAGACTTGTTGGCGGGGCAGGGAAATATACATTCTTTGAACCGTTTATCATGATGCCATTTAATTCCACGCTTGCATTTCCAGTGTTTTCAACGGTTATGCTGAAACTTGTATCATTGCCATTGACTGTTATAGAGGCTGAAGTTATTTTGATCGTAGGAGTGACTGATTTAAATATATTCGATAAATTAGTATTTTTAGTGAAATTTATTCTCCTACCTACTGGTGGAAGAGAAGATGGACTTCCAGACACGTTGGAAGATTGCCCAGTAAACACATTATTTGGCGTTATTACTGCCCTCACAGAAGGAGTAAGTACATATATGGTCTTATCAACAGTCTGTATCGAAGTAACAGAAGGCACTAGATCGATAACTGCTGTTGTGGTGCCAGCAACGCTGTTTCCGCTGGTTATATTAGCTTTTACGGTTCCTTCGCCTATGACAACCGTAGAATTAACACCGTTGATGGTTATAATCGTGCTCGTTATGTTTACTTCAATTTGTATTATTTTTGATCCGTTTGAGAGATGCATCGCCCCAAGAACCAAGAAGGCATTTTGTAAATCAAGCACATTTACAGTTCCTGTCCCGCCCGGAAGCGAAACTGTACTCAGCGTGCCATTAGAAGAGACAAGGAGCTGTACATCGGAGTAGGTTATAAAAAGAGCCGTTGTGCCTACGGGTACTGTTGCGGGGTCTGTAAGGCTTAAGTAAACATTGTTAGCTGGCGTGGTGGAAGTTTTAGTTAGTGAAGTTGCTGGAAGAACGAAACTAAAAACAGCGTATCCCGCGATTGCTACTACGACCACACCGATAACGATATATAAAAGGAAATGCTTTCCTCCTTTCTGAGAAGAAGCCATAATTTTCTATGGCGTTTCTTATTTATAAACGCCTCGACATGACTGTAACTTCAGTTGAAAATTATGTTTCCGCCGAAAATACTGACTTTGTAACTAAATGGACGTTTTTAACTAACTTCTAAATAGCATAAAAACAAATGCTTATAAAAGTCAAAGCTAAGTTGTGGGAGAATCCTTCTAAAACTCGATCCCGTAACTTAATCATGCAGTGTAAGTGCGACCGGCACAAGGATTATGAACGCGGCTCCTGCAAGCATGAATGCCGGCCCTATGCTTATCATACCTATCATCCACCCGCCAATTAAAGGACCAATCGTATAGCCGGCGTCCTTTATCGTCGCTATCGGCCCCATTAACGTTATGCCTTCTTGCTTGATAAGGTCAGACATACGTGAATAAAGAGCTATAAATATCGTGGTGTAACTGATAGTGAACGCAAGTATGAAAGCAGTGATATACAATATATTACTTGATAGAGTGAATAAGAAACCAGTAGCAGCAGTAAGTATTGCAGCTAATGACAGCACTTTCTTAACACCGTACTTGTCGACTAGATTCCCTATTGGTACTTCCAACGCTACTGCAGGTAATAAAGTGACGGTCAGTATCACACCTATGTAAAATATGGATATGCCCTCAGAATTTAAGAATATGGCGATAAACGAATAAAAAATATTTATCAGGGCATAGAATATGACCACTAAGAACATCGTCTTCATGAAGTTCAATTTCTTCATGTTTCTAAGGAGAGCTGCAAGTTGGTTGCCAAAAGAGACCTTTTTAATCTTAGGAGAACTATGCACGAATAGCGATATTACTATAAACGCAATGAAGCTGGCCATCGCCAAAATGTAGAAAGGAAAAAGAAAAGCTACCAATGTCGCGAAACCTCCTATTAGCGGCGCCACCCCAGAAGCAAAGTCGTTCATGCTAGAAAAAAATCCGCTTTCTTTTCCACGTACTTTCTTGCTTGCAAAAGCAAAAACATAAGCCCATGAAGTCAACCAAAGAAAGGATGATGCGACGCCCCTTGCTATGCTTACAAGCACTAATGAAACCGTATTGTTTGCCATAGGATACAAAAGAGCAAAACCTACGTATGCTAAAAGCACTATCTGAAGCACGCGTTTCATGTTAAGCCGGTCTATTATGAGCATAAATGGAATGTTTAGAAGCACGCCGAAAAGAGTCGTTATAGAAAGTATCACGCCCGTAATAAGCACGTCTTTTGTTATGCCGTTGACAAATATGGAGAACATCGGTGAGACTACCCCCCACCCAAAAGTATAGACAAAGAAAGCTATTGAGATTGGCAGTATAACCTTCGGAAAGTTCTTGAAGTGCCTTAAGTCACTGATCTCTTTGAACATAATGCAATTATATGATTTATGATATTAAACTTTTCGGTTAGAGGACATCGAAATAACCTAAAAAGCATGTGCAATAAACTTACTCGTTAAGCTTATCTAACTTCTTGATAAGCAACTTTACACGTTTCTCTATCTCATTCCTCACGCCCCTATGAAACTCCGGGTCAATGGAACCGCGCATGTCTCGAACAGTCCAGTATTCTGTTTTCTTAGAGTTTGAGATGTAGCTTGGAAGACAAGTTCTTGCTTCGTCTTTTTGCATAAGTACGATTACTTTATCAACGTATTCTACCATTTTAGGAGTCACTTGTTTTCTTTTACAAGCGGATATATCAAGACCGACCTCTTCCAATGCAGTTATTACTCTTTCGTCTGGTGGCGATCCAGTCATGCCTTCATCTTTGACATTCGAGCCTGCACTCGTCGCCTTATGCTTATTTGTCAGCGAATTAAAAATTGCTTCAGCCATCTGGCTTCTTCCAGCATTAGCTCTGCAAATGAATAAGACTTTCATATCTAATAATTCTTATTTTTACTCTTTTCTTATAATCAACCTAATACTATAAAGGGGCTTTGCTAATTATAGCAATCCTCGAAAGTAATCCTACACTCCATCCTTTAATATCTTTCTGAGCGGATTGAGCGAGCAGACGCTCATCACTTCTTCCGAAGACACGGACTTGACGAACCTCGCCATCGCAATGGCGAATGCGAGCTGTTTCTTAAGATCGGCTTCGGCGTACTCGTGGACGGCTTTGACGTAGTGTCCTCCCATGGAGGACAGCGTCCTCCTTATCGTCTCTCTGGACACCGAGACTCCTTTTCTGTCAAGGTAAAACTGGAGGCTTTTCGTGTCCCACATCGTGACATCGTAGCCGTGCTTTGAAGAATCGTTCTCCTCTATCAGCTTCTTTATATCTTTCTTCTCCTTCTCTCCAAAGGATGGCGGCCTGCCTTCCTTGGACTTGTCCGACAGCGTCTTCTCGTGTTTCCACTGCATGATCCAGTCGTACACCGTAGAACGGTCGACCATGCAGAATCTGGCCGCCTCACATAAAAAGCAAAAGTTGATATAATATCAACTGATATTATAAGTATTAAAGAGAGAAAGAGATATGGGAGACGAAACTAAAAACGTTGAAAGGGTCATTAACAGAAGACCGAGTGAATTTGCCAGGTCTCCAACGCTGCAGACGGTACTTATGGTAGAGAGATTTATCGACGAAAATAGCGGAGAATATAAGAAAACGGAACTTTTCCGTAAACTGCCGCACAAGGTAATGTGGCAGACTTTTCAGGTAATAATGGATTATCTTGAAAGTATCAATAAAATAGCTTATGACAAAAATGGATATGTAATATATATCTGGAACCCCGCTTTCTTTGATAAGATGAAAAATAGACCCGATATAAAACTATGAAACGTAGCAGGGTAAAATTCGTAGACCAGAACCTTGAGAATAGTTTTAATTCTTTGTCCGAAAAGGACCCTATAAAACGAGGCATAAAGAGAGCGATAGGCTTCATAAAAGAAGATGCTTTTTGCGGCAGGAATGTAAGGAAAAGATTAATCCCAAAAAAGCTCGTAGAAAAATACAAAATAAACAATCTTTGGATATACAACTTGCCAAATGGATAGAGGCTTTTGTATTCAATTACGTCAAATGGAGAAATAGAACTGATTGTAGCGGTCCTAGATTGGATGGATCACAAAGACTACGAAAGACTGTTTGGGTTTTGAAATAAACTTAGCGCAACCACTAGAACGGTCTCGCCTTCTTCGCATTCTTTGGCCGCCACCAGTAAGGAGACTTGCACCTGGGGCAGACAACAGGCACGATCTTCTCGCTTCTTCGGATCCATTCGTGCCCGCAGCGTTCGCATTTGAGTCCCTTCTTCTTGATGTCTATAAAACTCATAATAATTGCTTACTTTACTAATATATAACTCTCTAATCTGATACACTATCTCATCGTGCACAGCAATTGCCAGACGAGTCACCTATCACATATGTTGTCATAATCATCCGCGAGTCTTGGGTTCCCCAAGAGTCGTCAGCTCGCCGGCTAAAGCCGGTTGCCTGTGCCGGTTTCATTTTTGGACGACTCAATTTATTGGGCGATTTTTTTTAGGAAGTTAATATCGCCAAACGACAATCATCCATCCACTCAAAAATATAGAATAAGCGCCCATATTTAAATTTTTCGCGATTGTCTTTTTTAGAGATTTTATAAATTTATGAGTTTAGATTCTCTTCACTTATTTTATCCTTTATTTTTTCTAATTTTATTTTGAAGGATTTTCTTTGCCAATTCGAGTTCTTTGCGCCTGCCCGCTGAAAGATTTTTCCCAGACCGGTTAATGAAATATTGCACCATACGTATCGCAGACCCAGTTCCCTTAGGTGAGACGTCTTTTCTTGCCATTATACGCGCGATTTCCTCCCCGGATTTTGCAAAAGTGCCCTCTGGAGGATATGTAGAAATAGTATTTACCTCCTTGACCCAGTATTTTTTGGCAGGCCTTCTCATATAAGATAAGATCGTCAACGATATTTATCCTTAGAGCCCGTGTACGCTATCATTTCTGTCGTTTTGACTTTAGATAATAGTGTCGTGCGGTCGCTGCTACCGCGACTAGCGGAAGAACATTTAGAAGCGGCAGGAAATCGGACAGGTAATTCTGGAACGCCTGTATCGACTGGTTTGAGATGGCGTTCGCCACAAAGTAATTGTTTATCGATACCACCGCCTCGACTGCTGCGTATGAGTAGAGTCCGGCTTTTACAAGCGAGTTTCTAGGCAGGTATCTCTTGTTGTCTATAGAAGCGGTGCTTGCCGCCGTTTCCAGTAACTTGCCCAACCCGCCATAGCAAAGCAGGTACAACACGCCAGTCGCTATCATAGACGGGACTTCTCCGAACAGCTTCATGCCCAATGCAGCTATCGGATTCGCTTCGTAGCCATTGCCATTCTGCAGGAACTGGTATGTCAAAACCCGGTCCATCGTCATGCCAGCAACAGCAGCCGCTATCGGCGCTTTTAGCTCATACAAGGAACATCCCAATGATTTCGCTCTGTACATGATAGAGCCGAGCCCTTCTCTTAGGGTGCTGTTTTTTGGCGCTATAAACCCGAGGATATCGTCGAGTTTTCTCCTTACATCTGATTTAAAAAGATCAATGTCTTTAGCCATATAATCTAATCGTCTTTCCTTATTTTATCCTTTAGTTTTACTATCGATTCAAGTCAAAGGTAGTAAAAATTATATATCTTCAAACAGCCATTAAAGATAATGAAAGTTTTCTCCGGCAGGCGTTTCGATGTAGAAAAAAAGAAAGTGAAATTGCCAAATGGCAATATGATGAACCTGGAAATGGTACATTCTAGAGAAGTTGTGATTGTTCTACCTGTCTTGAACAGGAATACGATAATAATGTTAAAGCAATTTAGGCCGGTTATTGGAAGGTGGCAATATGAATTTCCGGCAGGCTTGGTAGACAAAGGAGAAAAACCGATAGAGTCGGCAAAAAGAGAGCTTAAAGAAGAGACAGGCTTCGCATGTGGGGTGATAAGGGAGTTAACAAGTATATTTTCTACACCCGGATTTTCTGACGAAATAGTCCACGTTTTTGTGGCGAGTAAACTCAAAGAAGGTGAACAGGAACTCGAACCTGCAGAAAATCTAAAGGTGCTTCAAATCAATTTGGAGAAAGTTTTGGAAATGGCGAAATCTGGTTTGATAAAAGATGCGCACTCCATCGCTACGCTGCTTCTTTTTGACAGCCTTAGAAAGAAATGAAAACTAGACTTATCACATTGGATAGTGTGCCTGCGTAACCGAGTGTAGTACAAGAAGAGCTGGTCTTCTCATTAAGATGAGCTCAGGAACACCTTAGGGATACTTTTGTTAATTTAAATGTCTACGCCGTTCCAAAGCCGGAAGTTTTAGTCACTTTCGGCGATGATAAGATAAAGAACGGTGTGTTTGTAGACGAGCCGACAAAGGCGCAAATGAAAAACTGATTGATGTCCTCGTTGCAGTTACAATGAAGATGAAGAAATAGAACTTATCCTAAATTATTAAGAACTCGGCATTAATTCTACGAATGCACCGCTATTGCTGCAAGAAGCACCGGTAGCGTTGGTTTTTAGATAGACCTCATATGTATTCGGTGGGAAGTAATGCGACTCCGTCTCAGTTATGCAAGATTTACCGTTTTGGGTTTCGTGCAAGGTGTATATGTTTTTAGAAGGCGCGGTTGAATTAACCCAAGTGGAAATTCCTTCAAAGTTCCCTTCATTACTAACAACAGTCAGGTTTCCGCCGTTCCAAGTGCATTCAGCAGATTTGCTAGTACTAGCGGTGTCTTCCGAAAAAGTAAAGTTTGCGCAAGGAACTCCCTTCAGTTCGTGCTCTTCTACCAGTATGTATAAAGGACCCGTGTATGGAGTTGTTGGAGTTTCCACCGTTATTTCAACCGCCGTCTTTGCCCCGGGGTTAACTCTTAGTGGAAGACTATAATTCTCATTTACAACAGAAAAATTCGCGCTGTTAGAAACTATTTCGGTGACTTGATACGAAGAGGTCCAGTTATCTGTTAATGTAATTTCGTATGGAAAAGTGCTCGCGTTTCTATAAAGCCCGCCCCTAGAAGTTGTAATCCCAGATGAAATTGAGCCGTCAGTTTGAATGAAACTGATCGTTAAGCTGATTTTTGTCATGTTTATGTTTTTAACGCTACCGCTTACATTAGAACTATTTTTAGTTGGAGAAGAATTGGCAGGTCTTAAAACTGTCCCCACAGGCTTAAAGTCCAAAGGCCCAGAATAAGCAGTTTGTGGATTTCTAATGTAAATTTTTAGATTTAGTTCGGAACCATTAGTAATGTTATACGGCAATTTTGGCGTTGTGTTGATGACTGAAAATCCTGAAGTTTCCGGATCGATATATTCCAATAAGAAAGTACCCCCGCCATCATAATCCGAAAGGTTCCAATAAAACGAGCTTGTAGAATTTGAAGCAGCATTAAAACCATGTTGGGAATAGTCGACCGGCTGGGTCCCCAACGTTCCACTTACCGTTATCGAAGTTAAATTTACGTAAGTTAAACTTACGATTTGGTGCTTTGGAGTAAACGCAGCGGAAAGAAGGGAAAAGTTTGTTATTACTACTATTGAAACAACAACTGCGACTACAAGCAATAAAGCTATTGCGAGACGATGCGACTTTTTAATTGGTCCGGCCGGACTAGAACTAAGTAAAGTAAGGTTAGTGTTGTTTGGCTCATCCATATAATCTAATTATCTTACCCTTTTTTATAGTCTTTTGTTGTGGGTGAACAAAAGGTTCTGTCGGCGGATAATAAGGTATAAAAGAAAGGAAGAGAAACTAAACTTATGCCTCAACACAGGTTAGACTCGAGCAAGCTTAAAACGGTTTTGTCTTCGAATAAAAAGAAAACCGCAAAGACTTTGGCCATATTCGATTTCGACGAGACATTGTTTTTCATTTCCAAAAGTGTGCGCCTTGCAGCTCTGGAAGTCATGGGTAAGGAACTCTCAAGGGATCAGGTGAGGGGCCTTCCCGAAGAGCACAGGGTTAAAGTGTACAGCACCGCATTCACCAAATACGACACCGCTTTGGAGCCGAACTTTTACGCGATAGCTAGATACATCGATCTACAGCGTCGCGGTCACGACGTTTACGTGATAAGCGCGAGGGGAGAAGACCTTAGGGAACATACTAAAAGAGCCCTGGATAGGATTTATGCGGCGCGAAGCCCGAAGCTGATTCTCAGGGCAGACGCTGTGCTAGGCCAAGAAAAGACCCCAAGTGATAGAGACTGGAAAGTAGCAGAGATCCAAAATACGTTTACGGGCTATGAAAAAGTCATTATATTCGACGATAGGACCGATGTATTAGACAAGCTTAAACAAAACAACGGGTTTAAAGGCCAGATAAAGTATTTTTTAGTGGAAAAGAACCGGGTAAGGGACTATTAGGATATGACTAGCAACGTCAAAGAACCAAATATTCTTAAAATTTCAGGGGATAAAGACGTGCTAGAATACTTGGAGAGAAATTTAAGCAAAAATGATGTCAAGTTTCAATCGTTTTCGTCCGATCAATACGAGTACAAAGTTTTTTCAGTTGGTGGCTTCTTTATTCCCGTTTCCCTAATTGTCGTACTTATAAAAAACCCAGCAACATTGTATTTTATCTATAAAATGGTCGAAAAGGCGGTTATAAAAAAGTCTAAGCGTGGTGATAAAATAAATATTAAAATTGAGGTTCTTGATCACGTTTTAACGATTAGATCCCCAGGCGATCTTAAAAAACTTAAGATAGCGCTAAAAAAGGCATCTCCAAAAAAGGACGACTAGCCAGTTTTTCGTGTTAGTCAGCGTTTTTGTTTGGTTCTTCTTGTTTTATCATGGATTTCTATCGCCTAAGCATTTATCCGACACAGAATTTGACAGCTGGAAGAATCTCTTTCAAACTTCACATACAATGGCACAGTATCTGTCATCTTCAATACCGGCGAACCTCACTGCCGTAGTTTCATCGGTTTTAAGCGCACCACGTTTCTTCGCCAATCTCGTTGGCTCTTCATTTATAGAAGGGTTCAGGACCGTAACTTACATCTCAACGGTTTTGCTTGTGCTTGCCGCGGCAGTGTCATTTTTAAGGAGTGGAGAGCGAAGACAGAAGTTGTTTAGTGATAAAAAACAAAGTAATAGTTTTTAATCGCAGGAGCTAAATTACCGTATAAATCGTCTACAAAACCGAAACTAAAATCCCAAATCATTAAGGAGTGATGTATCTACGTCATTATCGTCATCTTTATCATCATCTTGGCTTGAGGATGTAGACTGCTGGCCATTATCGTCATCGTCGTCTTGATCGTAGGCATATGGGTAAACAAAGTTGACCTCTTGGGAGTACATATCCTTGCTTACGTTATATTGCGCTACAGAATAGACTAGTCTTACCTTCTCCAAAACGTCATTGTCGTCTATGTGAAACTCTACGGTCCTTGAGCTTGTAACGCCGCCCGGAAGCTGCCTGTTGTCGATTTTTACCCTATACAGATTATTGTTGACTTTTTGGATATTGGATTTGTAATTATAAAATGTCCACCTCGGGTCATTAGCCAGCAAACCCATAAGCAAGTCTTTAGTGAGCGGGTCGGACATATTCTGGGTAAGATCGTGCGTTCTTAACCATGAAACAGAAAACATAGTCGGTTGGTATTTGCTATCAAGGTCTACGTCATAATTAGTCCCATTGTATTCTGACTGTAAAAATGTTGCCGGGACGCTTTGGTCAGCCGGCGCGTAAACTGTGTCAAAGTCAGCGATAGGTGCGCCAGAAGGAGAAAAGGTAGTGCCTTCACCTTCGACTTCTTCTTTTTCAAAATCTTGGATTATTTGATCCAACGTTTTCATAGTTATTTCGGTGCTTTGACTAAAGCCTATATCAGAATAATGTTTGGAGGGGTTTATATAATTAATAAAATCCAGAGTTGCATTGTTTAAGCTATTTATTAGAGTACCCTTCTATACATTCTTGCAACTTATCCTATGCAGGATACGGGGGTAAAATATGTGCGACAATGTGGGGTCCAGATAAGATATTACGAGCCAAAGGGTTGGAAGAGTTTGATTCTAGCATCTTTATATAGTCGTGCTCTTCATAAGGGATAGTGATTGGTTTAAAGTCTGTAACCGTTCTCGTGTCACAACATAATACGGCAGACCAGATAGATTTTGATTATGAAAGTTACGCATACTGAAGGAAAATTTTCTGCTAGTACGCCGAATGGCGAATCCGAATTGCTCTACATAAATAGAGATAATACCGCTCTCAGGATTTATCGTACTTTCACGCCGGACAAAGACGAGGGAAATGGCGTCATCGAAAGTCTCACTATCGCCGCGTTTAATTTCGCCAGAAAAAGCAAGTTAAAGGTCAGGCCAGATTGTCCTGCCATAATAACGTTCTTAGAAAAACACAAGGAATTCGAAAAACTGCTTGTTGCAGACAAGAGCGCTAGAAGCTGAGATGTAGGTATAAATATCAGTTCTTTTCATACTATAGAATGACTCTTAAAGAAATCCTTGGGATAAAAGAAACCGGCGAAGAAAGATTGAATCGATTGAGCAAACGCCTGAATAAATACATTCTCCAAGCCAAGCGCTATGCTTGGAGCAATTATTCTGGAAAGCACAAAATTGAAGGCCACGGTATCGAGCCGAAGGTTGATGAATTCTATTATTTGCTGGAAAAGAGACTTGACAGAGGGCACGAATACAAGGACCTCAGGGAAGACGATATAGTCTACTTATTGGAGAATGCCAAGGGGGCATCTGAAAGGCACGACTGGTATTTGGGTGCTACTTACATCAGCGACGTTACACTAGCTCTGCTCAACGTTAACGCCAGAGATAGATTGTATTTTACGAAGGAGTCACTGCAAAAATTATCCAACGATAAACACTTAGGATTCGCGCCACACTTTTTAAAGCATGGTAAATGGATATACCAAGAAAACACCGGCTCTGAATTACAGGTTGTGGATAAATATTATCGCGAAGAAAATTTCTATGGGGAAATGAGACTTGATAATTTTTTCCCAGATTTTGGAAGATGGGTAACCCCCAGCAACCCGATTTATAAGGGGTATGTCAGACGGAGCTAGGCTTATTTAAGGGACTTATGCACACGCGTATAAATCATAAACACCTATAAAAATAATGATGGGTGCTGTAACCGAAACTTTTTTAATAGCAGCTTTTATAATATTGCTCGGTTTCGCGGGCAACGAGATCTTCGAGAGAAAAGGGCTGCCACCTTATCTTTTTCTTATAGCTGCAGGCATAGTGTTGGGTCCAGTTTTAGGGATTATCAACGGAGTTTCACTTTTACCTATACTTGGTATCGTCGCTGAGCTTACGCTTATGATGGTCCTGTTGTACAGCGGCTTTGACATAAATATATTTAAGGAGGAAGGCATAAGCCTTAGAACAACACTTCAGGTACTCCTGTATGTATCATTAAGCATTATAATTATAACTGCGGCCTTTAAATTTATTTTGGGATGGACGTTTTTAGAAGCGTTAATTTTGGGTTCTATAGTTGGCGGTGAAACTACTGCGGTAGTCATAGTATCTTTGTCCAAGTCATTAAAAATTGGAAAAGACCCGACGACTTTTATAAGATTGGAATCGGCTTTAAACTCCGTATTACTAGTGGTGCTTTTTCTTACTTTCACATCCGTAAACAGCGTGGGAGGAATAGATTTAACTACTGTAATATACCGCATATTTTCGGAATTTTCCGTTGCAATAGTAATTGGGGTAATACTTTCTCTATTATGGCTTTTCATTTTGAATAAAGTGAAGGAAAGACCATATAATTATGTCCTTACGTTAGGTTTTGCTCTTCTAACGTTTGCAATAACCGATTTAGTCGGCGGTAATCCTTTGCTCGCCGTGCTTTCTTTTGGTATAATCCTAGGAAACGGTAAAACGGTGGCCAAGCTCTTTAATCAGAATTTTGATCCAAAAATTAAAACACATTTAAACATGTTCCAAACTGAATTTAATTTTATTTTAGTTACGTTTTTCTTTGTATTCTTAGGCCTTATTCTGGTGCTTTCCTGGCAGAATGTGATAGAGGGCGCAGGAATGGCCGCGCTTATAATTGTAATATTATTGGCAGCCAGATATTTGTCATTAGCTATCTCGACTTATAAGGCAAAGATAGCAAAATATAGGCCCCTTTTCCTTGTCATGTGCGCACAAGGAGTCACTCCCGCAACGCTTGCAGTATTAGCATTCACAGAGGGCCTGCCGATGTCAGTGTTGTACCTTAATATTGTCACTTATGTAATAATTTTCACGAACGTTATAACGACTATCGGTGTTTTCGTTTTGGTAAGACGAGGCAGCATTTCTACAAAGATGAGCACACAAGGACAATCGAATACGTGATTTAATAAAATAGAAAAAGCATAGTTTTATGAAAAACCAGTATTTCGGGGATACTAGAGATCTTTTTAAATACGATTTAGTAATAATGCTAAAAGCAGTAAACACGTAAAATATCCTGAAATAGCTTGGCTATACAAAAATGAATCAAAATGCGCTTCGATAGTAAGTAAAGGGCACTGTTACTAAATACGGTTGATATATAAGCCAAATAAAAAGAGAGCGAAGCTCTCTCGACCCATCGTTCCCACCGTCCGAACCAATCATCGTCTTCGTGATACTTTACAAGTCCCGCTTCTTCGGCGGGGGTCCTGCCGAGGGAAGAATGCGGCCTTATGAAGTCATAGTAGAACGTCCATAATCTTACGAACAAGTCTCCAGTGGCGAGCTTCTTGAAGCCGCGAAGCTCGTGAGTATTGGCACGATAGGGATCGTCCCGTCTTTCCATGGGATCATTGTCCTTCTTGTCCTCGAAGGAAGCGCAGCGGTGATAGTGGCGGTGGTAATACCACAAGCCTTTTAAGTCTTTTATTATGGATCCGTATCCGAAGGCTCCGTCCGTGGTGATGTTCATGGCTGGCGGGGACTCCTTCATCAGCAGTCTGGCGTTCTTCTTCGTCCTGTCGGAAGCGAGAAAAGCCGTGGCAAATCTGTTCTCCCTGCAGATGGAAGCCCATACGTAAAAGGACTTCCCGCGCATCTTTACGGACATCTCGTCCATGTGAAGCCTTTCCGCCCTGAAAGGCTTCATGTCCTTTACGTATCCTATGATCATCTTTCCGTATTCCAGGAACCACCTGAATACGGAATCAACGGACACGGAAAGGAACTTCGCGGCTTCCCTAAGCGACGATCCTATCAGATGGAGGTGAATACTGCCGATCATGGTGCGTTTCGCATGGTGTTTCTACCTGAAACCGCCGTTTTCCACGAACGTCTTACCGCAGGACATACAGCGGTATCTCTGTACGTTTCCCCTCCTTTTTGTCTTTCTAAAGCCATTTAAATCCACACTGCTGCTTTTACAATAATTACATCGGTTTTCCATTTTTTACCTTAAATAAAGATGGCAGCCGATGTAATTAACATTCACCAACCGTATTTGGTAACAGTGCCAAGTAAAGAGGCAGGCAATACGACGGCAGCAAAAGCAAAAATGCCGCAGTCGGATCTTAAGAGTGGCGGCAAGAAAGCGGCCGCATTCGGCGCTTCGGCCGTTGGCTTGGGAGCTTATGATGCCTTACACCCGACGAGCTGGAACTCTTATTTCACAAAGGCGGGGCAGTGGCTTGGAAAATACATGCCAAAGGTCCTGCAGTTCCTTTTGCCCATACCTACCCAGCTTTATCAAGTTGCACTTATAGGCGGCAGTGTCGGGGCCAGCGCAGGGATACTATACAATAAAAACTGGTCAAAAAAGAGAAACCTCTCAAATCTAATGACGGTCTCGACGAACGCCGTCGCAGCGGATTATGCTTCTGCGACTATAGCTGCAAAGAGACCCCCGTATCCACTACCGAAAGCAGATTACGGCTGGAGGATACCCGCCTTTAAACATACTATATGGGGTGGATTAGCACAATTGATAAATTCGCCTTCGTTTATACCAGGAATTTTAACCGGCTATGTTTTGGGTATGGCTTCGTTGGGAGCATACTTTGCAGTCCAGGGAGGTTATCTCCTGTACAAAAACTACGCGAAAGTAAAAGCCTGGGCAAAGAAAACCGGCGCACGCATCTACGACAGCATGGATAGATTTGCAACTTCGCTTAAAGATAAAGCGGTAGGGGGTTACACACACCTAACTAGTAAATTGAAAAACGGGTATATGCATGTAGCCGAAAGACTAAAAGGCTTTGCGCATAGAATAATCTCTGAAATGCCTTCGCTTAATCCTATTCCAGTAAGCGCGAAAGGCAACAGTCTTTTGTTAAACTCAGGATAAAATATCCGTAGAGTGCGAAGATATTAAAATTTTCCTTGCTATCTTAAGCCTAGACGATATTTAAGAAGATAAAGTTTGCCTTCTAGCTCGTATCTATCAAGTTTTGGATGATAGCGTATTTCTTGGCCCCCAAGTTTTGTACCAGAGGCTTTCTCAAGGGCGTCATTTACGGCCGCTCTTGCACGCCGCGCGCCGATGTATCTAATTATCGCCGTAGGGATTACAGCTGCAAAGCTCGCTTCGCTATTTACAATTGGAAATAAAATACCTGCGTAGATGACACCTTCCATCAAGCCGCCGACAACTGTGCCGGTAAAACCGGGGTCTTCTGGTGATAATATAGAATAGTCTGGATGTGATTTATTGGTTCCTATTCCTTTCAAGCCAATGTATTTATCATATCTTAGTACTCTGCTGATTGACCCGAGTAATTTTTCTAACTTTGACATGCGGATCTTTCTGTTTCTCCGAAGGTATGGAAAGCATGAACTACAGAGTCTTATTTATCTCTTCCATGGTCTGGTTGCTGGGCCGGATGGAGCCCTTGGAAGAAATAGTTTATTCAAGAATAATTATATAATACTTTCTTAAGTTTTGTTACTTCTTTCTGTGCTATCGAGTCCTGCCACTTTTCGTATCCGCCTATCTTTCTGAGTTTTTCTATCAAGTTAATGCTTCTTGTAAGGTGGCCGGTTATATCGCCCAGTTCGTATCCAAGCCCAGTAAAAAGCTTAGACTGTCTGTCTGACCAATCTCCCGGCTGATCGCAGCCGGGTATGAACTCTGGTAAATAATCCTCTAGCGTGCTTCTGTCCACTATACTGCCAAGTCTCTTTATCTTGCCATATTTAGAAAAATAGCTTTCATCGACGCCATAAAGTGTCATGTCATAGTTATTGAGGGCTAATTCAGTTATATTACCGATAGAGAAAGCATGTAGATTTATGCCATGTTCATTGGCTGTTTTTTTGAGCCATTTCAGCGCCGGCATGGCCATGAAGCCGTATAGAACTACGTCCGTTATCTCGGAGCCGCACTTCTTGAATTCATTTAAAGTCTCCGTTATTGACAATACCCCAGAAGCGCCAGTTGCTTCCGTGTCCGGTTTTATGAGCACCGCTCTCTGGTTTTTTGGTAGTTCAGAAAAGTCCTTGTAAATTACTTTCAATTCTCGGATGGTATGGTTCCGGTAAGATTTTGAAACGTACCTTGGTCTTATGAATAACTGTGGAATTGGTTTACCTGGCAAGACAGCTTTAAGTGCAGGAAATAATTTGTAACCTTGCGATGCTCTTAGCACGTTTTCAAATACCGGACTTACATCCTCTTCTTTCTTAGCTTTGAGTATAATGGAGTTTATGGCCTTTGCCGCTTCCTCCGCAGTTGACGATGCCAATTTATCTAGTTCTTTACCGACTATGTGCGGATGGCACGCGATATCTCTCCCGCTTGATGTGTCTACTATGTATAGATTATCCGCCAGTTCCGTGCCGTCGACTCGGAATATGCGAGTGGCCTTTTGTAAGCCGTCGATGGAAAGAAGCTTTGTGTCATGAACATTTATAGAGTATTCTTCTATTATCTTATCCGCATCCATCTAAAAGAACTAGATAGTTATATTATAAAAACGTTACTTGAATCGTCTGCATTCTGTATCTGCAAAAGAAGAAAGTCTACTAAATTTTAGAGCCTGCGGGCTCTCTTCTGTTATAAATTCTGTCAAGCTTAGAAAGGTAGCCGCGTGCTTGGTCATCAAATAGCATCTGCGTTGCCAGCAGGCGTATGCAATCGGCATGCTTTCTGGACATGTCTGCGGTGTTGTAAATCGCGTGTGTGAGTTCTTCGAGTAGAGTATTTACTACGTCTTTACTGCTTCTTAATTGTTCTCGATTTACGGCAATTATTTTCTTTTCATAGCTGCAGAATCCACCCTCATCTTCTCTTTCTACGCTTAACGGTTTAAATATCTCAAGCTTGTAGTCAGGTGCATATCTGTAGACCAGGCTGCTGATTATGTCATAAGCGTATAGTTCTTTTTCCGACAGCTCCGATAAGCTTAAAAATAATGCAGGCCCCCGTTCATATTTCCTTAGATTTAATGCGATTAAATAATCCTCTCCAGTAAGTCTTATCATCCGCATATTGTACCAATAAGTCCAGGGCACTTTTTATGTTAGCAGTATCAATCATATTGCGTCCTTCAGACATCCGTATAAAATCGACCGAGCTCGGGACAGTCTTGCATTGTGCAAGTCTCTTCAGAAGCTGGCTTTTCTTTACTACCTTCCCACCACGGTATTCTATCTCCCGTGCGAGTTCGTCTTCAACCACGGCATTTGTTCCAAAAACTTCCGTCCATGCATCCCCTATGTTTTTTCTAACAGTTTGTGACATGTCGAATATGAAAGGCCAAACTTCGTCTTCCTTGATTTTTTCTTTATGAGCGAGGGACTAAAATTGTAACCCCACGCATAGCCGTCATTGTCGCATACGTACATCCCACCGACAAATATGCCTTTTGCATTTAGAGCCTGAATGCTGTCTCCAGAACGCCCCGTGAACGTTGACTGCATTGTCGTTACTATCCGTGCATCGGCAGGGGTTATTATTTTTTCTTTAAGGATATCGGATACGTTTTTTATGCCTTTTATTCTAACAATTGTACCGTCTATCTGCGCTTTAGATTTTTCTATGTCTATTCTTAGTGCGCGTACGCCATCCTGTACATGGACCGAGGACCTTGCGGTATATACTCCAAAACTTATTGTTACGGAATAGCCACTTCGCGCAGCCGCAGCGATAGCTATTTTCATTCCTTCAGTAAATCTACCGATGTAACCTTTATCAAGTCCCTTTCCCTGTGAACTACTGCCAAAGTAGAGGTCCCTTATTTCTAGAGAACGGCTTTTATTGTGCACTTCTAGCGAATCGCCGGAGGCTTTTATCGCTACCTTGTTCCAGTCGCCTTCTTCAGCATCTATCGCATTGGATATGAATTCCCTAGCTATGTCCCAATCTCCCCAATATGACCTATAGCCATCTATGTCTATGAGATAGTCGAGAGTCCTTGCAGAAGGTCTTTTCCGTGAAATAAAGTGCAGATGCCGTTCTAAACTCATTCGATATATAGAAATCATCCCATATAATAACTTTTGTTAGGCGATTGGTAAAATGCAAATAATTTGATTTCTATGTTCAGAAGCTTCTTTACAGGGGGCACGGGGGCCATAAATATTATTCTTTTATGACTTGTCCATGTACCGCTTCTAACAACAGGACGCGAACCTTGTTTCCATGCCTTAGCCTGACTTCATATGCCGGTATGAGGACGCGTTTGCATTCAAAAAGAACGCTCGACGGAAATATCGCTTTTATCCAGTCCTTCTCTATGCGTTCGTCTACACGTGTATTAAGTATAGAAGAGGGGTCCGCATCTACCGCTACAGTTATCGGTTTATCCTGCATTAAATATTTATTATAGCTTATAAGGGAAGCCTCTTTGCCTTTTGATACCGCTAGTTTTCGCAGTTTTAATCGACTTATGGAATTATGCACAGCTCTTGTCCCCATGCCGAGTTCCCTGCTTATATCATCGACATCCTTCTTGTGACTTTTGGATAAAGAGGAAAGGACATCGTAGTCTTCGGGCAATAGTTTGCTTTCTCCGATTATAGGTCCCTGGAAGAACGATAATTTGTCATCTAGCAAGACGAATCGTGACTTGTCATCCAATATCAAATATCCTTCGGTGTATTCGTTTTTATGCTTACTAGGTAACCTGACGCCCGCCAATACAACACTTATGAATTTCTTGTTAACGCCGTCTATGGACTCGATCTTTTTACCGAATAGAACGAATTCCTTCTTTTCGTTGCTGAATGCATATCGTCTTATGTACTCTTCGTCTATTTTTGACTGCAGTGAATATGCGTTAATTAGTTTCTGTTTTGTATTCGTACCTACAAGAGTTACATTGCCTGTCTCCTGCTTCAATTCACTTATTACATTTACGAGCTTTTCGCCTGCAACAGTGGGCTTGAGCGAGGGTGTTGCGCCGGCGTGTTCGGTCAGCATTCGCTTTACCTGGACGGCGCTGCTGATTCCTAACCCAAAAGAAGAAAATTCTCCAGGGTTATGCGTCGCTATCCTCCTAAGAGCAGCTCTCGAAAAAAATATACTAACGGCATTCATGTCGTTCTCTACGGTCAGTTTCCCGATAAACCCATATCCGCACTGGGAAAGCACATTTTTGCTTACATTTGCGGGCCTCTGCGAGACGACCAATAGTCCTATCCCTCTCTTGCGTCCCCTTACTGCTAATTCTTCTATTATTCCTGCCGTGCGGTGCGTCTGTGGCGCGAACTTGTCAGCTTCCTCTACTACTACCAGATACGGCATTTCAAGTTCTTCTTCAACTAAATACAATTCGGACAGTGCCTTGTTCAGTACCTCATCCTTTTGCATGCTTTCTGATAAATCTAGTATTACTGGCAAATTATTTTGTATGCTGCTCTTGAATAACGCATGAAAGTCTATTTCAAGTCCCAAATCACCTTTATTGCCGCCTACAATAATGACCTGAAAGGCGCTTCTCAAAGGATAATATTCTCCTTCCGGATCCACAACGCAAAAAGAAAATTTTAACTTACAAAGTTCTTCTAGGAGTACCCCCACTAGATAAGACTTACCGGACCCGCTTTGTCCGATAATGCAGCCTCTGCCGGTCATTATATCTTGTGCGGAGAGATTTACATTTTTAGAGAGGTTAATAACGGCACTGCTCATAATAACGATTTGCATGCCTTGGATTAAATACTATTCGGCTAAGCGTCTATTTCTGGTCAGATTTTTCGTCTTTGGTTTCTTTTTTTAGTACGGCGTCTATATACATAGAAACTAGCCCAAGATAACCTGTTTCGGACCACCACAGGCACCTTATCATCTGGTTACCGTTCTTTTCAAAATAATGCTCTGGATCGTTCCCCTGGCTTGCAGGTTTTATTAGGCTCTGCTCAGGAATCGAGCCGTCTTCTTCTATTTGTCCTTCGATAAAATCTATTATCTCTTTTACTCTTGCTAAGTCTCCTTTCCCTAGTTTATACATCGCATATTCTTCTGCGTTAGGATACCAGTTTCCGCCATAGAAATATGTGTCCTTTATATGGTCATGGGCGCCAAAGAATTTGAAGCGTATCGGCAACGGGGAATTGTCCATTAGGTGTTTTTCTATTGCTTTGATTGTGTTATCCTCTACTTCGGATCCGATTAGTCTGCCGGGCTTGAACAGTCGGAAGATTTCTACGGCGCTCGAGTCTACGCTTTTCATCAGTTCTCCGTACTCTATCTTCGATTTGCAAACTATTTTTCCGGATGACGGGTCTATCTCGCCGATAAAATGCTTAATAAGAAAGTCTTCTACAACTTTTGAGTCGATGTCTTTTGGCGGATCTACTTTTATGAGCTGAGCAAGTTCCTTGGCTTTCTCGATTCCTGCGTAAATAGATGCGACAGTGTACGAATCTATAGTGCTTCCTACTTCGATTCCGTTTATTTTTTCTCGGCTATAATACAGCTCCCATAGATCGGCGCAGGGGGTATTGTGGTAGTTAATCATGTAAGTGGCAAGCCAAGGAAGTATCTTTTTGGCGATATCGATAGAATAACCTATATCCGAGGTCCCAAAGCTTTTTATGTACCTCACCGTAGCCAGTAAAGTCAATGGAATAGAATCATACTGCATTATCCAGCTCCTTAATTCGTTTACTTGGCCCTTATCTGGCTCGCATAGGCTTACGCTCCCATCTTCGGAAACGTCGAATCTAGCAAGTACGTGATTCTTGCCGAGCCTCGACCGAGAGTCTCGTATATCGCGGATTTCCTGTCCCTTTATATTTTCTTCGAAGAAATAAAGAGCTTTCCACATCGTGTTGATTGCTCTTCCAAGACTGGATTCCAATTCACCGTTTTGTATGCCGACCCGTTCGTATAGTCCATATTTGGATAAAACATCTGCCGCTTCTAGCATATTCATTATTCCTTTTGCGGAATCGCGTAGCCATTGGTGTCTGTACCAAGGATACTTTAACGAGGCAATAATATGCGCGTCGGCTTCTCCGCGCGGCAGCGTGTGCTTTTGCTGATGTTCAATGACCCTTTTTATTTTTTCTAGCCTATTATTCTCTAAAAGCGTGCTATTAAGAAGAACTTTGCGCTTGTCGAAATGAGTATCATGCGAGGTTTCTATAACAAAGACTCCATGTATTATACCTAATTTATGCCTTATAAAATCTAGAGGTCGGTACAGATATATAAAGATAGTACGCATGTGCGTAAGTCCTTATTCTAAGTCGTATGGACTAGCGCGATAGGTAGGTGTGCGGCTCCGAGCTTACACCCATAAGGTTTTTACCTACGATTTGCAGGATTTTTCCATGTAAACCAAGAGAAGGGTGTAAAAATCTTTTCTTTATTGCTTTTGTAATGCTTTGAGTAACTCGCCGAGTGTCATATAAATCTTGGAAATCTAGACAAAGCGAAGTTGGCTAATCTTTATAAAGAGTCTTAGATTGTGTGGAAAGTCGCCTATTTTGGCTTTCTGTAATCTTTCATTACCTCTTGGAATCCATCGTTTACTTTTACTAATTCTGTGTGATAAGGCGCGGTATAGCAATCGCTGCTCTTTTCGATCTGAATGGCTTCGTATGCGATATTGACGCGTCTCTTATATTAGTCTTTTATGTCTTCAAAAACGCCGACGAGCCCGTCATAAATCCAATCCGTATCTGCTTGCTTTGACTTAACCGCCAATCTTTCCAGCGCACCCCCAGTCCTTATTAAAGTGCCGCCGTTTGCGAGTATATCCGGTATCTGAATGCTTCTTTCCACTTTCCTTTGTCAACCATTTCCTGTGGCACGACTTAGATAAGCCGTGTTATAGAATAATTTAATTCGCCATTGAAAGTGGCGTTGTATCCATAGTGCCCGTCTAGTTCATATATAGCTTGAGCTAATTTCTGCGCGGGTGCCTCTATCACTGTTTTTTGTTCACTAACTAAAGAATATATAGTTTTTGCGGTTTCAACAAACTTTCGCTTGTAAAGAGTCGACAACTTGACATGATTTATCGGATCTTTACCCGACAGCGCACTATGATACATGTCTGGAAAGCACCTTAAGTCGGATGCGATAGTGAAAGACATCGATTTAATAAGTAACTACTATAAAATGGAGGGTTTATATAATAGTTATATCCATGAATATGCATGATGCTTGAAGAGGTATTGCAAGACCCCGTTAGGATAGCCGCTATAGACCGACTTGGACCGAGTGTCCGGCTCGCGGTAGAAAAAACCATCGGGAGATATGGCGGAGAAGCTGCTGGGACTGTCGCTAATGGATTGGGGAAGATCGCTGCGGATATCAAGGATAAAGACGCCGCTGCCGAATGCGCGAGGACCATCGGGAGATATGAGGGAGAAGCTGCTGGGACTGTCGCTAATGGATTGAGGTATATCGCTTTGGATACTAAGGATAAAGACGCTGTGATAAATGCCGCTAAGATAATGTCGCTTGAGGAGATAGTGGATACCGTTTGGAGATATAGAGGAGAAGCTGCCGGGGGTGTTGCTTATGGATTGGGGGTAATCGCTCGGGATACCAAGGATAAAAGCACCGTCGTTTCAGCATGCTACATCGTAAACAGAGCCGGAAGCAATATATTCGATCTATTGGATACGAAGGACTTCATAACCATCCATAAGAAAGGGCTGGATACGCTCATAGAAGGAAAGGAAAGCTTCGATGCGGTGGCCGCTTACGTCAAGTCAGGGGAAGGACTGCCCATCCCGACCCAAGAGAATATCGCCGATTATCGGAGGATAGCGAACGGATATGTTTCCGTTGAATATGGCATAAGCAAAGGACTGGGCATGAACCA